>JANMZP010000135.1:0-65700 GCA_031383435.1 Betaproteobacteria bacterium | reverse complement strand
GCCGCTATCGCCTCTTCAATGCGCTCCACCGCGTGGATGGTCAGCCCCGCGATGGGCTCCTTCGGCGCGTTGGCCTTGGACACCACGGCGATGGAAAAGCCCAGCTTGGCGGCTACCTTCAGCCGTTCCTGTCGGCGTTCTTGCCGTTCTCCAGGTGCCGCAGAACTCCCTCGATCAGGCCTTCATCAAGCAGGGTTGGCGGTCGGATGGAGGCTTGCGTCGGCGCATGGACGCTGCGTGCGCCAGCAACAAAAAACCCCGCTGCAGCGGGGTGTGTATGGCGCCAGGGGCCGGTCAGGCGCGCTGGCGGCGAGTCCAGCCCAGCGCAGCCAGACCCAGGCCCACCAGGGCCAGGGTGGCGGGTGCAGGCACCGAGGCCAGGGCGATACTGTCCAGGTGCGGGTAGGTGAAGCCCGCCGTCAGGTTGTTGTTGGTGAAGCGGATCGACGTCGAAGCCAGCGTGGCGGTGAAGTTGAAGGCCTGCGAAATCCACGAGCTGTTGCCCGAGAAGAGGCTGTCACCGACGCCACCGACGCTGACCTTCAGGGCGCTGACGCCCGGGGGTGCGTAGGAGGCCAGCAAGAAACTCAGGTTGTAAGTGGTGCCGATCGTGGTGGCGATGCTTTGCTCGATGTAATCACCGACCAGTTCGAGCTGTACCGACTGACTGCCGGCGCCCACCGTTTGCAGCTGGCCGGGGGCGTAGGTCGCGTCGAACTGCACGGCGCCTCGGCTGCCAGTCGTCCAGCCCCAGCCGGCGTCAGCGATCGTGCGAACGTTGTAGCCCGAGGCACCGTTGACCACTGGGGCCTCAAACCCACCATTGGTGATCAGGTTGGCAAACGCCGCCGGGCAGGCCAGGGTGGCGGCCAGCAGTGCAGCTTGGGCAAGACTCTTGAGCTTCATGTTCAACCTTCGGTGGTGGGTGCAGCTTGAGGTCAACTAGCAAAGACGGGCAGCCGGACCCCTAAACTTGCCATCTGCCGCAGCGAAAGCAATGTCCGGGCCATGGTCTCGAAAGATTTACGCAAGTCCTTGATCAGATGAGACTTTATGCCTTGAAAGCATGGTCAAGGCTGGCATTTCGGTGCGATCGACCACCCCGGTCGGTCTGAACTGTAAAAAAGGCCGACGCGGGCAAGCTGCGGCCTGCGCGGCCTCGCCGCAGCCGCCGGTGGTACCCTCGTTTCGCGGCAGACTGCGGTCATCTGGCCCGACCCACGCTCGCCCAGAACCTGCCGCCCCGAGAGCGCCTTCGATGAAGATCCGACCGTTACTGCTGAGTTGCGTCCTCGTCACGCTGGTGGCTTGCGACAGCACTTCCGACAGCAGCTACATCGCCTCGGCCCAAGCCCTGCTGGCCAAGCGCGACACCGCCGGCGCGGTCATACAGCTGAAGAACGCGCTGCTCAAGAATCCCGATTCGACAAGCGCCCGGCTGTTGCTGGGCAAGGTCCTGCTGCAAGGCGGCGATCCCAAAGCAGCGCTGGTTCAACTGCAAAAGGCACGCCAGGCCCAGGTTCCCGATGACCAAGTGGTGCCCGACATCGCGCGGGCTTTGCTGGCCGAGGATGAGGGCGACAAACTCATCGCCCTGTTCGCTGGATTGACGCTGCGCGACGCGGCCGCCCTGGCCGACCTGAAGAGTTCGCTGGCCGCTGCCTACGCGGCGCAAGGCCAGCCCGGATTGGCGCGGGCCACTGCGGCTGCGGCGCTGCAGGCCCGGCCTGGCCATGCGCCGGCCATCGTGGTGCTGGCGCGCCTGGATGCGGCCCAGGGCGACCTGGCCGGCGGATTGCGCCAGTTGGAAGGGGTGCTGACCCGCGACGCCGGCGACGCCGGCGCCGGCCTGCTCAAGGGCGAAATCCTGCTGCTGGACATGAACGACGCCGACGGTGCGATGGATGCAGTGCGCACGGTCCTGGCCGCCAACCCGGATGCGATCGCCGCGCGCACGGCGGTGATCAACGCCCTGCTGCTGCAGCACCGGGTTGCCGAAGCCCGCTACGAACTGGAACAGCTCAAGAAGGCCGCGCCGGAGAACCCCGAGACCCTGTTCCTGCAGGCCCAGTTCGCCTTCGATGACCAGGACTACGCAGCCAGCCGCGAAATCAACGAAATCCTGCTGGCGGCCATGCCGAACAACCTGCGCGTGTTGATGCTGGCCAGCGCTGTCGAGTTCCGCCGCCAGCAGTTCACGCTGGCCGAAGGGCTGCTCAGCCGGGCCACCAAGCGCGCCACCCAGCGGCAGATTCCGCTGCACATGCTGGCCCAGCACTACCTGCGCGCCGACCTGCCTGACAAGGCCATCGAGGTGTTGCAGCCGCTGGTCGATGCAGCCCAACCCAATCTGGCCAGTCTCACGCTGAGCGCCGAGGCCCAGCGGCAGGCCGGTGACACCGTGAGTGCCGAAGCGGTGCTTCAGCGCGCGCTCAAAGTCGCCCCGGCCGACGAGCGCACGCGCACCGCGCTGGCCGTGCTGCAACTGGCCCGCAACCCGGCTGGCCCGGCCTTGGCTGAACTGGAAGCCATCGCCAAGGACGGGCTCAGCACGCAGGCCGACCTGGCCCTGGTCAACGCGCGCCTGCAGGCCAACGACGGGCCGGGCGCTTTGCGGGCCATCGCCGGCCTGGAACGCAAGCTGCCGGGCCAGGCCCTGCCCAACATGCTGCGGGGCCGTGTGTTGGCGCGGCAAGGCGACGCGCTGGGCGCGGCGGCCAGCTTCGAGCAGGCCCTGGGCGCAGTACGCGACCGTTTTCCGGTCCTGGCTGAACTGGCCGGCATCGACATCGACAGCGGCCAGCCCGAGCGCGCGCGCCAGCGCTTCAAGGACCTGCTCCAGACCGATCCCAAGCACTACAGGGCCAAGGTGGCCCTGGCCGAGATCGATGCCCGGCTCGGCGCACCGGCTGCCGTGGTCACCGCGCAGTTGCAGGACGCTGTCCGCATGGACCCCGCCCAGCCCGGCCCGCAGCTGCGCTTGATCGAGCAGTTGCTGGCCAGCGGCAACAGCGCCGGTGCCCTGCGGGCGGCGCAGGCCGCCACGCTGGTTCTGCCCAAGGACCTGGGGGTGATGGATGCACTCGGCCAGGCGCAACTGGCCGCAGGCGACAGCGCGAACGCCACGGCCACCTTCCAAGCGCTGTCGGCGCGGCAACCCGCCAACCCCTTGCCCAAGGTGAGACTGGCCGCCGCCCTGCTGGCGACCCAGGACCTGCCGGCGGCCGAGCGCGCCCTGCGCCAGGCCGTTGGCATGCGGCCCGACGATGCGATGGCCCAGCGCGGACTGGCGCTGTTGATGGTGCTGGACAAGCGGCCCGGTGAGGCCAGCGCCATCGCCCGGGCGATGCAGCGGCGCCAGCCGCAAAATGCTTCCGGCTATGCCCTTGAAGGCGAGATCGAAGCCCGAGTCCAGCACTGGGCCGCTGCCGAACCAGCCTACCGGGCGGCGCTGCTGCGCAGCCCGTCAACCGACATGGCGGTGCAACTGCACCGCTGCCTGGTGGCCGGTGGCAAGGCGCCGGACGCCGAGCGCCTGGCGGCCACCTGGCGCAGGGACCAACCGAGGGACGCCGCCTTCAGCTACCACCTGGGCACCATGGCGTCGGCAGCCAAGGACTGGCCGCGGGCCGAGGCGTTGTACCGCGAGGTGATCGCTCTGCAACCGCGCCATGCGCAGGCCATGAACAACGTCGCCTGGCTGATGGCCACCCAGCGCAAGGCCGGCGCGACGGCGATGGCCGAACAGGCCCTGGCGCTGCAGCCTGACAGCGCCCCGATGCTGGACACACTGGCCTGGGCGCAGGCGGCGGAAAACCAGCTGTCGCAGGCTGTGCGGACCCAGAAACGGGCCACCAAACTGGACGCCCAGAACCCGCAGTTCCGCCTGCGCCTGGCGCAACTGCTCGTCCAGCAGGGCGACAGGGCTGCCGCGCGCAACGAGCTGGAAGCCCTGGCCAAGCTGGGCCCTGCGTATCCGGGCCAGGCCGAAGTCGCGGCGCTGCTCAAGGGCCTGTAGCCCTGTTGGGGCATGGCCTGCCCGGGCCAGCCTGCACAGCGGCGGCGGCGGCGCGCGCCAGGAAGCGCCTTACGTCAGCCCACGCACCGCTTCGATCGCTTCCTCGATGCGCTCCACCGCATGGATGGTCAGCCCCTCGATGGGCTTCTTCGGCGCGTTGGCCTTGGGCACCACGGCGATGGAAAAGCCCAGCTTGGCGGCTTCCTTCAAACGTTCCTGACCGCGCGGCGCGGGCCGCACTTCGCCGGCCAGACCGACTTCACCGAAGGCGATGAAACCGCGCGGCAGCGCCTTGCCACGCAGGCTGCCCTGGATGGCCAGCAGCACCGCCAGATCGGCCGCCGGTTCGCCGATGCGCACGCCGCCCACCGCATTGACGAACACGTCCTGGTCCATGCAGCTGACACCGGCGTGGCGGTGCAAAACCGCCAGCAACATCGCCAGGCGGTCGCGGTCCAGGCCGACGCTCAAGCGGCGCGGGCTGGGGCCGCCGCTGTCGACCAGGGCCTGAATCTCGACCAGCAAAGGCCGCGTGCCTTCCAGCGTCACCAGCACGCAACTGCCGGGCACCGGTTCGTTGTGGGTGGACAGGAAGATGGCGCTCGGGTTGCTGACGCCCTTCAGGCCTTTTTCGGTCATCGCGAAGACGCCGATTTCGTTGACCGCACCGAAGCGGTTCTTGATGGCGCGCACCAGACGGAAGCTGCTGTGGGTGTCGCCCTCGAAATACAGCACCGTGTCGACGATGTGTTCCAGCACGCGCGGACCGGCCAGTGCGCCTTCCTTGGTGACGTGGCCCACCAGCACGATGGCGCAGCCGCTGGTCTTGGCCACCCGCGTGAGCTGTGCCGCGCATTCGCGCACCTGCGCCACGCTGCCGGGCGCGGAATTCAGCTGCTCGGAATAGACGGTCTGGATCGAGTCGATGACGCAGAAGGCGGGCTGTTCCGCGTCGATGGCCGCGATGATCTTTTCCAGCTGGATCTCGGCCAGCACGCGCACCGCCTTGCCGCTCAAGCCCAGTCGGCGCGAACGCAGCGCGATCTGCGCGCCGCTTTCTTCGCCGGTGACGTACAGCACCCGCATCTGCGACGACAAGGCGTCCACCGCCTGCAGCAGCAGCGTGCTCTTGCCGATGCCGGGGTCGCCGCCGATCAACACCACCGCGCCTTCGACGATGCCGCCGCCCAGCACGCGGTCCAGCTCTTCCTGGCCGGTGGGCGTGCGGGCGATTTCGGCGGCGTCGATTTCGCTCAGCGTGGCCACCGGCTGGCTCCTGGCCAGCGCCTGAAAGCGCGTGTTGCGCGTGGCCGGACCGGCCGCCGTTTCAGGCACCGTTTCGTCCAGCGTGTTCCAGGCCTTGCAGTGCGGGCACTGACCCAGCCACTTGGCATTCGTGCCGCCGCATTCGCGGCAGGTGTAGATCGTTTTCGGTGCAGCCATCAAACCATTGTCAAGCTGCGGTGAAGTTCCCGTGAAAGCCCAGCGGCAGCGTGTATGGCAAAACGGCTTGCGCGATGGGCCCGTCTTCGACATGCGCCGCGTCCAGCACATTGAGCACCGTGGCCTGGCGGCGGGCATCAAAGGTGGTGCCCAGCAGCCAGGCGTCCAGCTCGCCGGTCTTGCCGGGCTTGGGCACCACGATGTGTTCTTCGGCCACCGCGTGTTCGCCGTAGTCGAAGCGCCGCGCGCGGCCGGTTTCCACGTCCAGCACCTGCACGCCGTGCAGCAGCGCATTGCTGCGGTTGGGGTGTTGCTGCCAGGCCGCGCCAGTGACCAGAAAGCGCGCACGGTCGGCCCCTGAACGGCCGATGCGGCGCGGGTCGATGCGCGGAAATTCAACCTCGCCCGGCACGGCCTGCTGCGTGGCTTTGCCGTTGCCCATGTCCAGCGTGGCGATCTGCAAACCCACGCGGCCCGATGCCTGCGGCCGCGCCGCCATCAGCGCCACCGCGCCCTGGTCCAGGAACCAGGCGTCGGCCGCGCCGATGTAGCTCAGCACGATGCGGCCGTCAGCCGTTTCATGCGCATTCCCGACGTGAAACACCATCTGCGGCGGCAGCTCGAAGACGCGGCGTTTCGTGATGTCGGCCTTGTCCATCACCAGCACACGCAGCGGCTCGCCGGCCTTCATCGCGAAGCGGCGCGGGCCGTCGGCAACGGGCCTGCTGAAGTCCAGCGACACCGGCGGCAAGGGCACCACCAGGTAGCGCTCGGTGACGGCCATGTCGTGCACCATGCCGCCGGGGTAGGGCGACTCGCCCAACTGCACGCCGGCCAGCGCGCCCGCCGGATCGACATGCCAGGCCACGATGGCCGCGCCCGATGTGCCGATGTTCCACAAGTGGCCGCTGGCGTCGACTTTCGGGTGCGCCGAAAACGGCACCTGCTGCAGGTCCTTGCGCCAGGTGATGGGGCCTTGCGTGGACAGGTCTTGCGGGTCCAGCCCGTAAGCCGAACCGCCTTCCCACAAGGCCAGCACGCGGCCGGCGTGTTCGATGGCGTTGGTGTTGGCGGTGTTGAAGCTGTCGGGGCCCCCGGCCGGCAGGCCGGACAGCGCGCTCCCGGGCGGGCCGCCTTCAATGGACGTGCCCAGCGCCGACATCAAGAAGCGGCCGGCCTGCTGTTCCAGCTTCAGTTTGCTGGTGCGCACCAGCCGCCCCTTGTGCGTGACCTGGCCGTCGCCGATGCTGAACTGCTGCACCATGCCGTCGCCGTCGAACCAGTGGTGGTAGCGCTCAGCGCCGCGCTCCATCAGCGCCGGGCCGTTTCGGTAGAAGCGGCCGCGCAAGTCGGCCGGCCAGCGGCCGCGCAGCACGATCTGCCCGGCGCTGCTGGCGCTGTCGCGGTCACCGGTGGCGTCGGTCACACCCTTGAAGGGCGTCATCAGCGGCTGGTTCTTCACGTTGGTGTCGAACACCGACGACAGCGCGGGTTTGGCATCGGCCAGGGTGGGCGTGATGGCGGCCGCGCTGGCGGCCAGGCCAGCGACGCTGGCGGACAAAAGTTGGCGGCGTTGCATGCTGCGGCTCCGGTGGGGCTGGGTGGGGGCTGGGTGGGGGCTGGGTGGGGGCTGGGCGAGGCTGGGCTTACTGCGACAGCTTCACGACGACAGCGCTGCCGTTGAGCGTGACCTTGCCGGTTTCCCAGCTCGGGCCGAACATCCCCGGCGTGCCCGATGAACCCCAGGGTTCGGTCGGCATGCCCATGATGTTCTTGGCCATCTTGCCGTCACTGTCCAGGTCCTGGAACATCGAGATGGCCACGCTGTCGCCACTGATGCCGCACATCTGCAGGCGCGTGGTGGCGTCCCCGGCGGCGGCCTTCAGGACCGCGAGCGGCTTCTTGCCGTAGCTCTCGGCGCTGCCGTAAGCCGCCAGGAACAGCAGGCCTTGCTGCGGGCGCACGTTCTGCACCTCGACGTCGACGCAAACCGTGCCTGCGGCCGCGCTGGCGGCGGCCGGTGCGGCCGCTACGGCCGCTGCGGCGGGGGACGGTGCGGCATCCTGCGCCTGCGCAGAGGCCCCAAGGCAAAGGGCGGAAAAGGCCAGGGCGGCGGTCAGTGAAAGCTTGCGCATGGAGAACTCCGGTTGACGGTGGGTGAGTCGATGGAGCGATTCTGAAAACCTGTCGCCCATCGCGCAGCCCGGCTGCGACCAGGCGGCTGAGGCGTTCGCGAAACGCGGGTTGTCGGGCGCGAGTGGCGCGGCCCGACGCCTCAGTCGCCGGTGGCCCGCCGCCCGGCCTTCACGTCACTGCGCCGCGCCTTGCCTTCCAGCCGGCGGCGCTTGCTGGCCCGCGTGGGCTGGGTGGCGCGGCGTGGCGCGTCGGGGTTGCAGACTTCGTCGACCAGTTCCTGCAGTCGCGCCAGCGCGTCGGCCTGGTTGCGCGGCAAACTGCGGTGGCCTTGTGCCTTGATGACGACGGTGCCGCCTTCGGTGATGCGCTGGTCGGCCAGCGCGCGCAGGCCGACCATCACAAAGTCGGGCAGCGACGAGGCGTCGATGTCGAAACGCAGATGCGCCGCCGACGACACCTTGTTGACGTTCTGCCCGCCCGCACCCTGCGAGCGCACGGCGGTGAATTCGACCTCGGCGCGGTCGATCTCGACGCGGCGGGCGCTCAGGGGGCGGCTTCCACGCGCGCGGGCACGCGCGGTGCCAGCGCGCACATCAGCTCGTAGCCCACGGTGCCGGCGGCCTGCGCCACCTCGTCGATGGGCAGCACGCTGCCGTGCGGACCGCAGCCCCACAGCGTGACCTCGCTGCCCATCACGGCCTGCGGCACCGGTGTCAGGTCGACCACCAGCATGTCCATCGACACCCGGCCGACGGTGGTGCAGCGCACGCCGTCCACCAGCACCGGCGTGCCGGTGGGGCACAAGCGCGGGTAGCCGTCGGCATAGCCGCAGGCCACGATGCCGATGCGCTGCGGCCCGCTGGCCGTGTAGCCGCTGCCGTAGCCCACCGTGTCGCCGGCTTGCAGTTGCTGCGTGCCGATGAGCCTGGCGCGCAGCGTCATCGTCGGCTGCAGGTTCCAGTGCTCGATGTCGTGTTGCGGAAAATCGGGTGCGCTGCCGTAGGCCGCGATGCCGGCACGCACCCAGTCGTTCTGGATGATGGCGCCCGCCCCGTGGCGCAGGATGGCGGCGCTGTTCGACAGGCTGCGCTCGCCGGGCAGGTCTTGCGTGGTGGCTTCGAACACGGCGACCTGGTGGGCCACGCCGCGCGGGCCGTCGGCGTCGCTGAAGTGGGTCATCAGCGAGATCTCGTCCACCTGGGTCAGGGCGTCCAGCCGGGCCCAGGCGCTGCGGTAGACCTCGGGCCGAAAGCCCAGCCGGTTCATGCCGCTGTTCATCTTCAGGAACACGCGGTGCGGCTGCTGCGTCTTGTGCGCGGCCAGCCAGTCGATCTGCTCACTGCAATGCACCGCATGCCACAGGCCCAGGCGCGAACACAGCTCCAGGTCGCGCGGCTCGAAAGCGCCTTCCAGCAGCAGGATGGGGCCGCGCCAGCCCAGGGCCCGGATGCGCTGCGCCTCGGCCAAGTCGAGCAAGGCAAAACCATCCGCACCGCGCAAGCCGGGGTAGGCCCGTTCGATGCCATGGCCGTAGGCGTTGGCCTTGACCACCGCCAGCACCCGTGCGTCGGGCTCTGCAGCCCTCACGCGCGCCAGGTTGTGGGCCAGCGCGGCAGGGTGAATCAAGGCTTCGATCGGACGCGGCATTTGTCGACGTTTATGGGGCTGTGACCATTCTGACAGCCAGGGGGTGCGTGCTATAACCGCGCGCCCTTCCGGGCAGAGACACCAGACGGAGACAACGCGCCCCCACGCCGGCCAGCACCTGCTGTGCGCGACAAGATGAAAAAAGGTTTTTCGACCATCATGGCGGCGCAGTTCTTCAGCTCGCTGGCCGACCAGGCTTTGCTGGTTGCTGCGATCGAGCTGTTGCGCATGGCCAAGGCCCCGGCCTGGCAGGTGCCGGCATTGGCACCCATGTTCGCCTTGTTCTATGTCGTGCTGGCACCTTTTGTTGGGGCCATCGCCGACGCCGTGCCCAAGGGCAAAGTCATGTTCCTGAGCAACCTGGTCAAGGTGGCGGGCTGCTTGATGATGCTGTTCGGCGGCCACCCGCTGCTGGCCTATGCCGTCGTCGGCCTGGGTGCGGCGGCCTACTCGCCGGCCAAGTACGGCATCCTGACCGAGCTGCTGCCGCCGTCGCAACTGGTCAAGGGCAATGGCTGGATCGAAGGCCTGACCGTCGGCTCGATCATCCTGGGCATCCTGCTGGGTGGGCAACTCGTCGGGCCGAAGATCGCCACCGTGCTGCTGGGCTTCGATCTGCC
Organism: Betaproteobacteria bacterium; assembly: GCA_031383435.1. Lineage (GTDB taxonomy): Bacteria > Pseudomonadota > Gammaproteobacteria > Burkholderiales > Burkholderiaceae_C > Rubrivivax. The sequence continues at coordinate 55,836 of JANMZP010000135.1, read as the reverse complement.
CTTCATCACCACCAGCGTGGACACCGCGCCCGAGGCGGCCATCTCGGTCATCGTCTTCCTGTACGTGCTGGCGGCGCTGTTCAACCTGAAGATTCCGCGCACCTCGGCACCGCTGCAGCCGCTGCGCGGCGGCGTGCGCGACCTGGTGCGCGACTTCTCGCACTGCAATGCGCGCCTGTGGGGCGACAAGCTGGGGCAGATCACGCTGGCCACCACCACGCTGCTGTGGGGCATCTTCAGCAACCTGCGCGTCATCGTCTTCACCTGGGCCGCTGCCGCATTGGGCTACGGCACCACGCAGGCCAGCAACCTGGCCGGCGTGGTGGTCATCGGCTCGGTCATCGGCGCTGTCACCGCGTCGATGGTGATGAAGCTGGACAAGGCCGTCACCGTGCTGCCGCTGGGCATCTTCGTCGGCCTGCTGATGATCGGCCTGAACGTGCTGACCAATGTGTGGCTGGCCGCGCCCTTCCTGGTCATCATGGGCGCGCTGTGCGGCTTTCTCATCGTGCCGATGAACGCGCTGCTGCAGCACCGCGGCCACAACCTGATGGGCGCCGGCCGCTCCATCGCCGTGCAGAACTTCAACGAACAGGCCTGCATCCTGGGCACCGGCGCTTTCTACGCCGGCATGACGCGCTTCGGCCTGTCGGCCTTCGTCGTCATCACCATCTTCGGCCTGACGGTGGCCGGCGTGATGGAGCTGATCCGCCGCTGGCACCTGCGCAACCTGGCGGTGCACGGCGACGAGGTGCAGCGGCTGCTGGCCATCGCCCGCACGGATGGCCACTGAGGCGGCCACTGAGGCGGCCACCGAGACAGCCCCTGGAAGCCGCGCCCGCATGAACGCCAACGTCGCTGCGCGCTGGCTGCCGGCGCTGGCCCTGGTCTTCAACGCGCTGACCTGGGGCGTGTCGTGGTGGCCGTTCCGGCAACTGGCGGCGCAGGGCCTGCACCCGCTGTGGGCCACGGTGCTCATCTACACCATGGCCGTCGTGGCCATCACGCTGTGGCGGCGCGCCGCCTGGGGCGAATTGCTGCGCGCGCGTTCGCTGTGGCTGCTGGTGCTGGCCTCGGGCACCACCAACGCAGCCTTCAACTGGGGCGTCACCGTGGGCGACGTGGTCCGCGTGGTGCTGCTGTTCTACCTGATGCCGCTGTGGGCGGTGCTGCTGGCGCGCCTGCTGCTGAAAGAGGCGCTGACCCGCGCGGCGCTGCTGCGCGTGGCGATGGCCCTGGCCGGCGCGGCCGTGGTGCTGTGGCCTGCCGGCGGCATGGCGGGCGGCATCACGGGCGGCATCACGGACAGCCTGCCGCTGCCGCGCACGCTGCCCGAATGGCTGGGCGTGCTGGGCGGTTTCACCTTCGCGTTGAACAACGTGCTGCTGCGCCGTGAAGCCCACCAGCCCGAAGCAGCGCGGGCCCTGGCCATGTTCGCCGGTGGTGCCGCGGTTTCGGCCGTGCTGGCGCTGAGCCTGCAAGGCAGCGTGCCGCTGCCGCCGCCGCCGGCCTGGGGCTGGGTGGCGGGCGGGCTGTTGATGGGCGTGGCCTTCCTGGGCGGCAACATGGCGCTGCAGTACGGCGCGTCGCGCCTGCCGGCCAACGTGACCGCCGTGGTGATGATCACCGAGGTGCTGTTCGCGGCGGGCTCGGCGGTGTTGCTGGGGGCCGGCCAGGTGACCCCGGCGCTGCTGGTGGGCGGTGCCTTGATCGTCGGTGCCACGCTGCTGGCCGGGCGCGACTGAGGCGCGGCGCAGCGCGATGCGGCTGTGCCGATCGGCCGACGGGTCAATCGGTCAATCAGCCAGTCGGCCGCCGGGCCGCCGGGCCGTTGCGCCGTTGCGCCGCGTCAGGCCGGTGATGTCTTGGGTGCCGCCGGCGGCTTGACGCCCAGGCTTTCGGGCGGCAGCAGGCCCTGGCGGCGCAGCAGTGCGGCCAGTTCGGCCTCGTGGATTGGCTTGCCCAGGTAGGCGTCGCAACCGGCCAGCGAGCCACGCGCGCGGTCGACCTCGCTGTGGTGGGCCGAGACCACGATCACGGTGGCGTCGATGGCCAGCGCGCTGCGCTTGATCTGGCGGCACAGCGCCAGGCCATCCAGCTCGCTTTCAGGGCCCAGTTCGATGTCCAGGAAGATCAGGCCGTAGTTGCGTTGGGCCAGCATCTCCAGCACCTGCGCACTGGTGGCGGCCGCGTCGCTGCGCACGCCCCAGGGCAACAGGCGGCTGGTCAGGAACCGCCGCGCGATGTCGCTGTCGTCCACCACCAGCGCCCGGGGCGGGGCGGGCGGGCCGACGAAAACCGGTGGCCGCAGCGGCGCGGCGGGTGCACGCCGGGCAGCCGGCGGCTGGGGTGGGGTGGCGATGGCGGCCGTGGCAGCGGGCGTCGGCGGGGCGGGTGGGACTGGTGGGACTGGTGGGACTGGTGGCGCTGGTGGCGCTGGTGGGGCCGACGGGGCCAGCGGCGGCATGCGCAGCATCGACTCGACGATCACACCCACCTCAGGCACCACGGCCGGCGGCGGCGCAGCGCGGGTCGGCAGCGGCGGCCGCGCGGCGGACGGTGCCGCCACTGGCGCGGGGGCCGCCCCGCCGCGTGCCTGCACCAGGGCGTCCAGCGCCTTCATCACGTGCAGCGCGTCGATGGGCCGGCGCATCGACGCGGCGGCACCTTCGGGTGCGGGCGAACCGATGAACACGGTCTCGGCCAGCCTTTCGGTGACCACCACCAGTTGCACCGACGGGCCGTGGTCGGCGTCGGCCACCAGGTAGTCGGCGTCGGTGAGGTTGACGACCAGTTCGAAGCGCGGCTCGCGTTCGGCGGCCAGGCGGAAATACGAAGCCAGCGCGGTGCGCTCGAAGCCGCTGAAGCCCAGGAAGGCGATGCGCACCGGGGCGCGTGAGGGTGGGTGGGCTGACATCAGGCGGCCGATGCTGGGGCGGCCGCTGGCCGCTGTCAACGCCGCAAGCAGGGCTTGCTTCACGCCTGCGGCAACCGCCTTGCAGCGATAACATCCGGCGCCTGCCGCAGACCGGAGCCCCAACCATGGCCACATCAACCGACAAGAGCATTTTCGATTTCGACGCCGTGTCCATTGCCGGCCAACCCGCCAACTTCTCGGCGCAGCGCGGCAAGGTGATGCTGGTGGTCAACACCGCCAGCGCCTGCGGCTTCACGCCGCAGTTCGCCGGGCTTGAAAAGCTGTGGAAGGACTACCAAGCCCAAGGCCTGGTGGTGATCGGTTTCCCGAGCAATGAATTCGGCTCGCAAGACCCGGGCAGCAACGACGACATCGCCTCCTTCTGCCAGCTGAACTACGGCGTCAGCTTCCCGATGATGGCCAAGGTCAAGGTCAACGGCAGCGACGCCCACCCCCTGTGGCAGTGGCTGAAAGGCGAAGCGCCGGGCATCCTGGGCACCCAGGCCGTGAAGTGGAACTTCACCAAATTCCTGGTCGGCCGCGACGGCCAGGTGATCAAGCGTTACGCCCCCAACGACGCGCCCGACGCCTTGCGCAAGAACATCGAGAAGGCGCTGGCGGCATGAGCCCCGCTCGGCCGCCCGAAGGGGCTCGCTCCCGCTTGGCGGGATCGGCCGCAGGCCGTAGGGTGCACCAATGAGCTTCTTCAGCCACCTGGACGCGTATGCGGGCGACCCGATCCTGAGCCTGAACGAGGCCTACCAGAAAGATCCGCGCGCCGACAAGGTCAACCTGTCGATCGGCATCTACTTCGACAACGACGGCCTGATCCCGGTGCTGGACTGCGTGCGCCAGGCCGAGGGCCAGATGCTGGCCGCCAGCGGCCCCAAGCCCTACCTGCCGATGGAAGGTTCGGGCGCGGCCCGTGCCGCCGTGCAGGCGCTGCTGTTCGGTGCCGGCCACGAAGCCGTCACCGGCGGCCGCGTGGCCACGCTGCAGACCGTGGGTTCCAGCGGCGGCCTGAAGGTGGGCGCCGATTTCATCCAGCGCTGGCTGCCCGGCAGCGGCGTGTGGGTCAGCGACCCCAGCTGGGACAACCACCGCGCCATCTTCGAAGGCGCTGGCCTGGCGGTGGGCACCTATCCGTACTACGACAACACCAGCGGCGGCCTGCGGTTCGACGCCATGCGGGCCGCGCTGCAAGCCCTGCCGCTGCGCAGTGTGGTGCTGCTGCACGCCTGCTGCCACAACCCCACCGGCGTGGACCTGAGCCCGGCGCAGTGGGCCGCGCTGATCCCGGTGCTGCATGAACGCGAACTGCTGCCCTTCCTGGACCTGGCCTACCAGGGCTATGGCGACGGCATCGAAGAAGACGCCTTCGCGATCCGCGCGCTGGCCACGGCCGGCTTGAGCTTCTTCGTCGCCAACTCGTTTTCCAAGAGCATGAGCGTCTACGGCGAACGCGCCGGCGCGCTCAGCGTGGTGTGTGCCGACGCGGCCGAGGCCGAACTCGTTCTGGGCCAGATGCAGGCCACCGTGCGGCGCAACTATTCCAGCCCCGGCATCCACGCTGCCGGCATCGTCAGCCGGGTGCTGACCGACCCGGCGCTGCGCGCCTCGTGGGAAACCGATGTGGCCGGCATGCGCGGCCGCATTCAGACCATGCGGCGCAGCCTGCACGGCGTGCTGGCCGCCAAGCGGCCCGGTCGCGACTTCGGCTACTTCCTGACCCAGCGCGGCATGTTCAGCTACACCGGCCTCAGCGCAGCGCAGGTCGACCGGCTGCGCGAAGAGTTCGGCGTGTACCTGGTGCGCTCGGGGCGCATCTGCGTGGCCGGGCTGAACACCGGCAACGTCGAGCGCACGGCGGCGGCCATCGCCGCGGTGCTGTAGCCCACCGCGACCGTTCGTCGCGCTCGTCCGTCGCGCTCGTCCTTCGCGCTCGTCCGTCGCGCCATGGGCTCAGGCCGGCCGCGCAGCGGCCGCCTGAACCTGGGTGCGCAGCCACTGGTGTTCAGGCGCAGCGTCGTTGCGCAAATGCCAGAGCATTTCCACGTGCACCGGTTCCAGCAGCATCGGCAGTTCACGCACCACCAGATCCTGCGCGCCGGTGGCCAGCAGGAAGCGTTCGGGCAGCACCGTCAGCAGGTCGGACGTGGCCACCACCCGCCCGGCGGTGAAGAACTGGTTGACCGTCAGCACGATGCGGCGCTGCCGGCCCAAGGCGGTCAGCGCCTTGTCGACGTAACCGTGCGGGCGGCCTGAAAAGCTGACCAGCAGGTGGTGCGCGGCGCAGAAGGCGTCCAGCGTCAGCGGCTCGGCGGCCAGCGGGTGGTCTTTGCGCATCACGCAAACGTAACGGGTGGCGTACAGGCGCGCGTGGCGCAGGTGGCTGTCTGGGCCCTGCGCGACCAAGTTGGTGATCACTTCAGGGAAAAAGCCCACGGCCATATCGGCCTCGTCGTCCTCCAGCAGGCGGCGCGGGTCGCGGGTGGTCAGCGGCAGCAGGCGCAGGTTGACCAGCGCGCGGTCGCGCTCGATGCCTTCGACCAGGCCAGGGGCCAACAGCGCGGCGGTGGCGTCGGCCATCGTCAGGCGCAGTTGCACGGCGTCGCGCTGCGGGTCGAAGTCACTTGGCGTCAGCGCCTGGCGCAGGCTGGCCAGTGCCATGCGCACCTGCGGCCACAGCGCCTCGGCCTGCGGCGTGGGCCGCATGCCGTGGGCGGTGCGGACGAACAACTCCTGCCCCAATGACTCGCGCAGCCGGCGCAGCGCGTGGCTGACGGCCGGCTGCGTCATGGCCAGCGTGGCGGCCGCGCGGGTCAGGCTGCCCTCGGCCATCACGGCGTCCAGCACGCGCAGCAGGTTCAAGTCCAGGGTGCGAAAGTTTTGCGGCACGGGCTGGGTGATATCAAAAATATGAATATCTTACATGCAGAATATTCACTTGCCTGGTATTGGTGGTTACCCTAGTATTCATCCCATTCCAGCCCCACCGGGCCCCCACGCTGCCCCATCGGGCGGCACAGCAAGGAGTTCACATGACCGCCATCACCGTCCAATCGCCGATCACCGTTGCCACCCCCCGCGCCAGCCTCTGGGCTGCCGGTGCCTTCACTGGCGTGCTGAGCTGGTTCGAGCAACACGGCAGCGCCCGCGCTGAACGCCAACTGCAGGCCGACCGCGCCACCGAGGCCTCAGCCATGCGCGAATACGCCCAGCGTTACGTCTCGCACGACCCGCGCTTCGCTGCCGACCTGCTGGCCGCCGCCGACCGCCACGAACGCACCGAGTAAACGCACCCGGTCGTGGCCGCCCTGGCTTGTAGCCGGGCCGGGCCCGACCCCGACGGGGGCCTGCAGCGCGCGCTGCAGGCCCCTGTTTCGTTTGCCGGCCCGCGCTTGCTGGCAACCCGCTGCGGCATCATCGCCGGCCATGCTGTTCTTCCTGCTCCAGCGCCTGGCCGGCGTTGCCCTCACGCTGCTCGTCGCCTCGGCCGTGGTCTTTGCGCTGCTGGAACAACTGCCGGGCAACGCCGCCGAATTGAAACTGGGTGCCACTGCCACGCCAGAAACACTGGCCGCGCTGCAGACCCAGCTGGGCATCGACCGCCCGCCGCTGGCGCGCTACGCCGACTGGGTCGGCGGCCTGCTGCGCGGTGAAACGGCGCGCAGCAGCAGCTACGACACGCCCACCGCCGAGCTCATCGCCCAGCGCCTGCAGGTCACCCTGCCGCTGGCCGTGCTGGCCATGGCGCTGACCAGCGTGCTGGCGCTGGCCCTGGGGCTGTACGCCGCCGCACGCCACCGGCGGGCCGGCGACACGGTGGTCATGGCGCTCAGCCAACTGGGCATCGCCGTACCCAACTTCTGGTTCGCCATTCTGTTGATCCTGGTCTTCGCGGTGCAGCTGCAGTGGGTCAGCGCGGGCGGCTTTCCGGGCTGGACCAACGACGGCGGCGGCGAAGTTGGCGAAGTCGGCGTAGGTGGGATTTGGCCCGGCCTGCAGGCGCTGATCCTGCCCGCCATTTCGCTGGCCCTGGTGCAGGCCGCCATCCTGGCGCGGGTGACGCGCTCGGCGGTGCTGGACGTGCTGCGTGAAGACTTCATGCGCACGGCGCGCGCCAAGGGCTTGACGCGGCGCCAGGCGCTGTGGCGCCACGGCCTGCGCAACGCGCTGATTCCGGTGCTGACGGTGGCCGGCCTGCAGTTCGCCAACCTCGTCACCGGCACCATCGTGGTGGAAAACGTCTTCGTGCTGCCGGGCATCGGCCGGCTGGTCTTCCAGGCCATCGCCAACCGTGATCTGGTCGTGGTGCGTGACGTGGTCATGCTGCTGGCGGCCGGCGTGGTGGTCGTCAACGGCCTGGTCGATGTGCTGAACCGGGTCATCGACCCGCGGCTGCGGCTGGCCGGGGCGAGCCGGTGAGCGAGTCGCGCCGTGCCTCGCGTGCGTTGAGCGCGTTCCAGCACCCCAGCTTCGCGGTGGGCGCAGTGCTGACAGGGCTGCTGCTGGCCAGCGCGCTGCTGTCGCTGGTCTGGCAGCCCTGGCCGCCGGGTGACATCGACATCGCGGCCAAGCTGCAAGTGCCGTCGGCCGCGCACTGGCTGGGCACCGACGGCCTGGGTCGCGACGTGGCCAGCCAGCTGCTGGTGGGCGCGCGCAACAGCATCTCGGTCGGTGTGGTGGCGGTGGCCATCGGCCTGCTGGCCGGTGTGGCGCTGGGTGCGCTGGCGGCGGCCCAACAGGCGGCCGGCCGGGGCTGGGTGGACACCCTGCTGATGCGCGCCTGCGACTTCAGCTTCGCCTTCCCCGCGCTGTTGCTGGCCATCCTGCTGAGCGCCGTCTACGGCCCCGGCTTGTGGATGAGCACCGTGGCCATCGGCATCTTCAACATCCCGGTGTTCGCGCGCATCACGCGCAGCGCGGCGCAGGCGGTGTGGTCGCGCGACTTCGTCACCGCCGCGCGCGCCGCCGGCAAGGGCCCGCTGGCCATCACGCGTGACCACGTGCTGCCCAACATCGCCAGCCCACTGATGGTGCAGGCCACGATCGCGTTTGCCACCGCCATCCTGGCCGAAGCCGCGTTGAGCTACCTGGGCCTGGGCACCCAGCCGCCACAGCCCAGTTGGGGCCGCATGCTGGCCGACGCGCAGGCGCTGATGTTCCAGGCCCCGCAACTGGCGCTGGTGCCCGGCGGTGCCATCGTGCTCAGCGTGCTGGGCCTGAACCTGCTGGGCGACGGCCTGCGCGACCTGCTCGACCCCCGGCTGGCAGGGCGACGCTGAACCGCGCACCATGCACACCTTCAAGCTTCCCGCTTCCCTGCAAGGACCAACATGAAGATCGACTTCGTTTCCGACGTGGCCTGCCCCTGGTGCGCCGTCGGTTTGAACAGCCTGGAGCAGGCCCTCGCCAACATCGGCGGCAGCCTGGTGGTGGATCTGCACATGCAGCCTTTCGAGTTGAACCCGACGATGGATGCCACCGGTGCCGATGCCGCCGACTACCTCAAAGCCAAGTACGGCATGGGCGACGCGCAACTGGCGCAGAACCGCGCGGTGATCCGCGAACGCGGCGCGGCCGTCGGTTTTCAGTTCGGCGAGCGGCTGCGCGTGTGGAACACCTTCGACGCCCACCGCCTGCTGCACTGGGCCGGCCTGCAACCGCAAGCCGACGCGCAGCGCCGGCTGAAACACGCGCTGCTGCAGGCCTACCACGGCGACGGCCGCAACCCTGGCGACGCGGCGGTGCTGCTGGACATCGTCGGCGGGCTGGGGCTGGACCTGGCCTCGGCCACCGAGGTGGTGAACAGCGACCGCTACGCGCTGGAGGTGCGCGCGGCCGAGCAGTTCTGGCAGCGGGCCGGCATCACCTCGGTGCCCGCCGTGGTCATCAACGACCAGCACTTGATTTCCGGCGGCCAGCCGCCCGAGGTCTTCGAGCAGGCACTGCGGCAAATTGCCGCAGAAACCGCCGCCCGCGCCACGTCCTGAGGTGGCACGCAATATCGAGATCAAGGCCCGCATCAGCAGCGTGGCCGCGGTGCTGCCGCGGGCCCGCGCGCTGGCCGACGGGCCCGCGCAACACATCGCCCAGGACGACACCTTTTTCCAGGTGCCGCACGGCCGCCTGAAGCTGCGCGAATTCGCCGACGGCAGCGCCGAGCTGATCCACTACCAGCGCCCCGACAGCGGCGAAGCCAAAGCCAGCGACTACCTGCTGGTGCCCGTGCCCGACCCCGCCGCGCTGCGCGACGCCCTGGCGCGCGGCCTGGGCGTGCTGGGCCGCGTGCGCAAGCAGCGCCTGCTGCTGATGGTGGGTGCCACGCGCGTCCACCTCGACCAGGTCGAAGGGCTGGGCGATTTCATCGAGCTGGAGGTGGTGCTCAGCGCCGGGCAGGCCGACGCCCAGGGCGCGGCCACGGCCGAAGCGCTGATGCAGGACCTGGGCCTGGCCGACGCCCCGCGCCTGGCCGGTGCCTACCTGGACCTGCTGGGCCAGGCCGCCGCCGGGCGCTGAAACCGGCTGCGGCGCGTCACTTCGCACAGCACAGGCCGAATTGAGCCGCCGGGCGCGGCTTGTTTGGCGCTTGGGGCTGCGGCCCGCCGGGAAGAATGCCGATAGACCGGTGCGGCCATTTCGGCTGGCCTGCCCGTTTGCCTGTCGTTTGCTTCTCGTTTGCTTGTCGTTTGCTTGCCGCTCCCTGCCCGCACCCGCCATGACTGCCCCCGCCGCTTCCGTTCCAAGCCACCCGCCCAGCGGGTTGATCGCGGCTGCGCGCGCCCTGGGTGCCTCGGGCGGTGGTCCTGGCGCCGCGCGCGTGCTGTCGCTGCTGTACGACCCCAAGGTTGAAATCGCGGCCGTGCTGGACTGCCTGCACGCCGAGCCGGGCCTGGCCGCCCGCGTGCTGAAGGTGGCCAACGCGCCTTACTACCGCCAGGCCGGCAACATCGGCACCGTGGACCGCGCCGTGGCCGTGCTGGGGCTGAATGCCATCCGCGGCGTGGCCGCCTCGGGCTGCCTGGACCGCCTGACCCCGCCGCGCAGCGGCAAGGCCTTCGACCCCGAACGCTTCCGCCTGCACAGCCTGGCCGTGGCCTGCGCCGCACAGGAACTGGCCCGGGCCAGCGGCGCGGGCCAGTCCGGCGAGGCCTATATGGCCGGCCTGCTGCACGACATCGGCTGGCTGCTGCTGGTCAAGGCCGACCCGACAGCGATGGCCCGCTACACACCGCCCGCTGGTGCCGACCACGCCACCGTGCTGGCCGCCGAGCAGGCCCACTTCGGCACCACGCACGAAGCCTGCGCGCTGCTGTTGACGCAAACCTGGGCCATGCCCGACTGGCTGGCGCAGGCCATCGTGGGGCACCACACCGACAGCGCTGCCGACAGCGCCGCCGCCCAGGTCGCCCTGCCGCTGGACGGCCTGGCCGCCTTGCCCGGCCTGTTGGCCCTGGCCGACCACGCGGCGCTGGCCGCCGGCTTCGGCCTGCAAGCGGATGGCGCGGTGGGCCCGCCGCCCGCCTGCACCCTGCCCGGCTGCACCGAAGCGCAGTTGCAAGGGCAGTTGCAAGCACTGATCAGCGCCCTGCCCGACACCCTGGCCGCGCTGCAAGCGGGGCCCTGACCCAGCCCATGAACGCACCCGACCCCACACGCGCCCTGCTGGCCGCCCTGCCCTCGGGCCAGGCACTCGATGCCCTGCAATGGCGCCAGGTTTTTGCCGGCATGGCGGTGGGCATGGTGGTGCTGGACGCCGACGGCGTGGCCACCGACACCAACGCCGCTGCCGAAGCCCTGCTGGGCCTGTCGCGCGGCGAGATCCTGGGCCGCCACGCCACCGACCCGCGCTGGGGGGCGGTGGATGCCGAAGGCACCCCGCTGACCGCGGAACGGCTGCCCGCCCTGCAGACCCTGCGCACCGGCAAGCCCGTGCACAACTTTGAAATGGGCGTCGGCCTGTACGGCGGCGAGCAGCGCTGGCTGCTGGTGAACTGCATGCCGGCGCCAGCCGGCGAGGGCGTGGTCGTCACCTTCGTCGACATCAGCAAACGCCGCCGCCTGGAACACAGCCTGACGCAGCAAGGGCGCCGCCTGCGCGCGGTGCTGGAAGGCACGCGCACGGCGACCTGGCAATGGAATGTGCAGGCCGGCGAAGTCGATCTGGACGCCGGCTTTGCCGCCATGCTGGACGCCGGCGCTCCCAGCGCGAAGACCATCGCCGTGGCGACATGGCGCCGCCGGGTGCACCGCGATGACCGCGCCGGCTTGCGCGTGCAGTTGCAACGGCACCTCGCCGGTGACACCGAAACCTTCGAGGCCGAATACCGCATGCGGCACGCCGACGGCAGTTGGCGCTGGGTGCGCGACCGCGGCCGTGTCGTCAACCGCGCGGCCGACGGCGCGCCCCTGACCATGCTGGGCACCCACGACGACATCACCGCACAAAAAGAAGCCGAGCTGGCGCGCTCGCAGCATGACGACCTGATGCACGCACTGTTCGAACTGTCGCCCCTGGGGCTGCAGCTGCTGAACCTGAGCGAGAACCGGGTGGTGGCCGTCAACAACGCGCTCATCCAGATCACCGGCTACACGCGCGAGGAATTGCTGCATGGCGACGCCCGTGCGCGCTATGCCGAAGCCTCGCTGCCTTTGCGCGACCAGTTCTTCCTCGAGGCGCAAGCCGAGGGCCGCTTCGGGCCCACCGAAGTGGCGTGTGCCCACAAGTCGGGTCGGCTGCTGAATCTGGTCTTCAACGGTGTGCGCGTCACCGACGCGCGCGACCAGCAGTTCCTGTGGCTGAGCGTGGCCGACGTCACCGAACGCCACCAGCTGGAACACGCGCTGCGCGCCGCTGCGCGCGAAGACCGCCTGACCGGCCTGCACAACCGCAGCGCTTTGCACGACACCTTGCAAGAGCAGATCGACCGCGAAAACGCCGCCTCGCCGGCCCGCCCCGGCGGCGGTCTGGCCGTGTTCTTCCTCGACTTCGACCGCTTCAAGATCGTCAACGACACGCTGGGCCACAACGCCGGCGACGAACTGCTCCGCGCCATCGCCCAGCGCCTGCGCGAGGTGGCCGGCAAACGCGCGGCGGCCGATCCAACGCAGGCCTGGACGGTGGCCCGTTTCGGCGGCGACGAGTTCGTCATCGTGCTGCCCGGCAACCAGCCTGTGCAGGTGCAGGCCGAAGCGCAGGCCGTGCTGCACGCGCTGGCCCAGCCCTACACCGTGCGCCAGCAGGCGCTGCATTCCAGCGCCAGCATCGGCATCGCGCTGTGGCACCCCGGCGTGGCCACGGCCGACGAGATGCTGCGCGACGCCGACACCGCGATGTACGAAGCCAAGCGCGCCGGGCGCGGCCGCGCGGTGCGCTTCGACGACACCATGCGGGCCCGGCTGACGCGCGCCGCGGTCATCGAAACCGAACTGCGCCACGCCGTCGAACGCGGCCAGTTGATGGCCGTCTACCAACCCATCGTCGACCTGGAAACCGGTGCCATGACGTCGGTGGAAGCGCTGATGCGCTGGCAGCACCCGGAACTGGGCGCGGTGTCGCCTTCGGAATTCATACCGGTGGCCGAAGAGTCGGGCCACATCATGGTGCTGGGCGAATGGATCTTGCGCACCGCCTGCCTGCAGTGGACGGCCTGGCAGCGCGAGAACCCGGCCCTGGCACCGGCCACCATGAGCGTGAACCTGTCGCGCGAACAGGTCACGCTGGGCCGCCGGGTCATCGCCGTGGTGCGTGAAGCCCTGGCCGCTGCCGGCATGCCGGCGCAGGCACTGCAACTGGAAATCACCGAGAGCGAGGTGATGAAAAGCCCCGAGCAGGCGCGCGCGCTGCTGCAAGAGCTGAGCGCCATGGGCGTGAAGCTGGCGATGGACGACTTCGGCACCGGCAGCTCGTCACTGGGCTGCCTGCGCGACTACCCTTTCGACACCATCAAGATCGACAAGAGCTTCGTCACCCACGTCGGCCACGACCCGCACGTGCTGGCGGTGGCCCACGCCACCGTCAACGTGATCGAGAACCTGGGCATGGTCAGCGTGGCCGAAGGCATCGAAGACCCGGCCGAAGTGGCCGTGCTGCAGGCCATGGGCTGCCGCTACGGCCAGGGCTACCTGTTCGCGCGGCCGCTGCAGGCCGACGTGCTGCTGGCCACGATGGCCGCCACGGCCGCCACGGCCGCCACAGACGCCACCCACGCCACCCACGCCACCCACGCCACATAAGCAACGGCCACAGAACCCGGCAGCGCCTACTGACCCGGTGCTGCCGCCGGCCTGCCCGCCATCGGCGAGCGCGGACCGGGCAGGATGCCGTTGTACAGCGGCGCGCCCAGCAAGCGGGTGTTGGCGATGCCGCCATAGCGGTAGGCGGCGTCGGTGGCCGCACCGATGACCTGGTTGACGACGGCTGTCACCAGCAGCCCGATCAAGCCGCCCTGGCTTTGCTGCTGCTGTTCGGCCGAGGTGGCCAAGGCCTTGCCTTCCCACAGCAGTTCACCGCTGCGCAGGTCGACCACGCGGCCTTCGACTTCCACCCGCGTTTCGCTGGTGATGACGGCGTAGCTGGTGCCGTACTTCTTCACCTTGATGTAGACGGCTGCATCGGCACCGAAGACCTCGCGCAGCTTGGCCACCGGAATGTCGTGCGCGTCGCTCGCCGTGAAGACCCCGTTCTGGCGGAAGGTTTCATCCACCAGCGTCACCGGCAGCACGTAATAGCCGGCCTCGGCCAGCGGCTGTGTGGCGTGCGACCACACGCCGGGCGTGGCCTTGACGTCGGGCGACTCGTTGACCGGCGGCAGCACCAGCAGGGTGGCCGGCTTGGCCTTGATGAAGGCCGAATAGTCGCGGGCCGGCGGCGGGGTGACGCAACCCCCGAGCAGGGCACTGCACAGGGCCAGCGCGGCCAGCTTCAGGTGACGGGTGTTCATGCCGGGTTCTCTTTCTTGGCGGCGGCCGAGGCGGCCGGTGAGGCGGGTGATGCAGCAGGCGCAGCCGGTGCATTCAAGCGCTTCAGCAACTGGTTCATGTAGGGCGCCGATTCCGGGAAGGCCGCCTTCTCGTCGTCCCACAAACGGCGCGCTTCGTCGGGGTTGCCGGCCGCCAGCTTCTGCATGCCCAGGTGGGCGCGAAAGCCCGGCGGCAGCGCGGCGGCGCTGGCGCGGGCCTTTTCGGCGTGGGCTTCCAGGGCCGCGATCTGCGCCTCGGGGCCGGCCGCTTCGCGCAGCAGGGTGTCGTACTGCTGGCGCGGAAAAGCTTCCCACAGGTACAGCGGGCCGGGGCCTTTCTGGGCGCAGGCCGTCAGCAGCAGCAAGCCCGCCGCAGACAGCGCGCGCTGGGTGCAGGTGCGCAGCGTCATTTGCCGGCCTCGCGGCCCCATTGCCCGGCGTCCTTGGCGGCCACCAGGGTGTTGACGGCTTCGCGCATCGCCAGATCCAGCACCTTGCCGTTCAGCGTGGCGTCGTAACTGGCGGTGCTGCCGAAGCCCAGCACCTCGCGGTTCGACAGTTCGTATTCGCCGGCACCGCGCGCCGAGAACACCACTTCCGAGGTCACGATGTTGACCACGTTGAGCGTGACCTTGGCGTAGGCGACCTGGCTCTTGCCGCGGCCCAGCAAACCGAAAAGCGCCTGGTCGCCGACTTCCTTGCGGCCGAATTCCGAGATGTCGCCGGTGACCACGAAAGCCGCGCCGCGCGTGGCCTGGGTGGTGCCGGCCAGCCGGGCTTCCTGGCTGGCTTCGGCCATGTTGTCGCGGTCCAGCACGGCAAAGCGCTGCGACTGTTGCAGGTGCGACATCAGCGTGGTCTTGGCCTGGCTGCCCAGGCGGTCGACGCCGTCGGAAAAGACCCCGCGCATGAAGCTGGACCGGTTGTCGAACTTGCCCACCGACATCGGCACCTTGACGCCGCTGTACGGCGCGGCGGCAGCCTGTACCTTTTCAACCTGCACGCTGCGTGAGGTTTCGGTGGCGGCACAGCCGGCCAGGGCCAGCACCGCAGCGCAAGCCCATGCCGATTTTTGTATGTTGGACATGTCGTGTTCCCCTTGTGGAAGGCCTTGCTTCGTCAGCGAAACAGGGCATGAAAAACAGTCTAGCAGTGGCCTGTTTCAGCCTCGGCTATCGTGCGGCGCCGCCGCCACAGCCCCGTCATCCCGAGTGACCAAAAACCCGCTGCTCCGCATCACCGACCTGCACGTCAGCCTGCCCACGGCCAGCGGCAAGGTGCCCGCACTGCGCGGTCTGAGCCTGCACCTGCAGCGCGGGCAGACCCTGGGCCTGGTGGGTGAATCGGGCTGCGGCAAAACACTCACCGCGCTGGCCGTGATGGGCCTGCTGCCCGAGGGCGCGGGCGTCAGCGGCTCGGTGCTGTTGGGCGACACCGAACTGACCGCCCTCAGCGAAGACCGGTGGTGCGGCTTGCGCGGCCGGCGCATGGCGATGGTCTTCCAGGAACCGATGAGCGCGTTGAACCCGCTGCACCCCATCGGCCGCCAGGTGGCCGAGCCGCTGCGCCTGCACCGCGGCCTGTCGGCCAGCGCCGCGCAAGCCGAGGCACTGCGCCTGCTGGGCCGCGTGCAACTGCCGCAAGCCGCGCAGCGCCTGGGTGCCTACCCGCACCAGCTGTCGGGCGGCCAGCGCCAGCGCGTGCTGATCGCCATGGCGCTGGCCTGCGGGCCCGAGCTGCTGATAGCCGACGAGCCGACCACCGCGCTGGACACCACGGTGCAACACGAGGTGCTGGCGCTGATCCGCCAACTGGTGGTGGAAGACGGCATGGGCCTGCTGCTGATCAGCCACGACCTGGGGGTGATGGCCGACAACGTGCAAGACCTGCTGGTGATGTATGCCGGCCGGGCCGTTGAACACGGCCCGACGGCGCAGGTGCTGGCCCGGCCCGCCCACCCCTACACCCGGGCGCTGATGGCCGCCCGGCCGCGCTTGCGCCAGGGTGCCGAGCGGCTGGACCGCCGCACGACGCGCCTGGCCACCATCCCCGGCCGCGTGCCGGCGCTGGCCGAGTTGCCGGCCGGCTGCGCCTTCGCCGACCGCTGCGAACGCGCGCAGGCGGCTTGCCGCGCCGCGCCACCGCCCGAGGTGCAGGTGGCCCCCAGCCACAGCGCGCGCTGCCTGTTCGTCGACGCCGATGCGACCGGGTCTGCGCCATGACGGCCCCGCTGCTGGTCGTCGAACACCTGGCCAAGACCTACCCGCTGCCGCGCGCGGACGGCGTGGCCGGCTGGTTCAGGCCGGCGCCGCTGCTGCACGCGCTGGCCGGCGTCAGCTTCACGCTGCAGGCCGGCCGCAGCCTGGGTGTGGTCGGCGTATCGGGTTCGGGCAAGAGCACGCTGGCGCGTCTGGTGATGGCGCTGGAGCCGCCCAGCGCCGGCTGCGTGAAGCTGCTGGGGCAAGACCTGCACCGCTTGAACGCGCCCGACCTGCGCGCCGCGCGCCGCCAGGTGCAGATGGTGTTCCAGGACCCCTACGGTTCGCTGGACCCGCGCCGCACGGTGCAGCAAACGGTGGCCGAACCGTTGGCCGTTTTGCTGGGTGCCACGCCTGCCGAACAGCGCGAACGCGCCGCCGAAGCGCTCGACGCCGTGGGCCTGCGCGCGGCCGACGGCGCGCGCTACCCGCATGAATTTTCCGGCGGCCAGCGCCAGCGCATCGCCATCGCCCGCGCGCTGATCACGCGGCCGGCGCTGATCGTGGCCGACGAACCGGTCAGCGCGCTGGACGTCAGCGTGCAGGCCCAGGTGCTGAACCTGATGCAAGACCTGCAACAGCGCTACGGCATGGCCTACCTGTTCATCGGCCACGACCTGGCGGTGATCGACCGCGTGGCCGACGAGGTGCTGGTGCTGCAGCACGGCCACGTCGTTGAACAGGGCCCGCCCGAACGCCTGTTCAGCGCGCCGCTGCACCCCTGCACGCAGGCGTTGCTGGCTGCCGTGCCGGGGCAGCGTCTTCGCGCAGAATGAAACGGCTGGCTCCGCATCAGGGCCGCCACGACAGCCGTCCCGACCGCCCAGCCTGAGGCCACCCGCCATGACCCTGACCCGACGCCAAGTTGCCCACCTGCTCGCCAGCCTGCCGGTGCTGGCCAGCGCCTTGCCGGCCGCGGCGCAGGCGCGCAAAGACAGCGTGGTGCTGGGCATGGTGCTGGAGCCGCCGGGCCTGGACCCGACCGAAGCGCCGTCGGCGGCCATTGGCGAGATCGTTCACTACAACATCTTCGAAGGCCTGACGAAGATCGAACCGGACGGTGCCGTGACGCCGCTGCTGGCCGAAAGCTGGCGCGTCGCCGAGGGCGGCCAGCGCGTCACCTTCGTGCTGCGCCAGGGCGTGAAGTTCTCCGACGGCAAGCCCTTCACCGCGCAGGCCGTGAAGTTCAGTTTCGAACGCGCCAAGGCCGCCAGCAGCACCAACAAGGCGAAGAAGACTTTGTTCGACAACATCCAGCGCATCGAGCTGGCAGAAGCCGGCAGCGTGACGCTGGTGCTGGCCCGGGCCGACGCGCTGCTGCCTTTCCGACTGGGCGAGAACACCGCCGTCATCCTGCACCCCGACAGCGCAACCAGCGCCGCCACCCAGCCTGTGGGCACCGGCCCCTACAAGCTGGCCAGCTGGAACAAGGGCAGCGCCGTGACGCTGGTGAAATGGGACGGCCACCGCGACGCGGCCCGGGTGGCGCTGAAGAAGGTGGTGTTCCGTTTCATCGACGACCCGGCCGCGCAAGTCGCCGCGCTGCTGGCCGGTGACGTCGACGCCTTCCCGCGTTTTTCCGCGCTGCCGGCCGTCAAGCAATTGCAGAAGGACAAGCGCTACACGGTGCAGATCGGCAGCACCTCGGGCAAGGGCATCCTGGCCATCAACAACAGGAAGAAGCCGTTTGACGACGTGCGCGTGCGCCGTGCGCTGGCCCACGCCATCGACCGCAAGGCCTTCATCGTCGGGGCCGAAGAAGGCTTGGGCACGCCCATCGGCAGCCACTTCGTGCCCAGCGACCTGGGCTACCAGGACCTCACCGGCGTCACCCCCTACGACCCGGCCAGGGCCCGCGCGCTGCTGAAGGAAGCCGGTGTGAGCACGCCGCTGAAGGTGACGCTGACCCTGCCGCCGGTGGCCTATGCGCGCAAGGGCGGCGAGATCGTGGCGGCGCAACTGGCCCAGGTCGGCGTCGTCGCGAAGATCGAGAACGTCGAATGGGCGCAGTGGCTGGCCGGCCCCTTCAAGGGCCATTTCGATCTGACCATCATCAACCACGTCGAACCGCTGGACTACGCCACCGCCTATGCCGACCCGGCCTACTACTTCGGCTACGACAGTGCCGAATTCCGCGGCCTGGTGGCCACGCTGGGCGTGACCAGCGACTACAAGGAAAAGGGTCGGCTGTGGCGCGAGATCCAGCGCCTGCCGGCCACCGACGCAGTGAACGTCTTCATCTGGAACCCGGCCCAGGTGGCGGTGTTCAAGCGCGGCCTGCGCGGGGTGTGGAGCAACTCGCCCATCGCGGCCAACGACATGGCGGCGGTCAGCTGGGCACCGGCGGCGGTGAAGTTGTGAGCCGCGCCGGCGTCAAGCGGTGCTGCGGCGACCCGGCCTGTTTGCAGCACGGGCTGGCCGCGCGTTGACCATGGCGGCGCTGCACGCCCTGAGCGCTGCGCAACTGGCGCGGGCCTATGCAGCGGGCGATCTGTCACCGGTGGACGTGGCGCAGGCCGTCATCGCGCAAGTGCAACGCTGCGAGCCGCATCTGCACGCCACCTGGGCTTTCGACCCCGAAGAACCGCTGGCGATGGCGCGCGCTTCAGAAGCCCGCTGGCAACAAGGCCGTGCGCTCGGGCCACTGGACGGCGTGCCGGTGACGATCAAGGAAAACATCGCCACGAAAGGCGTGGCGATGCCGCTGGGCAGTGCGGCCAGCCTGCTGGTGCCGGCCACGGCCGACGCCCCGCCGGCCGCCCGGCTGCGCGAAGCCGGCGCGGTCTTCGTGGCCCGCACCACCATGCCCGACTACGGCATGTTGTCCTCAGGCCTGAGCAGCTTTCACGCCCAATTCGGCCGTTTGACCCGCAACCCCTGGGACCTGCGCAAGACGCCGGGCGGCAGCAGCGCCGGCGCGGGCGCGGCGGCCGCGGCCGGCTACGGCCCCCTCCACCTGGGCACCGACATCGGCGGCTCCATCCGCCTGCCCGCCACCTGGTGCGGCGTGGTCGGTTTCAAGCCCAGCGACGGCCGC
Organism: Betaproteobacteria bacterium; assembly: GCA_031383435.1. Lineage (GTDB taxonomy): Bacteria > Pseudomonadota > Gammaproteobacteria > Burkholderiales > Burkholderiaceae_C > Rubrivivax. The sequence goes on along the minus strand of JANMZP010000135.1, from coordinate 36,660 downwards.
GTGCCCATCTTCCCGCCCTACACCGGCCGCGCCTGCGGGCCACTGACCCGCAGCGTGGAAGACGCTGCCATCGCGATGGCCGTGCTGTGCCGCCCCGACCCGCGCGACGCCACCAGCCTGCCGCCGCAAGACATCGCGTGGACCGATCTGCCGGGCGACAGCGCCAGCGCGCAACACGCGGTGCGCGGCCTGAAGATCGGCCTGCTGCTGGACGCCGGCTGGGGCCTGCCGCTGCACCCGGACGTGGCCGCAGCGGTGCAAGGCGCGGCACAGATTCTGGCCGCCGCTGGTGCAATCGTCACACCATTGGCCGGCTTCACCACACGCGAGATGGCCGACGGCATCAACGGCTTCTGGCGCATGCGTTCGTGGCTGGACATCAGCGCGCTGCCGGCCGATCGGCAAGCGAAGGTGCTGCCCTACATTCGCGACTGGGTGGCCGCCGCCAGCGGCTACAGCGCCGCGCAACTCTTCCACCAGCACAGCCAGTTCGCGGCGTTGCGCGATGCGGCGGTGGCGGCCTGCGCACCGTTTGATTTCGTGATCTCGCCGGTGGCACCCGACGTTGCCGGTGCCGCCGAAGCGCCCAGCCCCACCGGCGACCCGCTGCGCGCGATGGAGCACATCGCCTACACGCTGCCCTTCAACATGAGCGGCCAGCCGGCCATCAGCGTGCCGTGCGGCCATGGCCGCGCGGGCCTGCAGACCAGCCTGCAGACTGGCCTGCCCATAGGCCTGCAAATCATGGGCCGCCGCCACGACGACCTGGGCGTGCTGCGCCTGGCGCGCGCCTGGGAAATGCTGCGGCCGGCGGGACTGATCCGGCCCTGGCCCGAGGCACCTTTTTGAGCGCCCACCCGCCGCCCGGCAAGCCGCTGTCGGCCACCGCCTTCGCCACGCTGCTGCTGATTGCGCTGCTGATGGGTGCCAACCACGTGGCCGCCCGCCTGGCCTTCAACAACGGCGTCGATGTGGCCACCGCCGTCAGCTTCCGCAGCGCGGTAACGGCGCTGGTCGTCGGCCTGATCGTCTGGTCGCAGCGGGTGCCACTGCGCATCACCGCGCGCCACCGCAAGACGCTGCCGGCCATCGGCTTGCTGATCGGCGTGCAGAGCCTGTGCCTGTACTCGGCCGTGGCCCGGCTGCCGGTGGCGCTGGCCCTGCTGGCCTTCAACACCTACCCGCTGTGGACCGCGCTGTGGGCCCGCGTGGTCTACGGCCACCGGCCCGAAGCACGTGTGCTGCGCGCCATGCCGGTGATGCTGCTGGGCCTGGCGCTGGCGCTGGACGTCTTCGGCGCGGCTTCGGGCCTGGGCGCGGCCGCGCAGTGGGGGCGCATCGGCGTGGGCGTGGCCTTTGCGCTGGCGGCAGCCGCAACGTTCGGGCTGGCGCTGGTGCTGACGCAGCACGAGGCCGGTGACCTGGATGGCCGCGTGCGCACCGTCAGCACGATGGCCATCGTGGCCGTGTTGGCGCTGGCTGGCGTGGCCACGCAGGGCGGCTTGCACTGGCCGCAGGCCACGCCGGGCTGGTGGGGCCTGGCCGGGCTGACGCTGCTCTACGGCACCGGCTTCACGATCATGTTCACGGTGCTGCCCAAGTTGGGCGTGGTGGGCAATTCGGCGATCATGAATGTCGAACCCATCTTCGCGCTGGTGCTGGCCTGGGCGCTGCTGGGCCAGACCATCGCGCCGCTGCAGGTGGCCGGTGGCTTGCTCGTGGTGGCCACGGTGATGTGGCTGGGCTTGCGGCGGGCTTGAGGCCGACGCGCACCGCGCCTCAAGTGCCGTCACAAGACCGCGCTACATTCCGCCGCATGTCGAACACCGACGTCCGTGGCAACCCCAGCGCCTGCAGCGCGCCGGCCGCGCATGCGGCAGCCGAACGGGCGCTGTGGCGGATGATGTCCTTCTACGACACGCCGCTGGCCGATCTGGACACGGCCATTGCCGAAGCCCCGGGCTGGGCGCTGCCGCATGTGATGAAGGCCGGCTTCCTGCTGAGCCTGACCGAACCGGCGCTGCTGCACCAGGCCGAAGCCCACCTGCAGCAGGCCCACGCGCTGGCGGCTGCGGCGCCGCCGCGCGAACGCGCCCACCTGGAAGCGGTGCAGCTGCTGCTGGAAGGCCGCTGGCACCAGGCCTGCCGCATCTGGGACGAACTGCTCCACCACCACCCGCGCGACGCGCTGGCCTTGCAGTGGGCGCAGCTGTGGGACTTCTACCGCGGCGACGCCGCCGGCCTGCGCCAGCGCCCGGCGCGCGCACTGCCCGATTGGGACGAAGCCGACCCGCTGTACCCCCACGTGCTGGCCCTGCACGCCTTCGGTCTGGAAGAAAACAATCTGTACCCGCAGGCCGAAGAAGCCGGCCGCCGCGCGCTGGCGCTGAACCCGCACGCGCCCTGGGCCATTCACGCCGTGGCCCATGTGATGGAGATGCAGGGCCGCTTTGAAGAAGGCTCCAGCTGGTTGCGCCAGCACCAGGCCGCGTGGGCTGAAGGCAACGGCTTCAGCACCCATTTGTGGTGGCACAAGAGCCTGTTTCGGCTGGAAGCGCTGGACACTGCCGGTGTGCTGCGCCTGGTTGACGCCCACCTCAGCGGCCCCGCGCTGCAGGTGACGCTGCAACGCGTGGACGCTGCCGCCATGCTGTGGCGCCTGCACCTGCTGGGGCAGGACATGAGCGGCCATTGCGCGGCCCTGCTGGCCGGCTGGGACGGGGCCGACGAACACGCGGGGCATGCGGGGCATTACGCCTTCAACGACGTGCACGCCGTGCTGGCCATGCTGGGCGCGGGCGATGTGCACCGCGCAGAAGCCTGGCTGGCGCGCTGCGCCGAACGCGCGCTGAGCGCCGAAGACGCCCGCCGCACCAACCACCTGATGGCGCGCGAGGTGGGCCTGCCGCTGATGCGCGGCCTGCTGGCGCTGGCGCGTGGCGACGCCGACAGCGCCGTCGACCTGATCTACCCGGTGCGCCACGTGGCCCAGCATTTCGGCGGCAGCCACGCGCAACGCGACCTGATCGACCTGACCCTGCTGGCGGCCGCCGCACAGGCCGCCCAGGGCAGCCGCCGCGCCGTGGGCCGTGCGCTGCTGAACGAACGCTGCATGGCCAAACCCGTCACGCCGCTGACCCGCCACTGGCAGGAAGCGCTCAGCCCCCCAACCGAAGCGCGGGCTTGAAGCCAACGCTGAAAACGCGCTGAAGAACGCGAAGGAAACCCCATGTCCGACTACAGCGCCGAGCTGGCCTGGCAACGCAGCCCGCAGGAAGCCTTCACCGACAACCGCTACAGCCGCCGGCACCTGCTGCGCTTTGACGGTGGTGCCGAAGTGGCCGGCTCGTCGGCCGTCAGTTCGGTGCCCTTGCCGCATTCCGACCCGGCGGCGGTCGACCCGGAAGAGATGTTCATCGCCTCGCTGTCCAGTTGCCACCTGTTGTGGTTTCTGGCGCTCACCGCGAAGGCCGGTTTCGTGGTCGAGCGTTATGCCGATGCGGCCGCCGGCACGCTGGCCAAGGACGGGCGCGGCCGGGTGTCGATGACGGTGGTCACGCTGCGCCCGCAGGTCACCTTCAGCGGCGAACGCCAGCCCAGCGCCGAAGAACACGCGGCCCTGCACCACGCCGCGCACGAACGCTGCTATATCGCCAATTCGGTGCTGACCGAGGTGCGCTGCGAACCCACCCTGGGTCGCACAGAGCCGAGCCCAGCCGCCGCATGAACACCAGGCCCACCGAAGCCATCCGGAACCGCAGCGGCGGCTGACCGCCTGAACGGCTGAGCGGCTGAGCGGCCGGTGCGTACGGCACAAGCCGCGTGAACACGGGGCTTGAAGCGCAGGCGGGCAGGCCCAGATCGGGGAGGTGCTTGCATCCCTGCTCGGTCCCTTGCTGTTTTTCATCGCGCTGGCCGCCACCGTGGCCGCCTGGCTGGTGGGCCCGCCGCTGCTGCTGGCGCTGCGCCGTGAACGCATCCGCCGCCAGCCTTTCCCGGCCGCCTGGCGCGAGGTGCTGCGCCGCCGCATGCCGGCCTTTGCGCGGCTGCCGGCCGACCTGCAACTGCAGCTCAAGAAGCACGTCCAGGTGCTGCTGGCCGAGAAGCCCTTCATCGGTTGCGCGGGGCTGGTCGTGACGGTTGACATGCGCGTGCTGATTGCCGCCCAGGCCGCGCTGCTGCTGCTGAACCGGCGCGCCGACTGTTTCGCCAACCTGCGCCAGATCCTGGTCTACCCTGGGGCCTTCGTGGTCAACCGCAGCGCGCCCGATGGCAGCGGCCTGACGCACGACACGCAGCGCGCGCTGTCGGGTGAGTCGTGGCAGCAGGGCCAGGTGCTGCTGAGCTGGAACGACGTGCTGGCCGGCGCGGCCGACCCGACGGACGGCCACAACGTGGTGATCCACGAATTCGCCCACCAGCTGGACCAGGCCCGCGGCCGCGCCAACGGCGCTCCGTGGTTGGGGCGGCGTGAGGCTTACGCAAGATGGGCGGCGGTGCTGGGCACGGAATTCCGCGCCCTGCAACAGCGTTTGGCTCACGGCGAACCGGGCGTCATCGACCCCTACGGTGCCACCGACGCGGCCGAATTCTTCGCCGTCATCAGCGAACATTTCTTCGAACAGCCCGCGCTGCTGGCCGCCGCCCACCCGGCCTTGTACGGCGAACTGGTGCAGTGCTACCGCACCGACCCGCTGAATTGGTGAAGCACTGAAGCATTGAGGCGCTGAAACGCCCGGCCGCGCCGCCGACACAACCCCAGGCCAGCGGGCCGGCAGCGGGCTGCCGAGAATACGGCCATGACCGCCACCCTCGTCTGGTTCAAACGCGACCTGCGCCTGCGCGATCACGCCCCGCTGGCCGCTGCGTCCACGCTCGCGGGGTGCAGCGCGTCAGCCGGGCTTTTCGTCATCGAACCCGCATGGCTGGCCAGCCCCGAATTCAGCCCCAGCCATTTGGCGCACACGCTGACCTGCCTGAGCGAACTGCGCACGGTGCTGGCCGCGCGCGGCCTGCCGCTGTGGGTGCGCGTGGGCACGGTGCCGGCCGTGTTCAGCGAACTGCGGCGCGATTTCGCCTTCAGCGTCCTGCACAGCCACGAAGAAACCGGCAGCGGCTGGACCTACACGCGCGACATCGCCGTGGCGCACTGGTGCCGCGCCAACGGCGTGGTCTGGCACGAACACGCGCAGACCGGCGTGGTGCGCCGCCTGCGCACACGGCAAGGCTGGGCCGGGCGGTGGGCACAGCGCATGAACGCGGTGCCGGCCGATGCGCCGCTGGGTTTTCGGGGTGCTGCGGGTGCTGCGGGTGTTGCGGGTGACCTGGCCGACCTGCCCACCTTGCGCAGTCTGGGCAGGCTGGGCAGCCGGGGACTTGGCGCCGTCACGCAAACGCTGCCGCCGGCCGGTGAAGCAGCGGCCTGGGACACGCTGCACAGCTTTCTGGCCGGGCGTGGGCGCGACTACCGCCGGGCGCTGTCCAGCCCCTTGACGGCCGAGGCCGGCTGCAGCCGCCTGAGTGCCCACCTGGCGTTCGGCAGCATCAGCCTGCGCAGCGTGCACCAGGCCACCGAAGCGGCCATTGCGGCCACCCCCGACCGCAGCCTGGCCTACGCGCTGCGCGGCTTCGCGGGGCGGCTGCGCTGGCATTGCCATTTCATGCAGAAGCTGGAAGACGAGCCGGCCATTGAAGAGCGCAACTTCGCCCGCGTTTACGACGGCCTGCGGCCCGGCGACGGCAGCGCCTTCAGCGACGTTGACCACGCCAAACTGGCCGCCTGGTGCGCCGGCCGCACCGGCTACCCGATGGTCGACGCCTGCATGCGCAGCCTGAACGCCACCGGTTGGTTGAACTTCCGCATGCGCGCCATGCTGGTCAGCTTTGCCGCCAACCACTTGTGGCTGCACTGGCGCGAACCGGGGCTGCATCTGGCGCGGCAATTCCTGGACTTCGAGCCCGGCATTCACTGGAGCCAGATGCAAATGCAAAGCGGCACCACGGGGATCAACACGCTGCGCATTTACTCACCCGCCAAACAGCAGCGCGACCACGACCCGCAAGGCGAATTCCTGCGCCGCTGGCTGCCCGAATGGGGCAGCGACGCCTACCCCGCGCCCGTGGTCGACGAGAAGCCCGCACTGGCCCACGCCAAGGCCCAGCTTTACGGCTTGCGCGCCACGCCCCAGGCGCGCACTGAGGCCAACGCGGTGCAGCAGCAGCACGGTTCGCGCAAGAGCGGGCTGCCGCCTTCGAACTCGAAATCCGGCGCGAAATCGCCTGCGAAAACCAAATCCAAACGCCCAGCCAAGCCGCGCAACGAAACGCCCGGCCCGCAAGGCGAACTGTTCTGATGTCGACCGCCTTCAAAGGCAACAAGAGCAGCCTGCCCAGCAAACCCTGCGTGGCCTGCGGCCGGCCGATGAGCTGGCGCAAAGCCTGGGCCAGGAATTGGGCCGAGGTGCGCTACTGCTCAGACGCCTGCCGCAAGAACAAAACCCCGAACAAAGTCCCGCCCTGATGCCCAAACTGATACCCGCCATACGCCACCTCGTCGTCATCCTGGGCGACCAACTCAACCGCGACGCCAGCGCCTGGGACGGCTTCGACCCGGCGCAAGACCGGGTCTGGATGTGCGAAGCGCGCGACGAATCCACGCACGTGATGTCGGCCAAACAACGCATTGCCGTTTTCCTTGCGGCCATGCGGCATTTCGCGCAGGCCCTGCGTGACGAGGGGCTGCCACTGGATTACCGCGAGATGGCACCGGTGACCCTGGCGCAGGCCTTGGCCGAAACGCTGGCTGCGCTGCGCGTTCAGCGGGTGCTGTTGACGCAACCCGGCGAATGGCGCGTGCTGCACAGTCTGCGCGCCGCGGCCGCCGCCGCAGGCGTGCCGCTGGACGTGCGCGAAGACCGCCACTTCCTGTGCAGCGACGCCGAATTCGCCAGCCATGCGCGCGGCCGCAAGCAATTGCGTATGGAGTATTTCTACCGCGAGATGCGCAAGCGCCACCGCGTGTTGATGGACGGCGAACAACCGGCCGGCGGCGAGTGGAATTACGACGCCGAGAACCGCGCCGGCTTCGGTGCCAAGGGTCCGGGTTTTGTGCCGCCACCCACGCGCTTCACCCCCGACGCCATCACGCAAACCGTGGTCGAACTCGTCAACACCCAATTCGCCCAGCACCCCGGCAGCCTGGACGGCTACGGCTGGCCGGCCACGCGCGAACAGGCGCTGCAGGTGCTGGACGTTTTCATCCGCGAAAGGCTGCCGCAATTCGGCCTGTGGCAAGACGCGATGTGGGAAGGCCAGCCCTGGCTGTATCACGCCCACATCTCGGTGGCCTTGAACTTGAAACTGCTGGACCCGCGCGAGGTGCTGGCGGCTGCCGAACACGCCTACCGCGAGGGCCGCGTGCCGCTGGCCGGTGCCGAGGGTTTCATCCGGCAAATACTGGGCTGGCGTGAATACGTGCGCGGCATCTACCGCCTGGGCATGCCGGACTACGCCGAACGCAATGAATTGGCCGCCCAAGCGCCCTTGCCCGATTGGTACTGGAACGGCCAAGTGCCGATGCGCTGCCTGCAAGACGCCATCACGCAAACGCTGCAACACGGCTACGCGCACCACATCCAGCGCCTGATGGTCACCGGCCTGTATGCGCTGCTGCTGGGGGTGGAACCGAAGCAGGTCCACGCCTGGTACCTGGGCGTTTATGTCGACGCCGTGGAATGGGTGGAATTGCCCAACACCCTGGGCATGAGCCAGTATGCAGACGGCGGCGTGATGGCCAGCAAACCCTATGTGGCGACCGGCAAATACATCGAACGCATGAGTGACCATTGCCGCAATTGCCGCTTCAAACCCGCGCTGCGCACCGGCCCGCAGGCCTGCCCCTACACCACGCTGTATTGGGACTTTCTGATGCGCCACGAAAGCCGTTTTGCCCAGCACCCGCGGATGGCTTTGCAAGTCAGGAATCTGGCCCGAATTGACGCGGCTGAAAGGTTGGCCATCCAACAACGTGCAGCGGCCGTGCAACGCGGTGATTGGGATGCCGAATGTTGAAACGCATACAGAATTGATTTCGAATTGGAATTGTGGTGATAATCTCAATCGGGATTGGCACCAAGCGAAGAATTTGCTGTAACGCAAGACGCCAACTCGCAAACCGGCATGCAAACTCACACACCCTCCATGACCAAAACCTACGCCCAAATCGTCAAGCAGATCGAAGTTCTGAAGCAGGATGCCGAGAAGATCCGACGCAAGGAAGTTGAAGGCGTCGTTGGCCGCATCCGCGAAGCCATCGCGGTTTACAACCTGTCGGCTGAAGACCTGGGTTTCGGCAGCAAGAAGCCCAAGGCCGCCGGCAAAGCGCTGGCCGCCAAGCCGGTGAAGCGCCGCGGTGCCAAAGCCGCCAAGGCCCCTGCGGTGGTGAAGTTCCGCAATGACAGCGGCGGCACCTGGGGCGGCCGTGGCAAGCGCCCGCAATGGCTGCGCGACGCCTTGGCCGCCGGCAAGACGCTGGCCGATTTCGCGGTCAAGTAATTCGCCATTCAGCCCGGCGCAGGCCCGAACGCCTGAATGCCAGAACGTCAGAACGAATCAACGCGTTCGAGCTTGGCGCACCGCACCCTCCCAGGCGGCCATTTTCTCGGCCGCCTGGGACCGCGACACCGTCGGCATGAAGCGCCGTTGTTCGCCCCACAGGGCCGTCAACTCGGCTTCGTCGCGGTAGACACCGGTGGCCAGGCCGGCCAGATAGGCCGCGCCCAGGGCCGTGGTTTCCGTCACTTGCGGGCGCACCACCGGCAGGCCCAGCAGGTCGGCCTGGAATTGCATCAGCAGGTCGTTGACGCTGGCCCCGCCGTCCACGCGCAATTCGCTGATTTCGCTGATGCCCGCCGCGTCGCCCGCCATCGCCTGCAACAGCGCCGCGCTTTGGAATGCAATGCTTTCCAGCGCCGCCCGCGCAATGTGGGCCACGGTGCTGCCGCGTGTCAGGCCGACGATGGCACCGCGCGCCTGGGCGTCCCAGAGCGGCGCGCCCAGGCCGGTGAAGGCCGGCACGAACAGGACACCGCCGCTGTCGGGCACGCTGGCCGCCAGGCCTTCGATGTCGCTGCTGTTCTGAATGGCACCCAAGCCGTCACGCAGCCATTGCACCACCGCGCCGCCCACGAACACACTGCCTTCCAGCGCGTATTGCGGCGTGGTCGTGGTTTGCGCCGCAGCCGTGGTGATCAGGCCGTGCGCCGAATGCTCGAATTGGCCGCCGGTGTGCATCAGCATGAAACAACCGGTGCCATAGGTGTTCTTGGCCATGCCGGCTTTGAAACAGGCCTGGCCGAACAGCGCGGCCTGCTGGTCGCCGGCGATGCCGGCAATGGGAATGGCCGAGCCGAACAGCGTGGTTTCGCCGTACACATGGCTGGAAGGGCACACCGTGGGCAGCACGCGGTCGGGCACCTGCAGCAGTTGCAGCCATTCGCTGCTCCAGCGGTTGCTGCGGATGTCGAACAGCATCGTGCGCGAGGCATTGCTCACATCGGTGGCGTGAACGCGGCCTTCGGTCAGCTGCCACAACAGCCAACTGTCCACCGTTCCGAATGCCAATTCACCGCGTTCGGCCGCCGCCCGCGCGCCGGGCACGTTATCGAGCAGCCAACGCAATTTGGTACCACTGAAATAGGGATCGATGACCAGGCCGGTGACGGCGCGCACGGTTTCCACCAGGCCTTGTTCGCGCAATTGCGCGCACAACGGTTCCGTGCGCCGGTCTTGCCAGACGATGGCGCGGTGCAGCGGCACACCGGTGCGGCGGTTCCACAGCAGCGTGGTCTCGCGCTGGTTGGTGATGCCGATGGCGGCGATGTCTGCAGCGCGGATGCCGGCCTTTGCGATGGCCTCTTGCGCAGTGGCATATTGGCTGCGCCAGATCTCGTCGGCGTCGTGTTCGACCCAGCCGGGCTGCGGGTAATACTGGGTCAATTCACGCTGCGCCATCGCGCAAATGCGGCCCTGGGTGTCGAAGACGATGCTGCGCGAACTGGAGGTGCCCTGGTCCAGGGCCAACAGGTAAGTCATGCCAAGGCCTCGTCCAGCACTTCCACCCAATGCCGCACCGGCGTGGCGGTGCCGCTTTGCAGGTGCTGGATGCAACCCACGTTGGCGCTGACGATGACCTGCGGCGGCGGCGCGGCCGACGCCAGCAGATGGTCCAGCTTGCGGTCGCGCAGCTGGTAGGCCAGTTCGGGCTGCAGCACGCTGTAGGTACCGGCCGAACCGCAGCACAGGTGGCTTTCGCTGGCCGCCAGGCTGACCTCGAAACCCAGTTCTCGCAGCCCGCTTTCCACACCGCCGCGCAGCTGCTGGCCGTGCTGCAGGGTGCAGGGCGGGTGGAAAACCAGCTTGTTGAGGCGCCGGGTGCCGGCCAGCCGCGGTTTCAGCAGCGGCACCAGGTCGGGCAGCAGTTCGCTCAGGTCACGCGTCAAGGCGCTGACGCGGGCGGCCTTGGCGGCGTAGGCGGAGTCGTGGGCCAGCGCGTGGCCGTAGTCCTTCACGGTGGCACCGCAGCCGCTGGCGTTCATCACGAGGGCTTCGACCTTGCCGTCCGAGGTCAAACCATCCACCAGCGGCCACCAGGCGTCGATGTTGCGGCGCATGTCGGCCAGGCCGCCTTCGGCGTCGCTCAAATGGGTGCGGATGGCGCCGCAGCAGCCGGCACCGTCGGCCACCAGGGTCTGGATGCCGGCGGCGTCCAGCACGCGCGCGGTGGCGCTGTTGACGTTGGGCATCAGGGCCGGCTGCACGCAGCCCAGCAGCATCAACACCTTGCGCGGGTGGCTGCGTTGCGGCCAGCGGTGGACCGCCGCGCCGCTGGCCGCGGGCACCTTGTTCTTCAATGCGGCGGGCAGCAGCGGACGCGCCAATTGGCCCAGCTTCATTGCGGGGCCGAACAGCGGCGAGGTCAGGCCTTCCTTCAGCAGCCAGCGCAGGGCGCGCTCGCCCTTGGGCCGCTCCACCCGTTCTTCCACCAGCTTGCGGCCGATCTCGACCAGCGCGCCGTATTGCACGCCGCTGGGGCAGGTGGTTTCACAGTTCCGGCAAGTCAGGCAACGGTCCAGATGCAGCTGCGTCTTGCGCGTGACGGGCGCGCCTTCCAGCATCTGCTTCATCAGGTAGATGCGGCCGCGCGGGCCGTCGAGCTCGTCGCCCAGCAATTGGTAGGTCGGACAGGTTGCGGTGCAGAAACCGCAATGCACGCATTTGCGCAGGATGGCCTCGGCCGCCTCGCCGTCGCGCGTGCCTTTGAATTCGGGTGACAGCTTGGTTTGCATGGCGTCGGATCAGGGTTTCGGGGTGGCAGTCAAAGACACAGGTCTAAGGCAAGGACGGGGCGAGCAGCAGCGGCAACAGCTTCGTGTAGGCCAGCGGCAGCAGCAAGGCACCCAGCACAACTTGCAGGCCCAGCGCCAGCGCGGCGTAAGCGCCGGCTACCGGGTGCACCTGCAGCGCGCGGGCCGCGCCGATGCCGTGCGAGGCGGTGCCCAAAGCGTAGCCGCGCACGTCAGGCCGCGTGATGCGCAGGGCGTCGAACAAAGGCTTGGCACAGACCGCGCCGACCAGCCCGGTCAGCACCGCCAGCACCGCAGCCAGCGCCGGGATGCCGCCGAGTTGCTCGGCGATGCCCATGGCCACCGGCGCGGTCACCGACTTGGGTGCCAGCGAGGCCAACATGTCGGGCGGCAGACCCAGGACCCAGCCCACCAGCACCGCGCTGCCGGCCGCCGCGCCACCGCCCACCAGCGCGGCCAGGCCCAGCGCGCGCCAGCGCAAGCGCAATTCGACACGGCGTTGCCACATCGGCCAGGCCAAGGCCACCACCGCCGGACCAAGCAGGAAATGGATGAACTGCGCACCCGCGAAGTAGCTGGGGTAGGCGGTGCCGCTGGCCGCCAGCAGGCCGGCCAGCACCACCACCGTCCACAGCACCGGGTTGGCCCAGGGTGCCTGCTGCATGCGGCTGTAGAAACCCTGCGCGGCCACGTAAACCACCAGCGTGGCCGTCAGGCCGAAGAGCGGGGTTGCCGACAGGTAGACCCACAGTTCGACGAAGCCCTGCAGGCCCGGTTTCAACACGGTACTTTCAAGATTCACTTCAGCTTTCAGCCGGCGGCGTGCCGCGCAGCAGGGCCTGCAGCAACAGCGCGGTGACGGCCAGGCCGACCAGCGTGGAAAGCAACAGCACGGCCACGATGCGCAGCCCGTATTGCGAGAGCAAAGCCACATGCGAGACCACGCCCACCCCCACCGGCACGAACAGCAGCGACAGGTGCTGCAGCAGCGGCTCGGCCGCCGCGCCCACGGGCGCGCGCAGCGGCGACCAGTTCAGCAGCAACAGCGCCAGCAGCAGGCCCAGCACCGGCCCGGGCAGCGGCAGGCCCAGGCCGCGCGCCAGCGCCTCGCCCAGGCTCTGGCACAGCAGCAGCAAGGCCAGGCCTTTCAGCGCCAGCATGGAAGGACTCGCCAGCATGGAAGAACTCGCCAGCGTGGGCACGTGCTCATGCGGCAGCGCCCAGGCGCGTGGGGTTGAAGAGGCCTTCGGGGTCGAAGGCACGTTGCAGGTCGCGCTGGATGCGGCTCTGCGTCGGCGGCAAGGGCGCAAAGGTGCCGGCCGATTTGTCGGTGCTGCGGAACAGCACCGCGTGGCCACCGGCGGCCCGCGCCACGTCGCGCAAAACCGAGGCTGGCGCGCTGGTGCAGATCCAGCGCTGCGCACCGCCCCATTCCAGCAACTGTTCGCCCGACAACTTCAGCGGCGCGGCGGTGGCCGGCACCGACAGCCGCCACAGGCTGGCACCGGCCTCCACCGCCTTGGCCGCGCCGACGAAAAATTCATCGTGGTGGTCGCGCAGACCGGTCCAGAAGGCGCTGGCCAGCGCCGCATCCACCGGCTCGCCGCCCACGACCTGGGCGGCCGCCGACACCGCAGCCTTGGCACCCGACAGGCGCAGCACGAGCATGCCGTCCCACCAGGCGCTGGCGTTCAGCGGCAGCGGCTGGCCGCCCCATTCGTTGAGGCGGTGGATGGCCGCGGCCTGCTCGGCTTCCAGGCGCAACGTCAGCGTGGCCTGGGCCACCGGCAGCACCTTCAGCGACACCTCGCAGATCACGCCCAGCGTACCCAGCGAACCGGCCAGCACGCGCGAAACGTCGTAGCCGGCCACGTTCTTCATCACCGTGCCGCCGAAGTTCAAGACCTCGGCACGGCCGTTCAGCAGCGTGGCACCCAGCACGTAGTCGCGCACCGTGCCCACCGCCGCGCGGGCCGGGCCGGCCAGGCCGGCCGCAACCATGCCGCCAACCGTGCCAGCCGGAGCGAAACGCGGCGGCTCGAAAGGCAGGCACTGGCCCTTCTCGGCCAGCGCCGCTTCCAGTTCAACCAGCGGCGTGCCGGCGCGCACGGTGACGACCAGCTCACTCGGCTCGTAACTGCTGATGCCATGCAACACCGTCGTGTCCAGCACCAGGCCCTGCTGCGGGCCGCCGTAGAAAGCCTTGGTGTTGCCGCCGCGGATGTCGATCTGCAGCTGTTGGGCGCGGGCTTGCCGGATCTGCTCGACCCAACGGTCCACCACCTCGCTCTTTCCGTCGCCCATTCAGAACCTTTCCAATTCCGCAAAGGCCAGCAGCCCCCGCTTCACATGCATCCTTCCGTATTCCGCACAGCGCTGCAGCGTCGGTATCACCTTGCCCGGATTGAGCCGTCCACCCGCGTCAAACGCGCGCTTGATGGCGAACATCTGTTCGCGTTCTTCGGGTGAAAACTGCACGCACATGCTGCTGAGTTTTTCGACGCCCACGCCATGTTCGCCGGTCACCGTGCCGCCCATGGCCACGCTGGTTTCCAGGATGTCGGCACCGAAGAGTTCGCAGCGGTGCATCTGGTCGGGGTCGTTGGCGTCGAACAGGATCAGCGGGTGCAGATTGCCGTCGCCAGCGTGGAAGACGTTGCAGCACTTCAGGCCGTACTTGACTTCCATGTCGGCAATGGCCAGCAGGATGTCGGCCAGCCGCTTGCGCGGGATGGTGCTGTCCATGCACATGTAGTCGGGACTGATGCGGCCCGATGCCGGGAAGGCGTTCTTGCGGCCGCTCCAGAAGGTCAGGCGCTGCTGCTCGTCCTTGCTGACCTCCATGCGCGTCGCGCCGCAACCGCTCAGCACGTCCAGCATGCGGTCGATTTCTTCGGCCACTTCTTCGGGCGTGCCGTCGCTTTCGCACAGCAGGATGGCCGCCGCTTCCAGGTCGTAGCCGGCGTGCACGAAGTCTTCCACCGCGGCGGTCATCGGCTTGTCCATCATTTCCAGCCCGGCCGGGATGATGCCGGCGGCGATGATGGCGGCCACCGCGTCGCCGGCTTTGCGGATGTCGTCGAAGCTGGCCATGATGCAGCGCGCCAGTTGCGGCTTGGGCACCAGCTTGACCGTGACTTCGGTGGTCACCGCCAGCATGCCTTCGCTGCCGACGACAAGCGGCAGCAGGTCCAGCCCCGGCGCGTCCAGCGCCTCGCTGCCGAAGGTGACGGTTTCGCCTTCGGCCGTGTAGCCGCGCACGCGCAGCACGTTGTGCAGCGTCAGGCCGTATTTCAGGCAGTGCACGCCGCCGCTGTTCTCGGCCACGTTGCCGCCGATGGTGCAGGCGATCTGGCTCGACGGGTCGGGCGCGTAGTACAGGCCATGGGGCGCCGCGGCTTCGCTGATGGCCAGGTTGCGCACACCGCATTGCACGGTGGCCGTGCGCGCCAGTTTGTCGATCTGCACGATGCGGTTGAACTTGGCCAGGCTCAGCGTCACGCCCAGCGCGTGCGGCATGGCACCGCCGCTCAAACCGGTGCCCGCACCGCGCGCCACCACCGGCACCTGCAAGGCGTGGCAGGCCTTCAGCACGGCGGCCACCTGGGCCTCGGTTTCAGGCAGCACCACCAGCAAGGGCGACTGGCGGTAGGCCGTCAGGCCGTCGCATTCATAGGGCGTGGTGTCTTCGCCCTGCCACAGCAGGGCATGCGCGGGCAGCAACGGGCTGAGCGCGGCCACCACCTGAGCCTGGCGGGCCGCACGTTCGCTGACAGCGACGGCATGGGGGGCGATCGGGGCGTTCATCGGGCTTGAGGCTCCTGGAAGTGCGGCAGCGGCAGGATGGCAGGGTCGGTGTCCTGGGCAGACCGCTGCGACTTTACGCCGCAGGCTGGACCCAGCAGGGCGGCGGGGTGTCAGGGCTGTTCTGACCGCAACGCGGGTATTCGCGCGGCCCGCTCGACAAGCCCCCCCCTTCAAACGCGGGGTCCGATCGAGCCATCAGCCAGTTCCCGCTTGCGCCGGCCTGCGGCTTCGTCAACCATGCCTTTCGGCCGTTAGCCCACCACAAAGCGGGGGGCTGCGCCGTCGATCAAGCGCCGGCCCTGCTGGGCCCGCCGTGTTTTCAACCCGCAGCCCGCAAGGGCCCACAGAAGGAACTTCATGAACATGAATTTGCCCGTTCGTCGCCCAGCCCCTGTAACGGTCTCGGCGGTCTCGGCGGTCTCGGCAGCGCTGGCCGCGCTGTTCTGTGCATCGGCGGCCCAGGCCGTGGTCGTCTACAGCGGCACGGTGAACCTGGCCATACCCAACACCACCGCAGGCCTGTACCTGAACCTGGTGGACGGCAGCAGCTTCACCGGGCCCGGCACCTTCCCGGTCAACCCGGGCCCGGGTGCCAACTTCGACTTCAACGTCTTCGGCACGGCAGCCTGGACCTTTTTCTCACCGGGCACCTCGGGCCAGGTGAACACGGTGCCGACCACGTCCAAGGGCTATGTGTCGGCCACCGCCACCGGCCCGGCTTCCAGCCTGGCGTTGGGCACGCCGATCGACGGCAGCAGCCTCTTCAACACCGGCTCGCCGTCGGGCTCGGCCGTGACCACCGGCGCGCCGGTGATCATCGGGCTGCGTTTTCGAAACGAAAACGTGGCGGCCAACCTGACCGACGACACCGTGCATTACGGCTGGGTGCGCGTGGCGCTGACGGCCGGCCTGCCTTCAACCCTGATCGACTACGGCTACGAAAGCACGCCGCTCACCGGCATTGCCGCCGGCGTGACGGCGGCGGTGCCGGAACCCGCCGCGTGGCTGTTGATGGGCCTGGGCCTGGGTGTGGCCGGGCTGCTGGCCCGCAGGCGCCAGGCTCAGGGCTGAGCCGCACCGGTGAACACCGTCAGCACGCCGGTGTAGCCGTACAGGTGGTGGCGCGCGATTTCGCCGGCGGCGAAGAAGCCGACCAGCGGGATGTCGTCACCCACCGCGCCCAGCGCGTGCTGCACGATTTGCAGTTCGGCCGACGGCCCGCCAAAGTGCGCGCCGCCGCGCCCTGAACAGCTGATGTAGAGGGCACCCCGGATGCGCCGGCGCGGTTCGTCGGCGGCTGAGCCGGCACCAGCCGAGGCGGCCGCCGCCGTTGCCGCCTCGGCTTGGGTCTCGACCTCGTCGCGGATTTCGCTGCAGATGCGCACCAGGTCGCGCCGCGCGGCCTGCACGTCGCGCTGGCAGAAAGCCAGGCGCATGCCGGGTTCCAGCGCGTCGGCCACCGCCACAGCCCCGCGGGTCGGGTCCAGGCCCACCAGGTGGCGCACGCGGGTGTCGGTGCCGAACTGGCCACCGCGCGCCAAGGCCGTGTCGTGTGCGTCCGTCAGGCCGACCAGCGTGCCCCGCAAGCGCGGCAGCGCGGCGCGCGGGTCGTCCAGCTGCGCCAGGCCCAGGTCGCGCAGCAAACAGGTCATGGCCGGCTCGCCGTCCAGGGTCAGCACCACATTGCGCTCGCAGGCCGTCACGGTGCGTGTCGGGCCGCTGGGCTGGCAGCCCTGGGTGACGCGCGAGATCAGCGCCACGTCGCGGCTGAAGGCCACGCCCGACAGGCCGCCGCGCCACACGCCATTGGCGATGTGCACGGCCACGCCACGTGAAGCGGCCAGGCCACCGAAGAGGTAGCCGCTGTCGGTGCGGTCGGCCAATTCACCGATCAGCTCGTTCAGGTCGGGCGTGGCCGGGTCGGCATGGACCAGGGCGCTGTAGGGTTCGATGCGGCCCAATTTGTGGGCCCCGGAATAGACCTCGAAGCGCCCGGCAGGAAGGGCCGTCAACATCAGCGCCAGCGCCGGTTCGTCGAAGTATTCGGCACCGCCAGCGGCCACGCCCACACCCACGCTGCCGACCCAGGAAACACCCGGCCAGCGCAGGCGCAGTTCCGCGACCAGCGCGTCGGCGTGGGCGGCGTAGTGGTCGGTGAAGTAGACGAAACCCAGGGTCAGCGGGCCGGCGCCGCTGGCCTCGTGCGCTGGCAGGCTGGCGTCGATCTGCATGCCGGCCAGCACCAGCGCCGCACGCCAGTCGGGGTGGGTGGCGTGGCCAACCAGGAAGCCAGGCATGTGCGTCAACCCGCCGTTGTCAACTGCGGCGCTTGCGGCTGGCCGCCGCTGCTTCGCTGGCCGTCTTCATCGCGCGCTGGGCGGCTTGCGCGGGCAAGGCAGCGGCTTTTTTCAGCCGCTTGCCCGCGCTGGACACGGTTTGTTTGACGGCCGCCCCCGCCCGGTTCTTGGCGACATCGGCCGCGCTGTCGACCACGCTGGCGCTGACCGCCTTGGTGGCGATTTCGGTGAACTGCTGGGTCAGCGCGCCCCACCACTGCAGCGGGTCCACCGCCGGCGCGGCGGCCTTGCTGCCGGCCTTGCGGGCGGCCGTCTTGTGCGCTGGCGCTTCGGCCTCTTCATCCGCTTGCGCTTCGGGCGCGGCGGCCCGTGCGGCCATCGGGGCCGGGGCAGAAACCGGCGTCGGGTTGATCTTCAGCATATCGCGCAGATCACCCAGCGGCAGGTTCATCGACTTCAGCGTGGCCAGCGTCATGCGCTGCACTTCCAGCGCCTGGATGGTGCCCGCCAGCAGCTTGGCGTTCTGCTCCAGCCAGAACTGCACGGTCTTCAATTCCTGGATGCGCTTTTCCAGTTCTTCAGGGTCCAGCGTGGGCGCAATCCACTGGCTCATGCCAGGCAGGGACGGCATACCCGGCACACCCGGCAGGGCCGCGCCGGCGGTCTTCATCAGGGTTTGCAAAAACTCGAAGCCGGGGACCATACCCGCCAGATCGCGTGCACCTGCCATGTTTTTATCTCCTGGTGTTTCGGGGCGATTGTGTACCTCGCGCCGACCCCCTGATCAACGCCCGATCAACGCCCGAACACGACGCGTTCGACGCGAAAACCGCGCCGCGCCAGCAGCAGCGGCAAGGCCGCCGGGCCGGTCATGTGCAGCGCGCCCACCGCGGCAAACACGCGCAGGCCGGCGCGGTGCTGGGCTTCAATGCCGTCGGCCAAAGCCGGGTTGCGTTCGTCGTTCAGGCGGCGCATGAAGGCGCGGTCTTCTTCGCTGCTGGCACAGGCGCACCACTGCTCGTAAGTGGCCAGGGTGGGCAGGTCGCCACGCTCCCAGGCGCGCGCCATGCGGGCCAGCACGCGGCGGCCGGTGGGGTCTTCCAACTGGGTCAGGCTCAGTTCCAGCGTGCTCAAGACCTCGGCCGGGTCGCTGGGCAACAGAGCCGACTTCTGCTGCGCCGCCGTTTCCAGCGCCAGCACGCGCAGCGCGGGCTGCTGCGAGCCGCCTGAACCGGTGCCCTGTCCACCGGCCTTGCGACGGGCCAGCAGCAGGTGTTCCTGCGCATAGGCCGCATCCAGACCCAGCCAGCGGGCTTCCAGCACCGTCAGCGTGGTGGCCTGCAGCAGCGGGTGCAGGGCGGCCAGCGACGCCGGGCTGATGCAGGCGCGCTCGTAAGCCCGCGCCAGGCGGGCCTGCAAGGCGGCGGGCAGCACCAGCGGCGGGCCGGTCTCGGCCAGCGCCGTGGCCAGCGCCGGGTCGCCGGGGTCGATCTCCACGGCCAGCAGGTCGCTGGCCTGCAGGGCCGCCGTGACCTTCGGGCCCAGCCGGCTCCAGGCCGGTTTGCCGACGTGCAGCGTGCCGAACAGCCAACTGCTGTGGCCGTCCCGCGTGACGCGCCAGAGCAGGCCCCGGTCGGGTGCCGGGCCGGCGGTGGCGGCGCTCGGCAAAGGCGGCGGACAGGCGGCGGGCGTGCGGGCCAGGGCCGGCGGTGCGGCGCACAGCAGCAACAGGGACAACGACAGGCACAGCGACAGCGACAGCCCGCGCAGCAGCCACGGCATCGCCGCCGCCATCGCGCACCGCCGCCAGGCTTTCATCACACCTTCACAACCAGAACATCGCCGCGGCCACGGCCGTCGGCAAGGCCGCACCCAGCAGCAAACCCAGCGCGCCGACGGACTGGTCTTCGAAGCCCGCCTTCAGCAAGGTCACGCCCGCCGGGTTGGGTGCATTGGCGATGACCGTCAAGCCGCCGCCGGCCACCGCGCCGGCCACCAGCATGTACTTCGAGGCATCGGGAATGCCGACGATCAGCGAACCCAGATAGGTCAGCGCGGCGTTGTCGGTGATGGCCGTCAGACCCAAAGCGCCGAAGAACAGGGCCGCCGGTGCCAGGCTGGACACGATGGGTTGCAGCCACCACTGCTGCATGCCCCCCAGCACCACCAGACCGGCCAGGAAAAAGCCCACCAGCAGGCCCTCCTTCAACAGCAGCGGGCTTTGGTGCCGGGCATAGGCCTGCGTGTAGCCGAGGAACAGCATGAACAGGCCGAGAAAGATCACCGGGTGGTGGGCGAAGGCCACAACGGCACCCAGGAAAACGAAGTGGACCAGCGTCACGGCGTGCGGCACGGCCGCGCCGCCGCTCGCAGCAGGGGCGGCAGCGTGGGCGGGGGCAGCGGTGGTCGCTGACCCGGCCGCAGCGCCCAGGTAACGGCGCAGCAGGCAGGTGATCACCGTCGCATTCACGACCACCGCGATGGCGGCCTTCCAGCCGAAATGGCTGGCCATGAAGACGGTGTCCCAGCCCCAGGTGGCGGCCACCATCAGCACCGGTGGCGCGGCAAACGCGGTCAGCGTGCCGCCCACGCTGACATTGACGAAAAGCACGCCGATGGCACCGTACTTCAACTTTTCGGGCATGGCCGGTGTGAACACGCGGCCGGCCAGCATCAAGGCGGCCAGCGTCATGGCGGCGGGTTCGGTGATGGCCGAGCCGACCAGTGGTACCACGGCCAGGCAGATCCAGACCTCGGCCACCGCCGCACGCAGCGGCGTGGCGCGGGCGAGCGCGCGGGCCCCTGCAACCACCATCGCCTGGATGCCTTCCAGCACCGGTCGCGAAGCCGCCACCACCATGATGGTGAAGACGAACAGCGGCTCGGTGTAGTGGCGCGACTCGGCGTATGCAATGGCCTTGCCGCCACCCACCATCAAGGCCATCACGGCGATCAGCACAAAGGCCCAGAAGCCGAAGACGACTTCGATTTCACCCAGCAGGTGAAACAGCCCGCCGTGGCGCGGGCTGTGGTGGGCCAACCGCTCGAAGGCCTTGGCGGCGAAGGTGTGCAGCAGCGCCAGACCGAACAGCACAGCGGCGACGAGGTCGAGATCGGACATGCCCGGAGTATGGCAAGGCGGGCACCGCCACTGCCATTGAAGCCGCAGCCGCCAGCGCAGCGCAGCCGGCCTGGCCTTTACGGCGTTTCGACCTTCAGCAGCTTGTCGGCCGAATTGCGGTCGATGCGCTTGTTGTACGGGTCCACGCCCACCCACAGCGGTGGCTTGGCAACTGTCTGTGTCACCCGTCTGCTTGCCGCTGTGCAGGCGCTGCCGGTTGAAGGCCAGCACCGATTGCGCGCAGGCCGGCCTCAACCGCCGCGAAACCCACGCCGGGTGAGGCATCGGCCAGCACGCGAATCACCGTGCGCCCGGCGCGCAGCCGCGTCGCAATCACCGCCTGCTGCGCGTTCGCCGCGTCGAGTTCGTGCTTGGCGATGCTGGCCTGCCAGATGCGGCCTTGCAGCGCGGCGATCAGCTCGCCCGGCGTGCCGGTTTGCACGATGTGCCCGCCGACCAAAATCGCCATGCGCGGGCACAGGTCAGTGACGTCGTCAACGATGTGCGTGGACAGAATCACCGCCACGCTCTCGCCGATCTCCGACAGCAGGTTGTTGAAGCGGTTGCGCTCTTCCGGGTCCAGGCCCGCCGCGGGTTCGTCCACGATGATCAGTTGCGGGTTGCCGATCAGCGCCTGCGCGATGCCGAAGCGCTGGCGCATGCCGCCGGAAAACCGGCGATGGCCTGCTTGCGCACGTCCCACAAGTTCACCTGGCGCAGCAGCGCGTCCACCGTGTGGCCGCCGCCGTTGGGGCCCGGCAGGCCGAACATGCCGGCCGGGATGTCCAGCGTGACGCGGTCCAGCGCGCGGGTGCCGTTGGGGTAGACGTGGGTAAGGTCGCGGGTGCTGAGCATGTACCCCGGGCGCATGGGCTGCAGGTGGCTTGTCCGGGCTGTGCGTGCGGCGTGTGCGGCCCGGCCGGGGCCTGCGCTTCAGCGCACCGCGCCGCGCAGGTCCACGCGCAACACGCCGTCGGCCTGCTCCAGCCGCAGCCGCCCGAGCACGTCCATGCCCAGCAGCGGCGCGGTCAGGTCGGGCAGGGCGACGACCCTCAGCCGGTCGGCCTGGATGCCGCCGTCCAGTTGCAGATCGGCACGCACCACGCTGCCTTGCATCACGCCGCCGGCGGTGCTGCTGCGCACGCTGCCGAGTGTCTTCAAACCAAGGTCGCGCGCCAGCGCCGCGGGGATGGCCGTGCGGGTCGCGCCGGTGTCGACCAGGAACTCGACCGTGCGGCCCTCGATGCGGCCGCGCCAGTGGTAGTGGCCGTCGGCGCTGCGGCGGATCTCGACGCTGCTGCCGTCCACCGTGAAGCGGGTGGCCGCCTCGCGGGCCAGCCAGACCTGCACCCCCAGGAACACGGCCACCGCCAGCACCAGCCAGACGGTGGCGTGCTTCAGCCAGCGCGGCAGGTCGGTCATCGAAGAATCAACGCTGCCAGGGTGACGCCACGCGTTGGGCGATGGCGCCGAAGACACTCAGGCCGCGCTCGTCGCGCATCTCGATTTCGATGCGGTCGCCGAACTGCATGAAGGCGGTTTTCGGCTCGCCGTGTTCGATGGTTTCGATGGCCCGTTTTTCGGCCACGCAGGCATAGCCGTGGGTCCAGTCCTGGTTGCTGACGGTGCCGCTGCCGACGATGCTGCCGGCACGCAGGCGGCGCGTCTTGGCGACGTGGGCGATCAACTGGCCGAAGTGGAAATTCATCTCCGGCCCGGCGTCGCACAGGCCCACGCGCTGGCCGTTCCAGCGGCTTTCCAGCGCCAGGTGCAGGCGGCCGCCTTGCCACGCGCTGCCGACTTCGTCCAGCGTCACGGCCACCGGGCTGAAGGCGGTGGCCGGCTTGCTTTGCACGAAGCCGAAGCCCTTGGCCAGTTCAGCCGGAATCAGGTTGCGCAGGCTCCAGTCGTTGACCAGCATCAGCAGGCGGATGCTGTCCAGCGCGGCGTCGGGCGCGGTGCCCAGCGCCACGTCGCCGGTGATGACGGCGACTTCGCTTTCGAAGTCGATGCCCCAGTCGTCGCTGGCGAAGACGGCGTCGTCACAGGGGCCCAGGAAATCGTCGCTGCCGCCCTGGTACATCAGCGGGTCGACGTAGAAGCTGTCGGGCACCGTGGCACCGCGCGCCTTGCGCACCAGCTCGACGTGGTTCAGGTAGGCCGAGCCGTCGGCCCACTGGTAGGCCCGCGGCAAGGGGGCCATGCAGTGGCGCGGGTCGAAGGCGAAGGCGTGGCGCGCCTTGCCGCCGTTCAAGGTGGCGTAAAGGTCTTCCAGCTGCGGGCTGATGAAGTTCCAGTCGTCCAGCACGTGCTGCAAGGTGGTGGCGATGCCGGTGGCGAAATGCGCGCTGGCCAGGTCGCGTGACACGACGGCGAGCAGGCCGTCGCGCGAGCCGTCCTTGAGGGTGGCGAGTTTCATGGTGTGCGGGGGGGGGGAAGCAAGTGCGCCGAAGCTGGCAGTATGGTGGAGTGACGATGGCCCAGCCCCAGCCCCAGCCCGTGCAACCGCAAGCCCGGCCCGGCGGCCTGCGCATGGCGCGCTGGCGCGGACCGCTGCTGCTCGTGGCTGGGGTGTTGCTGGGCCACGCCGCGCTGCTGGCGCTGTGGCCGTCGGCTCCCGGCTCGGGCACCCACGGCGACACCGGCCGACCGCTGCAGGTGCGGCAGATCGCGCTGCCGCTGGCCGTTGCCCATGCCGCAACGGCGGCCAACCCGGCACCGGCCCAGCCCGTGCCGCAGCAGCGCACGCCGCAGCACGCCGACCCAGCGCCAGCCGATGCAACGGCACCACAAGCGTCCAAGCCCGAGCCGGCGCCCGTTCAAGTCGCCGTGCAAGGCAACGAAGCGGCGTCCGATCCCGGCGGCGCGGCCGTGCCGGTGTACGCCACGCGGCTGCCGCCATCGACCACGCTGCGCTACGCCCTGCGCCGCAATGGCCAGCCCGGCCACGCTGAACTGCAATGGGTCAGCGACGGCGCGCAGTACCGCCTGAGCCTGCGCAATGAAGCCGCCGGCGCGCTGAACCTGGGCAGCGCCAGCGCGGGCACCATCGACGCGAACGGCCTGGCGCCCGAGCGCCACACCGACAGCCGCCGCGGCCGCGACGTGCGCGCGGTGAACTTCCAACGCGACAGCGCACGCGTCACCTTCAGCGGCCCCGCAGGCGAAGTGCCGCTGGTGGCCGGCGCGCAAGACCGCTTGAGCTGGATGCTGCAACTGGCCGGCATCGCCGAGGCCAACCCGGCACTGCGCGCCGCCGGCAGCGAGATCGCGGTCTTCGTGGTCGGCACGCGCGGCGACGCCGAGGTCTGGCTCTACACCGTGGTCGGCCCTGAAGCCGTCGAGCTGCCGGCCGGCACGGTGCCCGACGCGCTGCACCTGCGGCGCGAACCGCGCCGGCTGTACGACACCACGGTGGACGTCTGGCTCGACCCCGCACGCCAGCACCTGCCGGTGCGTGTGCAATGGCGCGTGCGGCCCGGCGGCCTGGAAACCGTGCTGTTGCTGGAAAGCGCTGTCGCGCCGTAGCGGGAAGCGCCCCTGAACCCGGGGGGTTTGCCGGCAAGACTGGGCAAACCGGGCTTTGCCACAGCGCAGCAGACGCCCACGCGGCCCGCGGGTGGCTACGATCACCGTTGCTCCCCCAACCCGTCGCCATGTCCGAATCTTCCATTGCCGAATATGCCCTGGTCCTGTGGGTCGTCACGGCTGGCGTGGCCTTGTTGACGGCGCATGTCGCGCTGGGCTGGCTGGCCCGCGCGCGCCGCCGGCCCGAACTGGCGCAGAGCTGGAAGGCACAACTGCTGGCGGCGACCACCCTGGGCACGGGCGTCTGCGCCACGGCCATCCTGGGTTTGTCCGCAGAAGGGCTGCGCTTTCCACTCGGCTACGGTTCGGTGGCCGCGGTGGTGCTGTGGCTGGGCGCGGTCATCGCCTGCCTGCCCCTGATCGCGTCTCTCACCGTCAGTTCGCGCGGCTGGACGGCGCTGCCGGGATGCTGTTTGCTGGCCGCCCTGGGCACCGGCATGCAGATCGGCTGGATCTGGGCTGCCGGACTGCGCCCGGGCGTGTTGTGGGATGTGCCGGTGGTGAGTACGGCCACGGCCCTGATGGGCGTGGGCATGCTGGGCGCTCTGTGGATGGCGGCCAAGGAACGCGAAACCCGCAGCCACGAGCCGAACCCGATGACGCGACTGGGCAGCACGCTGCTGCTGGGTTTGAGCCTGCTGGTCGGTCAGCAATTGGTGCTGGCCGGTTCTGACCTGGCCAGCCAGCAAGGCTCGGTCTACCGCAACCAGCTGCCCAACAGCCTGCTCAGCCTGGCCTGCGGCGTGCTGGTGCCGCTGACCCTGGTCATCATGTCGCTGGACCTGCATTTGCGCCGCGCCCAAAGCCAGCGCCGCCGCGCAGCGGCCAGCTTCAACCCGCAACAGAACCGTCGGCGGCGGCGCAGCGACAGCGGGCGCCAGAGCGACGGTAACAGCGTGCGCGAGCCCGTGGTCTGACGCGGCAAGGTCAGGCTTCCTACAATCACGCAATGAACCAGCCGACGAAAACCACCCAGCGCGTCCGCAACCCCGCCTACACCCGTGGCGGTGCCCTGGCCGACATCCTGCAGCAGCGCATCGCCATCATCGACGGTGCCATGGGCACGATGATCCAGCGCTACAAGCTGACCGAAGGCGACTTCCGCGGCCCGCGTTTCGCCGACCACAGCAAAGACCTGAAGGGCAACAACGACCTGCTGGTGCTGACCCGGCCCGACGTGATCCAGGAAATCCACGGCCAGTACCTGGCGGCGGGTGCCGACCTGATCGAGACCAACACCTTCGGTTCGACGTCGATCGCGCAGGAAGACTACGGCCTGGCGCACATCGCGCGCGAGATGAACGTGGCCGCCGCCCGCATCGCACGCGAGGCCTGCGACCAGTACAGCACGCCCGACAAGCCGCGCTTTGCGGCCGGTGCCCTGGGCCCCACGCCACGAACCGCCAGCATCAGCCCCGACGTCAACGACCCGGGCGCGCGCAACACCAGCTTCGACGAATTGCGCGCGGCCTACCGCGAACAGGCCGAAGGCTTGCTGGAAGGCGGCTGCGACCTGTTCCTGGTCGAAACCATCTTCGACACGCTGAACGCCAAGGCTGCCATCTTCGCTTTGGACGAGTTGATGGAGGACACCGGTGAGCGGCTGCCGGTCATCGTCTCGGGCACCGTCACCGACGCCTCGGGGCGCATCCTCAGCGGCCAGACGGTGGGCGCGTTCTGGAATTCGGTGCGCCACGCGCAGCCGCTGGCCATCGGCCTGAACTGCGCCCTGGGCGCCACGGTGATGCGGCCCTACATCGAAGAGTTGTCGAAGGTGGCGGCCGACACCTACATCAGCTGCTACCCCAATGCGGGCCTGCCCAACCCGATGAGCGACACCGGCTTCGACGAGACGCCGGCCGTCACCGGCGCGTTGATGGAAGAGTTCGCCAAGGCCGGTTTCCTGAACGTGGCTGGCGGCTGCTGCGGCACCACGCCGGCGCACATCGCCGAGATCGCCCGGCGGTTGAACGGCTACCGCCCGCGCAACCGGCACGACCCGCTGTTCAGCGGGCTGCTGGCGGCCTGAACAGCGCGGCTGGCAGCACCGCAGGGCTGGTGGTTGCGGGCTGCGGGCTGCGGGCTGCGGGCTGCCGCCTATGATGGTTCTCATTCGACATGCAGGAGTGAGATCCATGAAACGCAGCCTTGCCGGCCCCGCACTGAGCCTGATTGCAGCCGCGCTGCTGGGCAGCCCCGCGCAGGCTGCAGCCGAGCCCTCCACCATCGACTTGCTGGAGCAGGAGAAAGCGGCCTACAACGTCTACAAGGCCTATTTCCCCAGCCTGGAGATCGCGCGCAAGGCGGCCATCACTTTCCACGGCCAACTGCTGGAAAGCGACTACGCCGGCGGCTTTCTGGTGTTGCAGCTGGAAGCCGACGAGATGGCGCGGCTGCGCGACTTCGGCTTCCGTTTCGAGCGCGCCACCGAATTCATCCAGCGCCGCAACCGTGCGCTGACGCAGTTCCAGATGGCCGCCTCGCAGCGCGCCGCCGGCGTGCCGGGGCCGCAAAGCATTCCCGGCTACGCCTGCTACGAAACGGTGGAGGAAACCTTTGCCGCCGCCGACAGCCTGATCGCCGCCCAGCCCACCCTGGCCAGCTGGGCCAACGCCGGTTCGTCGTGGCTGAAAACACAGAACACCGGCGGCTACGACATCAAGGTGCTGAAGCTGACCCACAGCGCCACCCCGGGCGTGGGCGGCGAGGCCAAGCCCAAGCTGTTCATCAACAGCGCCATCCACGCCCGGGAATACACCACGGCACCGCTGGTGCTGGAATTTGCGCGCTGGCTGGTCAACGGCTGGGGCACGAATGCCGATGCGACATGGATCCTGAAGCACCACGAGGTGCACCTGATGCTGCACACCAACCCCGACGGCCGCAAGAAAGCCGAGACCGGTCTGAGCTGGCGCAAGAACGTCAACAACAACTTCTGCGCCAACACCAACACGCGCGGCATCGACCTGAACCGCAACTTCGGCTTCACCTGGAACAGCACCGCCGGCCAGGGCTCCAGCGGCTCGGCCTGCAGCCTGACCTACCGCGGCCCCACGGCCGCCAGCGAGCCGGAAACGCAAGCCATTGAAGGCTACATCCGCAGCCTGTGGCCCGACCGCCGCGGGCCGGGCTTGACCGACGCCGCGCCCAGCGACACCAGCGGTGTGCACCTGGACATCCACAGCTACAGCCAACTGGTGTTGTGGCCCTGGGGCGAAACGGCCGCGCAAGCACCCAACGGCCTGGCGATGCAGACCATGGGCCGCCGGCTGGCCTGGTTCAATGGCTACACGCCGCAGCAGTCGATCGGCCTGTACCCCACCGACGGCACCAGCGACTCGCCCAGCTACGGCGAACTGGGCGTGGCCAGTTTCACCATCGAACTGGGCAGCGCCTTCTTCGAAAGCTGCGCCACCTACACCAGCACCACCAAGCCCAACAACCTGCCGGCGCTGGTCTACGCCGCCAAGGTGGCGCGCACGCCCTACATCACGCCCGCCGGGCCTGACGTGACGGTGCTGACCCTGGCCGGGGATGCGTCCAGCGCGGCCGGTGTTCCGGCCGGCACGGTGGTGGCCTTGACCGCCAGCGCCACCGACACGCGCTTCAACAACAGCAACGGCACCGAGGCCACGCAGGCCATCGCGGCGGCCGAGTACAGCATCGACCTGGCCCCCTGGCAGCCTGGCGTGGTGGCCCTGCCGCTGGCGGCCGCCGATGGCAGCTTCAACGCCAGCACCGAGGGCTTGACCGGCAACATCGCCACCGTCGGCCTGCTGCCCGGGCAGCACACGGTCTACACCCGCGCCCGCGACGCGGCCGGCGTGTGGGGGCCGGTGACGGCGGTGTTCCTGAACATCAACACCGCCGCGCCGCTGCCGGTGGTGCTGGCCGAGGTGGAACCCAACGGCACGCTGGAGACCGCCCTGCTGGTACCCACACTGCCCGCGCTGATCAACGGCAGCGTGCAGGGTTCACGCGGTGTGGAAGAACGCGACCTGGACTACCACCGCGTCACCGTGGGGGCCGGCCTCTCGCTGACCGCCACGCTGACCCCCAGCCCGGGCTCGAACCCCAACCTGGAGGTGCTGGACGCCAGCGGTGTGCGCTTGGCCCGGAGCAGCCAGGGTGCTGGCCTGGTGGACAGCGTGACGGTGACCAACCCGGCGGCGACGCCGGTGACGCTGTTCGTGCGCGTGTCCTACGCCGGTGGGGGCTACGGCGTGGTCAATGGCCGCTACACGCTGGCGCTGTCGCAGTCGCAGTCGCAGTCGCAGCCGCGGTAGGCCTGGCGGGCGCGCTCAACGCGCGCCTGCAAAGGCCACGCGGCACCAGTTCAGCAAGGCCTCGCGGCCCAGCAGGTTGCGCAGCCGGTAACGCCAGCGCAGCGTTCGGGCAAAGGCCTGGGCGTGTGCCGGTGCCGGTGCGCCGCGGCGAAAGCCGAAAAAGAACAGGTCCTGGCCGTAGTAGTAATGGGCGAAGGCGTGGCACTCAAAAGCCACCGCCATGTCGACGGCCGCTTCGAAGTCGCGGCTGCACAGGTTGCGGTAGTGGTTCCAACCGATGTGCCCGGTCAGCGGCGAATCTTCGGGCTGGCTGCGCGCGGTGCCGTGTTCGGGCCGCCCGAAGGTGGCGCAACTCATCACCACCAGGCCGCCGGGCCGCGTCAGGCGAATCATGTTGTTGAAGGTCTCGACCCAATACGGGTTGTGCTCCATGGCCTCGAAGGAGCAGGTCACGTCGAAGCTGCCGTCGGGCGCCCGGTAGTCCTGGCCGCCGCAGACCACATCCACACCCGGCCCGGGCCCGACGTCCAGCCCGGTGTAATCGCAACGCTCGAAGAAGCGCCGCACCGACCCGTTGAGGTCCAGGCTGCCCACTTCCAGCACCTTGCTGTCCCGAAAGCAGGTCGGGAAGGCCGCCTGGACCCAGCCGACGAACTGCTGCTGCGAGTAATGGGACATGACCGTCAGCGCCGGCGGACTAGATCTCGACCTTGGTGCCCAGCTCGACGATGCGGTTGGTCGGCAGGTTCAGGAAGTCGGCCGCTGCGGCGGCGTTGCGGTGCATGCTGGCGAAGAGCTTCTCGCGCCACAGCGCCATGCCGCCGCCGAAGGTGGGGATGACCGTGTCGCGGCTCAGGAAGTAGCTGGTTTCCATGTCGTCGAGCTGCACGCCACGGCCTTGCAGCAGCTTCAGCGCCTCGGGCACATCGGGGTCGTTCTTGAAGCCGAAATGTAGCGTGACGGCCCAACAGTCGTGGCCCAGCGGTTCGATCTCGCAGCGCTTGTTGAAACCCACCCACGGCACTTCATGGTGCTGCACGGTGACGAACAGGTTCTGCTCGTGCAGCACCTTGTTGTGCTTCAGGTTGTGCAGCAGCGCAAACGGCGTCGATCCCTTTTCGGCGCTCAGGAAAACAGCGGTGCCCGACACCCGCAGCGGCGGGCTGATGAAGATCGATTCCAGGAACGGCTCGAGGTCAATGGCCTCCTCACGCAGGCGCGCCGTCATCAGCGCGCGGCCGCCCTTCCAGGTGATCATCAGCGTGAACACGCCCGCACCAATCAGCAGCGGGAACCAGCCGCCTTCCAGCACCTTCACCGCGTTGGCCGCCAAGAAGGTCACGTCGATGAAGAAGAAAATGCCGGTGGCCGCGATGCACAGCGGCAAGGACAAGCCCCAGGCCCAGCGGATGACGAAGAAGGTCATCACGGTGGTGATGGTCATGTCGATGGTCACCGCGATGCCGTAGGCCGAGGCCAGCGCGCCGCTGCTGCCGAACATCACCACCGCGAAGACGACGAAGACGTAGAGCGTCCAGTTGACGAAAGGCACGTAGATCTGGCCGGTTTCGCGCACGCTGGTGTGCAAGATGCGCAGGCGCGGCATGTAGCCCAGCTGGATGGCCTGCTTGGACACCGAAAATGCCGCCGTGATCAGCGCCTGCGAAGCGATGGAAGCCGCCGCCGTGGCCAGCGCAATCAGTGGGTACAGCGCCCACTGCGGTGCCATTTCGTAAAACGGGTTGCGGGCGTTTTCAGGGTGCTCCAGCAGCATCGCGCCCTGGCCGAAATAGTTCAGCAGCAGGGCTGGCATGACGATGGCGAACCAGGCCAGGCGGATCGGCCGCTTGCCGAAATGGCCCAGGTCGGCATACAGCGCCTCGGCACCCGTGACGCACAAGACCACCGAGCCCAGCGCCACGAAAGCGATGCCAGGGTGGCCGAGCAGGAAGCCCAGTGCGTAGTGGGGCGACAGCGCCACCAGCACCTGTGGGTTCTCGAAGATATGCACCCCGCCCAGCACCGAGAGCACAGCGAACCAGAGCAGCGTGACCGGCCCGAACAGCCGGCCGACGACCGCCGTGCCGAAGCGCTGCGCCACGAACAGGGCGGTCAGCACGACCAGGGAAATGGGCACCACGAAGCGGTGCAGGCCGGGCGCTGCCACCTCCAGGCCTTCCACCGCGCCCAGCACGCTGACGGCCGGCGTGATGACGCCGTCGCCGAAGAAGATGGCGGTGCCGAAGATGCCCAGCAGCAGCAGGCGCCGGCGCAGCACAGGCTTGTCTTTCACCGCCACCGAAGCCAGCGCCAGCATGGCGATGAGGCCACCCTCGCCGTGGTTGTCGGCGCGCAGGATCAGCACCACGTACTTGAGCGACACCACCACCGTCAGCGTCCAGAAGACCAGCGACAGGATGCCCAGGATGTTGTCCGGCGTGAGCGGCACGCGGCCGTGCGCGAAGACCTCCTTCAGCGCGTACAGCGGGCTGGTGCCGATGTCGCCGTAGACCACGCCGATGGCGGCAACGGTGAGGGCCGCGATGGCACCGGGTGAGGAAGGTTTGCTGTCGGCGCTCATGGGTCTTTCGGGCTGGACGATTGTGCCGGTGTTGCAACCGGCTCAGCCCCGGCCAGCCATCGTGGATTCAATCGTAATTCTCGGCTTCGGGATCGGTGGCTTCCAGCTCGTAGGCCGCCGCCAGCATGGCCAGGCGTCCGATCACGCCATACATGTAGAAGCGGTTGGGCGCGCTGGCCCCCGGCTTGGCACCGGGCTTGGGCAACTGGCTGCTGCCGGCAAAGGCCAGCGGCAGGTAGCGCGAACCGGGCGCCGACAGGTTCTCGTCGACACCGCGGTCGGCATGCACGCGGTAGAAGCCGCCAACCACGTAGCGGTCGATCATCACCACCACCGGCTCGGCGACGGCGTCGTTGATCCGTTCGCAGCTGGGCACGCCTTCTTGCACGATGACTTCGTCAAGCTCCTGCCCTTCGCGCACCAGACCGCTGCGGGCACGGGCCAGGCGGGCCGGGTCGTCCAGCTCTTTGACATCGCGCACGGCCAGGATGCCGATGCCCGTGGCGTTGTCGGCCTTGATGACCACGAACGGCTTTTCATTGATGCCGTATTCCTTGTACTTGCGGCGCACCTTGCCCAGCATCACCTCGACCTGGCCGCGCAGGGCCTCCAGGCTGGCGGCGTCGTTGAAATCGACCTTGCCGCAACGCGACACCATCGGCGTGATCAGCCACGGGTCCATACCCAGCAGCTTGGCAAATTTCTTGGCCACTTCTTCGTAGCTCTGGAAGTGGCGGCTCTTGCGCCGCGCGCCCCAGCCCGCATGCAAGGGCGGCAACAGGTATTGCTCGTGCAAGTACTGCAGCGAGCGCGGCACGCCGGCCGACAGGTCGTTGTTCAGCAAGATGGTGCAGGGGTCGAAGTCTTTCAGCCCCAGCCGGCCGCGGTTGCGCACCAGGGGCTCCAGCACCAGCTCGCCGCCGTCGGGCAGGGCCAGGGCGGTGGGTGCCGCCACCTCCGGGTCCAGCGAGCCCAGGCGCACGTTCAGGCCGGCCTGGGTGAAGATCTGCACCAGGCGTTGCAGGCTCTGCAGGTAGAAGGTGTTGCTGACGCGGCTTTCCGGAATCAGCAGCAGGTTCTTGGCTTCGGGGCAGATCTTCTCGATGGACGCCATCGCCGCCTGCACGGCCAGCGGCAACATCTCGGTGGTCAGGTTGTTGAAGGTGCTGGGGAACAACTGCGTGTCCACCGGCGCCAGCTTGAAGCCGGCGTTGCGCAGGTCGGTCGAGGTGTAGAACGGCGGCGTGTGCTCCATCCATTCCAGGCGGAACCAGCGCTCGATGGCAGGCATCGATTCGAGGATGCGCTGCTCGAGTTCGTTGATAGGCCCCGTCAGGGCGGTGGTGAGATGCGGGACCATGGGGACTGCCTCTGGGAAATCGGCGACCGGGGATCGGTGGCGGGAATTTACGGCATCTGGGGGCGGTCCAGCCCAATTCGACGGCAGCCAAAAAAAAGGGGCACCCGAAGGTGCCCCTTTTCACGTCGCAGGCCGGGTTGATCAACCCGGCGCTGCGGCGCGTTCTTCCCCGTTCAGCGGCTGTAGGCCGTTTCGCCGTGCGAACTGATGTCGAGGCCTTCCCGCTCTTCATCTTCCGGCACCCGCAGGCCGATGGTCAGGTCAGCGATCTTGAAGGCGATCACCGCCACCACCGCCGACCACACCACCGTCACGCCCACCGCCTTGGCCTGGATGATCAGCTGGTCGAAGATGCCGACCGAGCCGACCGTGACGGTGACCCAGTCGGTCACCAGACCCGGGCCGCCCAGGCTCTGGTTGTTGAAGATGCCGGTCAACAGCGCACCCAGGATGCCACCGACGCCGTGCACGCCGAAGACGTCCAGCGAATCGTCAGCGCCCAGCATCTTCTTCAGGCCGGTCACACCCCACAGGCAGACGAAGCCAGCGATGCCGCCGATGACCAGCGCGCCGACGATGCCGACGTTGCCGGCTGCCGGCGTGATGGCCACCAGACCCGCCACGGCACCCGAAGCAGCACCCAGCATCGAAGCCTTGCCCTTGTGCAACGCCTCGGCGGCACACCAGGCCAGCACGGCCATGGCCGTTGCCGAGAAGGTGTTCAGGAAGGCCAGCGCAGCGCTGTTGCCGGCTTCCAGGGCCGAACCGGCGTTGAAGCCGAACCAACCCACCCACAGCAGCGAAGCACCGACCATGGTCAGCGGCAGGCTGTGCGGCGGCATGGCTTCCTTGCCGTAGCCGACGCGCTTGCCGACCATGTAGGCACCGACCAGGCCGGCCACAGCGGCGTTGATGTGCACCACGGTGCCGCCGGCGAAGTCCAGCGCGCCCCACTGCCAGATCATGCCGGCCTTGGCGTTCATCGCGTCGACCACTTCTTTGCTGGTGTAGGCGTCAGGGCCCATCCAGAACCAGACCATGTGGGCGATCGGCGCGTAGCTGAAGGTGAACCAGATGGCCATGACCAGCAGCACCGCACCGAACTTGATGCGCTCGGCAAAGGCTCCGACGATCAGGCAGCAGGTGATGGCCGCGAAGGTAGCCTGGAAGATCACGAAGACGATCTCGGGGATGACGACGCCCTTGCTGAAGGTGGCCGCCATCGCGAACTCACCCTTCATCGGGTCGAAGACACCCTTCAGGAACAGCCGGTCGAGGCCGCCGATGAACGGGTTGCCCTCGGTGAAGGCCAGGCTGTAGCCGTAGATGATCCACAGCACGGTGATCATCGAGAAGGTCACGAAAACCTGCATCAGCACCGACAGCATGTTCTTGCTGCGCACCAGACCGCCGTAGAACAGTGCCAGGCCAGGGATGGCCATCATGATGACCAGCGCGCTGGAAACCAGCATCCAGCTCACGTCGCCCTTGTTGGGAACCGGGGCCGATGCCGCCGAGGCAGCGGGTGCGGCCGCAGAAGCAGCCACAGCGGAAGGTGCAGCGGCGGCGGGCACCGAGGCTTCAGCGGCAGGTGCCGAAGCGGCCGCCGATGCCGCGCCCTGCGCGTAGACCGCCCCGCCAAAGCCCAGGGCCGCAAGGCCCAGTGCCAGGATGGTGATGATTTTTTTCATGTCAGGTTCTCGTGATGGGTGCGCGCTTCAGAGCGCGTCCTTGCCGGTTTCGCCGGTGCGGATGCGGACCACTTGTTCGAGCGTGGTGACGAAGATCTTGCCGTCACCGATCTTGCCGGTGCGGGCCGAGGCTTCAATGGCCTCGATCACACGGTCGACGATGCTCTCGTCGACCGCCGCCTCGATCTTCACCTTGGGCAGGAAGTCGACGACGTACTCGGCACCGCGGTACAGCTCGGTGTGCCCTTTCTGGCGGCCGAAGCCCTTGACTTCAGTCACCGTGATGCCTTGAACGCCGATGCCGCTCAAGGCTTCACGCACTTCGTCAAGCTTGAAAGGCTTGACGATGGCGGTCACCATCTTCATTTCGTTTCTCCTTAGATCCGTCCTTGAAACCGTCAGCCTCAGAAGCTGTACTTGACGCCGACGACCAATGCCGTCTTGCCGAGGAACTGCGTGCTCTTGGCAGCACCACCGGGGACGTAGAAGTTCTTGTCGGCATTGGTGCCGACGAGCGCGACGCTGGGGACCAGGCCGTTGAAGTCTTTGCTCAGGCTCAGCGAGTAGTCGGTGTAGGACGCGTTCGCGATGTTCTGGATCTTCTGGTAGCCCAGGTGCGGTGCCAGGGTGATGCCAGCGCCCACGTCAAACGACGCGCTGATGTCGAGGTACAGGCTGCCCTTGCTGTCCTTCTTGGCGGTGTAGTCGTAGTTGCCGAACAGGTTCGTCAGCGCGTAGGACAGCTTGGTCGTGACCGGGCCGTAGGTGACGGCACCGTAGATTTCCGTGGTGTTGGGGTCTTTGTACGAGGCGTCCCACAGCTTGGTCTTGGCGCTGGGGTAAACGTACTGCAACACGCCCACGTCGTAACCGACGTCCTTGACGATTTCGCCCTTGTAGCCGCCGTAGAAGTCGAGCTCCAGGCCCGCATCGCCGTAGGCGTCCTTGACCCACTTGATGTTCGAGGCCCAGGCACCCAGGTAGAAACCGCTGGCATGCGCGTAGTCAACGCCGCCTTGCAGAGCCGGCTTCAGGCGGGTTTGCGAGATGCCGCGGTAGCGGTAGTCGCTGAAGGCACCGACGTTGAAGCTGAAAGGCGATGACGGCGCATCGGCAGCATGGCTGGCACCATGCAGTGCAGTGAGGGCAGCTGCGGTGGCCAACAGGGTCAGGGTGTACTTTTTCATGTCATCTCCGTTCGGTGAAGTGGATTCTGTAAATCGGTCTCGGGGCGATGCGTTTGCAGCTTCCGTGCCACCAGTTGGGGCACCGCCTCTGCCCCGCTGCGGTGGGTGACCGCGCAGGTGATGGGGCTATCACCCCGATGGGGGAGCCCCAAAAGGGGGCGCACCAAAGGGGTGCTGGCGCGGCACATCCGGGATTCCAAGAATGCCGCACCGCACCCCCCGAATGGCAAACGACATGACCCTGGCCACCGTAAGCAGCCGCGCCCTTGACGGCTTGAACGCCCCCGCCGTGCAGGTGGAAGTGCAACTGGCCAACGGCCTGCCCAGCTTCACGCTGGTCGGCTTGGCCGATACCGAGGTGAAAGAGTCACGCGAACGGGTGCGGGCTGCGCTGCAGCAAAGCGGCTTCACCTTTCCGCACAACAAACGCATCACCGTGAGCCTGGCACCGGCCGACCTGCCCAAGGAGTCGGGTCGCTTCGATTTGCCCATCGCGCTGGGCATCCTGGCCGCTGCGGGCTTGCTGGACACCACGCGGCTGGCCGCCTGTGAATTTGCCGGCGAGTTGTCGCTGTCGGGCGAACTGCGCCCGGTGCGCGGCGCGCTGGCGCTGGGCCTGGCCGCGCACCGCGACGGCGGCGGCCGCACCCTGGTGCTGCCCGAGGCCAGCGCCTGCATCGCCGCCCAGGTCGGCGGGCTGGACGTGCGCGCCGCCGGCACCTTGGCCGAAGTGGTGGCCGCACTGATGCCCGGCGACGACGTCCAGCCCTTGGCTGCGGCCGAGGCACCGCCGCTGGCCCCGGCACCACCCGGCCCCGACTTGCGCGAGGTGAAAGGCCAGGCCGGCGCGAAACGGGCACTGGAAATTGCGGCGGCGGGTGGCCACAGCCTGTTGATAGAGAGGCCCATTATTCTGGTTTAAAGGAGCACCATATCCTGATAGAGTGATCCTTTATTCACAATCTTCGGGCAGCGTTTTGTATGTCGTCCAGCCGGCCTAGGGCCTATTCGTACATCCGGTTTTCAACGCCAGAACAGGCAAAGGGGGCCTCTCTCGCTCGGCAGCGGCGCCTTACGCGGGAGTATGTGAAGAAGCACGATCTCGTGCTTGACCGCAAGCTGACGTTCAAGGACTTGGGCTTGTCTGCCTTTACGCAGCAGAACCTGGAGCCCGGCGCCGAACTGCGCCGATTCATTGACTTGGTCAAAGCCGGGGACGTGCCACGCGGGTCATACCTGCTGATCGAGTCGCTCGACCGACTGAGCCGCCCCGGGTTTTGAGGAGGCTCCAACTCTTGAGAAGATGGAGCCATGAACAAGTCGAAGAAGTTCTCACCAGAGGTCCGTGAGCGTGCCGTGCGGATGGTGCAAGAGCACCG
>JANMZP010000123.1:0-3109 GCA_031383435.1 Betaproteobacteria bacterium | reverse complement strand
GGTAGATGTAGGTGTTGCGGACCATGAACTCCTTGAGGATGTCGTTCTGGATGGTGCCGCTCAGTTGGTCCTGCCGCACGCCCTGCTCTTCGGCCGCCACCACGTAGCCGGCCAGCACGGGCAGCACGGCACCGTTCATCGTCATGGACACGCTGACCTTGTCCAAAGGGATGCCGTCGAACAGGATCTTCATGTCTTCCACGCTGTCGATGGCCACACCGGCCTTGCCGACGTCACCCGTCACGCGCGGGTGGTCGCTGTCGTAGCCGCGGTGGGTGGCCAGGTCGAACGCCACGCTGACGCCCTGCCCGCCGGCGGCCAGCGCCTGGCGGTAGAAGGCGTTGCTGTCTTCGGCGGTGGAAAAGCCGGCGTACTGGCGGATGGTCCACGGCCGCACCGCGTACATCGTGGCCTGCGGGCCGCGGATGTAGGGCGCGAAGCCAGGCAGCGTGTCGGCCAGTTCCGGCTGCGCCAGCGCGGCGGTGTCAGCCGCCGTGTACAGCGGCTTGACGGTGATGCCCTCGGGCGTGGTCCAGGCCAGCCCGGTCACATCGCCGCCCGGCACCGACTTGGCCGCCGCCTGGTGCCACTGCGCCAAGGTGGCGGGTGTGAATTCGGCACCGGGACGGTTCGCGCTGCGGTCGGTCATCTCATCTCTCCTGGGCTCGGGGGCCGTCTGGCAAATGCAAGGGCGGGCATCGAAAGCAGCCCTTGTCGAACAGCCGGTATTATGAATAATTATGAATTCAAATCTCACGCGAAGCTGACAAACTGCCTTGGCCGATCCGAGCAACACCGCACCGCCGCCCAGCCTGATGCGCCGCGCCCTGTACCAGGACGTGGCCGAACGGCTGCGCCAGCAGATCTTCGCCCGCGAACTGGAGCCCGGCAGCTGGATCGACGAGATGAAGCTGTGCGCCGAATACGGCATCAGCCGCACGCCGCTGCGCGAGGCGCTGAAGGTGCTGGCCGCCGAAGGGCTGGTGACGATGAAGCTGCGGCGCGGTGCCTACGTCACCGAGATGTCGCGTGACGACGTGGCCCAGGTCTATCACCTGTTGGCGCTGCTGGAAAGCGACGCAGCCAGCACGGTGGCGCAACACGCCACGCCGGCCGAACGCGAACACTTGGCGCAACTGCACGCGCGGCTGGAAACCCAGGTGCGGCGGCGCGACGCCTTCTTCGCCACCAACGAGCGGTTCCACATGACGCTGCTGGAGATGGCCGGCAACCGCTGGGCGCTGCAGACCGTGCTGGACTTGCGCAAGGTGATGAAGCTGAACCGCCACCACTCGCTGTTCAAGCAGGGGCGGCTGGCCGATTCGCTGGCCGAGCATCGCGCGCTGATGCAAGCCATTGCAGCCGCCGACGGCGCAGCGGCCGGGGCGCTGATGCGCGCGCACTTCAGCAGCGGGCTGGAAGCGGCGGCCTGAGGCGGCTGCACAGCCGCCCAGCCGCACACTGCGTACCGACGAAAAAAAAGCCGCCCGAGGGCGGCTTTCCTTGTACCGAGCGCACCCTGAGGCGCGCAACGATCACTTCTTGACGGCATCCTTGACAGCGGCAGCGGCGTCCTTGGCGGCGCCCATGGCGTCCTTGGCAGCAGCAGCAGCGCCGCTGGCAGCGGAAGCGGCGGTGTCGGCAACGGCGGCAGCCGACGAAGCAGCGCTGGCAGCCATGTCAGCAGCCGAAGCCATCGCGGCCGGAGCAGCGACGACGGGAGCGGGAGCGGCCGCCGGGGCTTCTTCCTTCTTGCCGCAGGCGGTCAGGGCGAAAGCAGCAACCAGGGAAGCCAAAACGATCGACTTGTTCATGTGAGTCCTCAGGAGTTATGGGGTCGTGAAACGGAGCTTCTAAAGGGCGCTCCTTGCCAATGCTCAGAGACCCGATTCAGTAAGATCAACAAGGCAAAAGAAGTAACCCTCTTTCGACCTAGCCTTCGATTATAGCCTGCGCTAGGGCATTCCCTAGAGACCGAGCGTTCTGACCGCAAATGCCGGCTCAGATCGTTGCAAAACGACATCAAGGTTCACACGCCAGACTTGGGCGGCACCTTCGTCGGCCTGCGCCCGGCCACGCCAGTGCACGCGGTCGATCAGGTGCACGCTGACGGCCCGGTCGGCGACCAGCAGCGTCGGTAGTTCATGCGGCCAGTCGGCTGGCACCTGCCAGCCACTGATGGCGTGCGACCAGTCGCGACGCCATGCGTTGAAGCGCGGGTGGCAGCGCGGCACCGCGTCGAAATCGCGCGCCAGCAGCACCAGGCTGCGCTGCGGCAGGCGCAGCCAGGCGGTCAGTCTGTCGAGCGTGGCCGCGTCGTCCCAGGGCCAGACCGTGAAGTCGCTGTCGGCGCAGACGATGCGCCGCGCGCCCAGACCGATGGCGGTCTCGAAGCCCCAGGCCAGCGCCGCCGCGTAACTGCTGCGGCTGTCGATGGCGGGCGGCGCGGTGCTGTTGTCCAAGCGTCGGCCTTCAGGCGTCCTGGCGCAGCCAGCCCGCCAGCAGCCAATCGTCCAGCAGGCCGGCGGCGGCCACGCTCAAGCGTGCGCAGTCGGCGGTGCTCAGGGTGCACGTGTCAGCCAGCTTGCGCATCAGGCCGGCGTCGCGGCCGCCGGCGCGCAGGGCTTCGCCGTTGATGAAAACGTGGCGGCCGTCATAGAGCATGCGGGTGCGGGCGTCGAGTCGCACCGCGCCGGGCCTGCGCGGGGTGCCGGCGACAAACCACACCTGGGGCTTGGGCTCGGTCAGCATCTCGCCGAAGACGCGGGCCAGTGCGTCGGGATCGGCCAATTGGCGTTCCAGCGCGGCCCGCGCGAAAGCCAGCAGGCCGTCGGGCAAGGCACCGGGTGTGGCCGTGGCCGCTTGTTTCGGATCGCGGTACAGCGCGGTGGCGCGGGCTGCATCGGCGTCACCATCGCCTTCGTCGGCCAGGCGCATCAGCAGTTCACGCGCCAGTTCACCCGCTGCGGGCGCGCGAAAGCCGATCGAGCAGGTCATGCAGTCACCGCCCTCGGCCACGCCGTCGTGGCCCCAGCCGGGTGGCAGGTACAGCATGTCGCCCGGCTCCAGCAGCCATTCCTGCGTCGCTTCGAAATGGCGCAGCAGCTTC
>JANMZP010000120.1:0-15114 GCA_031383435.1 Betaproteobacteria bacterium | reverse complement strand
GCGTGCAGCGCGTCTTCGACACGCGCCTTCTTCTCTTTCATCTCGACTTCGGTGGCGGCACCGACCTTGATCAGCGCCACGCCGCCGGCCAGCTTGGCCACACGTTCCTGGAGCTTTTCGCGGTCGTAGTCGGAGGTGGCTTCTTCGATCTGCACGCGCACTTGCTTGACGCGGGCTTCGATGTCGCCGGAAGCGCCCGAGCCGTCGATGATCGTGGTATTTTCCTTGCCCACTTCAACCCGCTTGGCCTGGCCCAGATCGGCCAGCGTGACCTTCTCGAGCGTCAGGCCGACTTCTTCGGCAATCACCTTGCCGCCGGTCAGGATGGCGATGTCTTCGAGCATGGCCTTGCGGCGGTCGCCGAAGCCCGGCGCCTTGACCGCCACGACCTTCAGGATGCCGCGAATGGTGTTGACCACCAGCGTGGCCAGGGCCTCGCCTTCGACTTCTTCGGCCACGATCAGCAGCGGACGGCCGGCCTTGGCCACGGCTTCGAGCGTGGGCAGCAGTTCGCGGATGTTGCTGATCTTCTTGTCGAACAGCAGCACGAACGGGTTGTCCAGAATCGCCGACTGCTTTTCCGGGTTGTTGATGAAATACGGCGACAGGTAGCCACGGTCGAACTGCATGCCTTCGACGACGTCGAGCTCGCTGTTCAGGCTCTTGCCGTCTTCGACGGTGATCACGCCTTCCTTGCCGACCTTGTCCATGGCCTTGGCGATGATTTCGCCAATGCTGTGGTCAGAGTTGGCGGAGATCGAGCCGACCTGGCTGATTTCCTTGTTCGTCGTCGTCGGCTTGGAGGCCTTCTTCAGCTCTTCGACCAGGGCCGTGACGGCCTTGTCGATGCCGCGCTTCAGGTCCATCGGGTTCATGCCGGCGGCCACGTACTTCATGCCTTCGCGGACGATGGACTGGGCCAGCACCGTGGCGGTGGTGGTGCCGTCACCGGCCAAGTCGCTGGTCTTGGAAGCGACTTCCTTGACCATCTGCGCGCCCATGTTCTGCAGCTTGTCCTTCAGTTCGATTTCCTTGGCCACCGAGACACCGTCCTTGGTGACGGTGGGGGCGCCGAAAGAGCGCTCGAGGACGACATTGCGGCCTTTGGGGCCCAGGGTCACCTTGACGGCGTTGGCCAGGATGTTCACACCCTCGACCATGCGAACGCGCGCGTCGGCGCCAAAAATCACGTCTTTTGCAGCCATGTGTATTTCTCCGAATTCGAGTTATGGGTGGCGGATTACTTCTCGACGACGGCGAAGAGGTCTTCTTCGCGCATCACGAGCAGTTCGTCGCCATCGACCTTGACGGTCTGGCCGCTGTACTTGCCGAACAGCACGCGATCACCCGCCTTGACGTTCATGGCGGTCAGGTCGCCCTTGTCGTTGCGCTTGCCCGGGCCGACAGAAATCACTTCACCCTGGTCGGGCTTTTCGGCGGCGTTGTCGGGAATGACGATGCCGGAGGCAGTCTTGGTTTCCTGTTCCAGGCGCTTGACGATCACGCGATCGTGCAACGGACGAAGTTTCATGGGATCTCCTTGGGGGTCTAGGTAGGCATCGTGCGAGGAAATGAAGAAGTCAGTCCTCGCTGACATGCGGTGATTGGCGGAACCTGAAGTCCCTGTCCAATCGTTAGCACTCAACGCTTGCGAGTGCTAGCAGGAGGATTATAGGGACGCCCGGTGACACTTCAAGAGGGGCGCTTGGCGGTTTGTGCTCGGGCAGGGGCTTGCCCAGTCCGCAGCGCCTGTCGATACGATCAACGGCCATCAGATGAGGACGTGCGCATGCCTGCGTTGAGAACCTGGCTTTGTTCCTTGGCGCTTGCCAGCACGGTGTGGGCTGGCACCGGCTGGTGCGGAGCCGCGCAGGCACAGTCCGCGCAGTTGCCGATCTTCGATGCCCACCTGCACTACAGCCACGACGCCTGGGAGCGCCTGCCGCCAAAAGAAGCCGTGGCCTTGCTGCGCCAGGCCGGGCTGAAGCGCGCCATGGTGTCCAGCAGCAGCGACGAGGGCACGCAAAAGCTCTTCGAGGCTGCGCCCGACCTGGTGCTGCCGGTGCTGCGCCCCTACCGCACCCGCGGCGAAATCGGCAGCTGGATGCACGACGGCAGCGTCGTCACGCACATGGAAGCGCGGCTGAAGAAGTACCGCTATGTCGCGCTGGGCGAATACCACATCTACGGTGCCGACGCCGACCTGCCGGTGGTGCGCCGCGTGGTGCAACTGGCCCGCGAACACCAACTCTTCCTGCATGCCCATTCCGACGCCGAAGCCATCGAGCGCCAGTTCAAGCAAGACCCCAACGCGCGCATCCTGTCGGCGCATGCGGCTTTCGACAGCCCGGAACGCGTGCGCCAGATGCTGCGCCAGCACAAGAACCTGTGGTGCGACCTGGCGTTTCGCAGCGACCACGCCAGCGGCGGCCAGGTGGCCCCCAACTGGCGCGCCGCCTTCCTCGAATTCCCGGACCGCTTCCTGGTCGGCACCGACACCTTCACGCCCGAACGTTGGTACTACGTGCCCGAACACGCACGCTGGTCGCGCGAATGGCTGGCCGACTTGCCGCGCGACGTGGCCGAACGCATCGCCTACCGCAATGGCGACGCCCTGTTTTCCACGCTGTTGGACAAGCCGGCGCAGTGAAGCGGCTGTGCTTCGGGGCTGCCACGGCCTGGGCCTTGCACGCCAGCGCCGCCTGCGCGCTGGAGCCTGCCGACGGCGCGCTGCTTGGCAATGGCCCGGTGCAATTGGCCTGGCGCGCTGAACCCGGCCCCGTGCAGACCGGCAAGCCTTTCACCGTGCTGATCAGGCTGTGCCCGGCCGACGCCGTGCTGACCACCGTCGACGCCCACATGCCCGAACACCGCCACGGCATGAACTACCGGCCGACGCTGCAGGCACAGGGCGGCGGCCGGTGGCGCGCCCAGGGCCTGCTGTGGCACATGGCCGGGCGTTGGGAGTTGCGTTTCGATGTGCTGCAGGCCGGCCAGGCCCACACGCTGCGGCAGTCGGTCGAATTGCCGTGAAGCCGCCATGAAGGGCTGGCTGGCTGTCGGCCTGTTGTGGTGGACGGCGGCAGCTGGGGCTGGGGCTGGGGCTGGGGCGGCAGCGCTGTTGGACTTCACCGCCGACGAGCGCACCCGCATCGCCGCCCACGGCCCGTGGCCGCCACCGGTTGAACGCGATCCGGCGAATCGCTTCGACGGTGACCCGCGGGCCATCCGGTTCGGTCGCCAGCTTTTTTTCGACCGGCGGCTGTCGGCCGATGGCCAGTCGTCGTGCGCCAGTTGCCATGTACCCGCATTGGCCTTCCAGGACGGGTTGGCCGTTGCAAAAGGCCGCAGCGACACTGTGCGCGGAAACCCGCGCAACACGCCCGGCCTGCTGGACGTTGCGCAGCAGCGCTGGTTCGGCTGGGCCGGCGCGCATGACATGTTGTGGTCGGCGAGCCTGGCACCTTTGCTGGCACCGGCGGAAATGGGTGGCTCCGTCGAAAGCCTGGCCGTGGCGGTGCGCAGCGACCGCCGCATGGCGAAGGCCTACAGCCATGCGCTGGGCGGTGTCCCTCCACAGGACGACGAATTGCTGGTCTTCAACCTGGCGAAGGCGCTGGCGGCCTACCAGGCGACTTTGGTGTCAGCGCGCACGCCCTTCGATGCGTTCCGCGACGCCCTGCAGCGCGGCGACCGGCGCGCTGCTGCGCGCTATCCCCTGGCGGCGCAACGCGGCCTGCGCCTGTTCATCGGCCATGGCCGCTGCACGGTCTGCCATGCCGGTGCGCGGTTCAGCAACGGCGAGTTCGGCGACGTGGGGGTGCCCTTCTTCGTGCCCGGCGGTGTCGACGCCGGCCGCCACGCCGGTCTGGCTGCGCTGCTGGGCACGCGCCTGAACCGCCTGGGCTCCTACAACGATGCGGGTGCCGCTGACCCGCGCGCGGTCAGTACCCGTCACGTGTTCGCGCAGCACCGCAACTTCGGCGAGTTCCGCGTGCCCGGCCTGCGCCAGCTTCGCCACACCGCGCCCTACATGCACGACGGCAGCCTGGCGCGCATCGAAGACGTGGTGCGCCACTACAACCTGCTGAACGAAGAGCGCCTGCATGCCGACGGTGAGCGCATCCTGCGACCGCTGCACTTGAACGAACAGGATGCAGCCGACCTGGCGGCTTTCTTGCGCAGCCTGAGCCGCTGAGCCGCTGAGCCGCTTCAGTGGCCTTTGGGGGCCGTATCGTCCTCGTCGGCAGGTTCAGGGGCCGCGACGCGAAACTTCTCGCTGGCCCAGGCCCCCAGATCGGCGCTGCGGCAGCGTTGGCTGCAAAACGGACGCCAGGGGTTCCCCGGTCCGAACAGCGACGGGCCCTTGCAACTGGGGCAGGGCACCTTGCGCACGGGCGCGGCCGGTGCGGCCGGCTCATCGGGTTCGTTCACGCGCACAGCGCCAGGACGAAAGCCGTGTCCACCCCTGCGTTGCGCAGGCGGCCTTCGGCGTCGGGGCGCATGAAGCGCACTGAAACCATCAAACGGTGACCAGTGATTTCCGGCACCAGGCCGCTGTCAGCGGCGATGCGCACGCGCATCAGCTGGTAGACCTTGCCAGCGGGCAGGCTTTGTTGGTATTGGCCACCGGTGGCCACCAGGCGCTGCGGCGCGCCGCTGTCGCGCAGCAGACCCAGCAGCACCTGCAGGGCTTCAGCCAGCGGGGTCAGCGTGACCATCCAGCCTTCCAGGTCGACGCGGCGCTTTTCAGGCGCGTGCTGCTGCCAGGCGTAATAGGCCGGCAGGTCGAATTCGCAGGTGCCGCCAGGAATGTTGATGCGGCTGCGGATGCTCATCAGCCAGTCGTTGCTGGCCAGCACCTGGCCGGCCTTGCCAGGCAACTGGTTCAGGCCGTTGAAGGCGTGGTCGATGCGGGCGATGGTTGCGTCCAGCGCAGCCTCGGAAATGCTGGGGTGGCCGCGGTAGCCGTGCAGTTGGCCGCGGTGGCGTTCCAGCTCTTTCAGCAGGTCGCTTTTCAGATCGGCCCGC
The DNA here is from genome assembly GCA_031383435.1 of Betaproteobacteria bacterium. GTDB lineage: Bacteria > Pseudomonadota > Gammaproteobacteria > Burkholderiales > Burkholderiaceae_C > Rubrivivax. The sequence continues at coordinate 10,083 of JANMZP010000120.1, read as the reverse complement.
GAGGCCACATCCATGATCTCGAAGATGGTGGCCAGCGCGAAATGGTGGTCGACCGGGGCATCGCGGGCGACCAGTTGGCCGAGGCGGTCGAACAGGTGTTCGAGCCGCAGCATGGTGCGTATGCCTTCGTTGAACGGGTACTCGTAAAGGACCAAGGCGGGCTCGTGTTGCAGACGGCGGACGGAAGGAAGCGCGGGCTGACGCCCAAGCTTGAGGATTGTTCCACAGCGCCTGCGTCAGACCGCTGTGCTTGTGGCTGGAGGCGGGCTGCCCGGCCTTGTCCACAACGCCCACAGCGCGCGCACTTCGGCTTCCAGCTGCTGCAGTGTCAGGCCTTCGTTGGCGATGACGGCATCGGCCACACCGCGCCGCACGGCCCGCATGGCCTGCTGCGCGATGACGCGTCGCGCTGACTCATCAGTCCAGCCCGGTCGCGCGGTCACCCGCGCGATTTGCGTCGCGACGCTGCAGTCGATCACCAGCACGCGGTGCACGCGCGCGCGCCAGGGTCGCAGGCCTTGCGATTCGGCCAGCAGCGGCACGTCGAAGACCACCGGACGATCCGGGTTCAGCGCCGCCTGGCGCAGCGCCTCGGTGCCGATCAACGGGTGCAGGATGGCTTCGAGACGGGTCTTGATGGCGGCGTCGGTAAAGACCATCTGGCGCATGGCTACACGGTCCAGCGCGCCGTCGGCGGCCACCACCTGCGGGCCGAAATGCGCTGCCAGTGGCGGCATCGCGGCACCCCCAGGCAGGGTTAGCGCGCGGGCGATGGCGTCGGTATCGACGAGGTGGGCACCGCAGGCCACCAGCAGGCGGGCGACCGTGCTCTTGCCGCTGCCGATGCCGCCCGTGAGCCCGATCTGCAGACGGCCGGGCCGGTTCAAACTGGCGCTCACGTCCAGCCTATCCACCCCAGCACAGTGGGCAGCCCGGCCAGCATCACGACCAGCCCGCCGCCGGCCAGGAAGGGGCCGAAGGGCACGAAGCGGCCTTCGCGCAGCGAGCCGGTGGCCTTCATCGCCAGGCCGACGAGGGCGCCGATCATCGAGGCCATCAGCACGATCGGCAGGATGGCCTGCCAGCCCAGCCAGGCACCCAGCGCGGCCAGCAGTTTGAAGTCGCCATAGCCCATGCCGTCTTTGCCGGTGGCCAGTTTGAACAACCAGAAAACCGACCACAGCGACAGGTAGCCGGCTGCCGCGCCGCCCACCGACTGGGCCAGCGGCAAATCAGGCAGCCAGCCCAGTGCGGCAGCAGCCAGGCCGGCCCAGAGCAAAGGCAGGGTCATGCTGTCGGGCAACACCGTGGTGTCCCAGTCGATCAGCGCCAGCGCCAGCAAGACCGCGACCATGGCGCACCACAGCAGCAGCACCGGCTGCGGGCCGATGCGCCAGGCCAGGGCCGCGAACAGCATGGCCGTGCCCCCTTCGACCAGGGGATAGCGCGCCGCGATGCCGGCGCCGCAGGCCGAGCAGCGGCCCTTCAACACCAGCCAGCTGAGCAGCGGGATGTTCTCGAACCAGCGGATCGGGTGCCCGCAAGCCGGGCAGCGCGACGCGGGCCGTGCCAGGCCCAATGCCGGCAGGGCGGCGAGCGATTTGTCGATGGGCGCAGCGGTCTGCCCCAGTTGAGCAGGGGCCTTGTGGCCGAACACGCGCACGTAGGAGTCGCTGTCGGTCAGTTGCGCCGCCACATCGGCCCACCACTGGCGTTCCAGCATCAGCGGCAGGCGGTGCACCACGACGTTGAGGAAGCTGCCGACCATCAGGCCCAGCAGGGCCAGCATCGCAGGCGACAGCAGCACGTCGAGGGGCAAGCCCCCCAGCCAGCCCCCCACGCTAGACCACCGCGCCCAGCTTGAAGATCGGCAGGTACATCGACACCACGATGCCGCCGATGAGCACGCCCAGGATCACGATGATGAAGGGCTCCATCAAGCTGGACAGACCCTTGACCATCTCATCGACCTCGTCCTCGTAGAACTCGGCCGCCTTGCCCAGCATGTGGTCGAGCGAGCCCGACTCTTCACCGATGGCCGACATCTGCAGCACCATCGTCGGAAAGACGCCGGTGGTGGTCATGGAAGTGGTCAAGGCCGAGCCGGTGGACACGTCGCGCTGGATCTGCTCGGTGGCCTGCGCGTAGACCATGTTGCCCGAAGCACCGCCGACCGAGTCAAGCGCTTCGACCAGCGGCACGCCGGCTGCGAACATGGTGGACAGGGTGCGCGTCCAGCGCGCGATCACCGACTTGTTGATCAGGTCGCCGAAGATGGGAATCTTCAGCAGGATGCGGTCCATGGCCATCTGCATCTTCTCGGACCGCTTCCAGCTTTCCAGGAAGAAGTAGATGCCGCCGCCCAGAATGCCAAAGATGGCCCACCACCACTTGACGAAGAACTTCGACATGGCGATGACGATGAGCGTCGGTGTCGGCAATTCGCCGCCGAAGGACTTGAACACGTCCTCGAAGGCCGGGATCACGAAGATCATGATGACGGTCAGCACCACGAAGGCCACCACCATCACGGCCACCGGGTACATCAGGGCCGACTTGATCTTGCTCTTGATGGCCATCGTTTTCTCCTGGTAGATGGCCAGGCGGTCGAGCAGGGCCTCCAGGATGCCGCCGGCCTCACCGGCCTCGACGAGGTTGCAGTACAGCGCGTCGAAATGCAGCGGGTGCTTGCGGAAGGCCGACGACAGGCTGGTGCCGGTTTCGACATCACCACGGATGTCGTTCAGCAGCTTGGTCATGCGCGGGTTGGTGCTGCCGCGCGCCACGATGTCGAAGGATTGCAGCAGAGGCACGCCGGCCTTCATCATCGTGGCCAGCTGCCGCGTGAAGATGGCGATGTCTTTCTGCTTGATCGAGCGGCCGCCGCTGGAGCGGCGCTTCTTCACCTTGTTCACCAGGATGCCCTGGCGGCGCAGGCTGGCATTCACCACCGATTCGCCGCCGGCGCGCATCTCGCCGCGCACGATCTTGCCGTTACGGTCCTTGCCTTCCCATTCGAAGATGATTTCCTTGGATGGTTTGGCGAGTGCTGCAGTGGCCATGGGTGTGCGCGCTTATTCGTTCGTGACGGTGATGATTTCTTCCAGCGTCGTGACGCCGGCCCGGACCTTGATCAGGCCCGACTGCCGCAGGTCACGCACGCCTTCGATTTCGGCCTGCTTGGCGATGTCCAGCGCCGAGCCTTCGGTCAGGATGATGCGTTGTATCGCCTCGGTGATGGGCATCACTTGGTAAACGCCAACCCGGCCCTTGTAGCCGTTGTTGCACGCCGAGCAACCCACCGCCCGATAGGGCTTCCAGTTGCCATCCAGATCTTCGGGCTTGAAGCCGGCCTTGAGCAGCGAATCACGGGGGTATTCCGCGGGCTTCTTGCAGTTCTCGCACAGCTTGCGCGCCAGGCGTTGCGCGGTGATCAGCAGCACACTGGACGCGATGTTGAAAGGTGCCACACCCATGTTCAACAAGCGGGTCAGCGTGGTCGGCGCGTCGTTGGTGTGCAGCGTGCTCATCACCATGTGGCCGGTCTGCGCGGCCTTGATCGCGATGTCGGCGGTTTCCAGGTCGCGGATTTCGCCGACCATGATGATGTCCGGGTCCTGCCGCAGGAAGGACTTCAGCGCGGCGGCGAACGTGAGCCCGGCGCGGTCGTTGACGTTGACCTGGTTGATGCCGGGCAGGTTGATTTCCGCCGGGTCTTCGACGGTGGCGATGTTCACGCCCGGCTGGTTCAGGATGTTCAGACAGGTGTACAGCGTTACCGTCTTGCCGCTGCCGGTCGGGCCCGTGACCAGGATCATCCCGTAGGGCCGCCCGATGCAATGCATCAAGCGGTCTTTCTCGATCTTTTCGTAGCCCAGCGCCTCGATGCCCAGCTTGGCGCTGGACGGGTCGAGAATCCGGATCACGACCTTTTCGCCGAACAGCGTGGGCAGTGTGGAGACCCGGAAGTCGATGGCCTTGTTGCCGAACTTCAGCTTCATGCGGCCGTCTTGCGGAACCCGCTTTTCAGCGATGTCCATGCGCGAGATGACCTTGATGCGCGAAGCCAGCTTGTCCTTGATGGCCACCGGCGGCTGCGTGATTTCACGCAGTTCGCCGTCGATGCGAAAGCGCACGCGGTAGCTGTATTCGTAGGGCTCGAAGTGCAGGTCGGACGCGCGCATGTTGATCGCGTCGATCAACATTTTCTGCAGGAAGCGCACCACCGGTGCGTCCTCGACTTCGGTCGTGACTTCCGCCGCTTCGGCAGCGGCCGACTCTTCGTCTGTGACGTCGAAGTCGAAGTCGGCGCTGGCCATCGTCTCGATCACTTCGTTGGCCGTGCTGCCCTGGCCTTCGAGCTGGCGCATCAGCTTGTCGTATTCGACGATGACCCACTCGGGCGTCAGCTGTGTGGCGAACTTGATGCGTTCGACGGCCTCTTGATCGGTCGGGTCGGCGGCACCGATGAACAAGCGGTTGCCGCGCTTGCCCAGCACGATGAGCTGGTATTGGCTGGCGATCTTCTGGTCGACGATGTTGCGCGGCAGCTTCTGCGCGTCGATGGCGTTGAGGTCGATCAGCGGCAAGGCCAGAGCGGCCGACAGTGTGTGCGCCAGGTCATCGGGCTTGACGGCACCGGCGCTGATCACCGCCGACACGAAACTGCCTTTGCGGTCGCGCGCGCTCTTGGTCAGCTCTTCCGCAGTCTTGGCTGTCAGCTTGCCCGCATTGACCAGCACGCGGGCCACGCCCGAGAGAAACGATTGCGGCGGTTCAACCAACGTTTCTGTGGCCATCTGCTTCAGCTCAGCGTTTGCATATCGCGAAGATCATCACCGATCCTCGTCAGGGTGTAAACGGCTGGACGCGAAGACGTGAACCGGTCGGTCCATCGTGCAGCAGGCATCAACGTGAATGGGCGTGCTGCAAACCTGGTCGGGGTGAGAGGATTCGAACCTCCGGCCTCTACGTCCCGAACGTAGCGCTCTACCAGGCTAAGCTACACCCCGATTTGTCTGAGGCGGTCAAGCCGCTGCAGGACTTCAACCCGATCAGCCGTTCATTTCAAGAAGAACGGTGTATCGAACGAAGACACAATTCTAGCAGAGCGTTTCGAGCCCTCGACGGGGGCAGCGAATGCAGCACGGCGCGGGCTTTGTCGGCTTCGAGTTCCGCGGCTTGGCGGGTGGCATCCAGCGCGCCGGTCTGGCGAACGATGGCCAGAATTTCGGGCAGCTTCTGCAATTCGCCGTGTTCGATGGCATGGCGAATCAATGCGCGATCGGGTGCGTTGGCCCGCTCCATCGCGACCAGCAAGGGCAGCGTGGGTTTGCCTTCGCGCAAGTCATCGCCGACGTTCTTGCCCAGTTCGTCGCTTTTGCCTTCGTAATCCAGCAGGTCATCGACGAGCTGGAAAGCCGTTCCCAGTGAGCGGCCGAAGTCGGCGCAGGACTCTTCAAGCTCGCGGCTGGCACCGGCCAGTACCGCTCCCAGTCGCGCGCTGGCCTCGAACAACTTGGCCGTCTTGAACCGGATCACGCGCAGGTAGTCTTCAACCGCGAGGTCCGGATCGTGCATGTTCATCAGCTGCAGCACTTCACCTTCTGCAATCACGTTGGTGGCGTCGGCCAGCACCTCCAGCACCCGCATGCGACTCACCGAAACCATCATCTGGAAAGCGCGTGAGTACAGGAAGTCACCCACCAACACGCTGGCTGCGTTGCCGAACGTGGCATTCGCCGTCGCGCGACCGCGCCGCAGGGCGGACTCGTCCACCACGTCGTCGTGCAACAGCGTGGCGGTGTGGATGAATTCGACGATGGCCGCCACCTCGAAGCGTTCGGCGCCTTCGAAGCCCAGCGCTTCGGCGAAAAGCAGCACCAGCTTGGGTCGGATGCGCTTGCCGCCTGCGCCCACGATGTAGGACGAAATCTGGTCGATCAGGGCGACTTGCGAGCTGAGTCGGGCGCGGATCACCGCATCGACCTCGCGCATCGCGGTGTCGGTCGGGCTCTCGGTATCGGTCGGTGAAGCGGAGGTTTCGAGCACGGGGCACGCAGGTGAGCTGATTCTTGATTATAGGAAGAGGCGGCGGTTGGCGTGCGAAGTCTCGCAACTTGCTTTGTCCTGTGCTATATTCAAAGGCTCTGCGCTGCATGCATCTTCCTTTGTAGCAAGGCTTCCTCTCGGGGGCTCGCGGGCGATCAGCAGGTCTCGGGTTCATGTCGGGATCTGACTTCAAGTCCGGCGCGGGGACTCTTCGAAAGGTCTCACACATGTACGCGGTCATAAAAACCGGTGGCAAGCAATACAAAGTTGCAGCCGGCGAAAAGATCAAGGTAGAACAGATAGCTGCGGACGTGGGTCAGGAAGTCGTGATCGATCAGGTTTTGGCCGTGGGTAGCGGTGCGGATCTGAAGGTTGGGGCCCCCTGGGTCGCGGGTGCAACCGTGACAGCAACCGTGCTGTCGCAAGGCAAGCACGACAAGGTGCGCATTTTCAAGATGCGCCGCCGCAAGCATTACCAGAAGCATGGCGGTCACCGCCAGACTTACACGGAGCTGCAGATCGGCTCCATCAACGGCTAAGGAGCAGGCACCATGGCACAGAAAAAGGGCGGCGGCTCAACCCGCAACGGCCGCGATTCGCAGCCGAAAATGCTCGGCGTCAAGGCTTTCGGTGGCGAGCAGATCTCTGCTGGTTCGATCATCGTTCGCCAACGTGGCACCAAGTTCCACGCTGGGGTTGGTGTCGGCATGGGCAAGGATCACACCTTGTTCGCGCTGGTTGATGGCGCAGTCTCCTTCAAGATCAAAGGTTCGTTGAACCGCCAGACCGTGTTCGTCACGCCTGTCTGACCGGTACTTCTTGCCCAAGCAGAGCCCCGGCGTGCCGGGGCTTTTTCATTCCTGGCCCGTATGGTTCGTACGGCCTGAACACCGCTAGCATCCAGCGTCAGCCGCCCCACACCATGAAATTCGTCGACGAAGCCACTATCGACATCTCGGCCGGAGATGGCGGCGCAGGCTGCGTGAGCTTCCGGCGCGAGAAGTTCATCCCTTTCGGCGGGCCCAATGGCGGCAACGGGGGCCGCGGCGGCAGCGTTTTTGCGATTGCCGACCGCAATATCAACACGCTGATCGACTACCGCTATGCCCGCCGCCATGAGGCCCGCAACGGCGAGCAGGGTCGCGGCTCGGATCAATTCGGCGCGGCGTCCGACGACATCGTGCTGCGCATGCCGGTGGGCACCATCATTTCGGATTTCGAGACCGGTGATGTGCTGATCGAACTGCTCGAGCACGGCCAGCGCGTCATCCTGGCGCAGGGCGGCGACGGTGGTTTCGGCAACCTGCATTACAAGACTGCGACCAACCGGTCACCGCGCCAGAAGACGCCGGGTTGGCCCGGCGAAGCCAAGAAGCTGAAGCTGGAACTGCGGGTGCTGGCCGACGTGGGTTTGCTGGGCATGCCCAACGCGGGCAAGTCGACGCTGATCACCGCCATCTCGAACGCGCGCCCGAAGATTGCCGACTACCCGTTCACAACCTTGGCACCGAATCTGGGCGTGGTGCGGGTCGGCCCGGAGCGCAGCTTTGTGGTCGCCGACATTCCAGGTCTGATCGAAGGCGCATCAGAAGGTGCCGGCCTGGGCCATCAGTTTCTGCGCCACCTGCAGCGCACCCGCTTGTTGTTGCACATCGTGGACGCGGCACCGTTTGACGAAGGTGTCGACCCGGTCCAGCAAGCCAAGGCCATCGTGGCCGAGCTGAAGAAGTACGACCCCAAGCTGCACGCCAAGCCGCGCTGGCTGGTCTTCAACAAGCTCGACATGGTGCCCGAGGCCGAGCGCGAGCAGCGCGTCAAGGATTACGTGAAGCGGCTGCGCTACAAGGGGCCGGTGTTCTCGATCTCCGCATTGGCGCGCGATGGATTGCAGCCGCTCATCGAGGCCATCTACACCGATGTGGCCAAACACCAGCGCGTCGATGTGCTGCCGGATCAACGCTTCGAGGCACCCGCCCAGACCGATGATTAGCGTGCTCCAAGGAGCCCGCCGCATCGTCGTCAAGGTCGGCTCCAGCCTGGTCACCAACGAAGGTCGCGGCGTGGATGCCGAGGCCATCGGTAACTGGTCGCGCCAGTTGGCCGAACTGGCGCGCCAGGGGCGTGATGTGGTGATGGTGTCCAGCGGTGCCATTGCCGAGGGCATGAAACGCCTGGGCTGGACACAGCGCCCCAAGGAACTGCATGAATTGCAGGCCGCAGCAGCGGTCGGCCAGATGGGCCTGGTGCAGATGTATGAGTCGCGTTTGTCCGAGCACGGCATGTCCAGTGCGCAAGTGTTGCTGACGCACGCCGACCTGGCCGACCGCGAGCGCTACCTCAACGCGCGCTCCACGCTGTTGACCTTGCTGTCACTGAAGGTCATTCCGGTCATCAACGAGAACGACACCGTCGTCACCGACGAGATCAAGTTCGGCGACAACGACACCCTGGGCGCCCTGGTCGCCAATCTGGTGGACGCCGACGCCTACGTCATCCTCACCGACCAGCGCGGTTTGTATGCGGCCGACCCACGCAAAGACCCAGCCGCCCGCTTCATCGACGAAGCGACAGCCGGTGACCCGGCACTGGAAGCGATGGCCGGCGGCGCCGGCTCCAGCATCGGGCGCGGCGGCATGCTGACCAAGATCCTGGCCGCCAAACGGGCCGCCGGCAGCGGCACCAGCACGGTCATCGCCTGGGGACGGGAGCCCGATGTGCTGCTGCGGCTGGCTGCGGGCGAGGCGATCGGCACGGCCTTGCTGGCGGGCACGCCCAAGCTGGCGGCACGCAAGCAGTGGATGGTGGACCACTTGCAACTGCGCGGCTCGGTAGCCGTCGATGAGGGCGCTGTGGCCAAACTGCGCGACGAAGGCAAGAGCCTGTTGCCCATCGGTGTGCACGAGGTGCAAGGCGAGTTCGTGCGCGGTGACGTGATTGCGATCTGCACGCTGGCCGGCACCGAAGTGGCACGTGGCCTGGCCAATTATTCGGCCGCCGAGGCGCGGCTCATTGCGCGCAAGCCCTCGTCACAGATCGAAGCCCTGTTGGGCTATGCCAATGAGTCCGAGCTCATCCACCGGACCAATCTGGTCCTGATGTAGCGCCTGGTGCCGCGCGTGCGGTGGTATCGGGCGTGCCGTTGACTGCATCGGGCATGCCGTGGAGGGCCGGCGCTTCGTCTTCGTAACGGTTCATGCGCAAGCCCGACCGCAGGTAGCGGTTGTGTGGGTTGGTGCGGGGCAGAAAACGCGCCAGTTCGGTCAGTGCCATTTCGTACACATTGCGCTTGAATTCAATGACCAATTCCAGCGGTACCCAGTACTCGTTCCAGCGCCAGGCATCGAATTCAGGGTGATCGGTGGCCCGCAGGTTCATGTCGCTGTCGCGACCGACCAGACGCAGCAGGAACCAGATCTGCTTCTGGCCGCGGTAGTGGCCGCGTGCATCTCTGCGGATGAAATGGTCGGGCACTTCGTAACGCAGCCAGTCGCGCGTGCGGGCCACGATCTGCACGTGGTCGGGCATCAACCCCACTTCTTCGTGGAGTTCTCGGAACATCGCCTGCTCGGGCGACTCGCCGTGGTTGATGCCGCCCTGCGGAAACTGCCACGAGTGCGTGCGCAGCCGCTTGCCCCAGAAAACCTGATTGCGCGAGTTGAGCAGGACGATGCCGACGTTGGGCCTGAAGCCTTCCCGGTCGAGCATAATCAAACCCCAAATTTGTGACTGATTTCATTATTGCACCGGCACTGTGCAGCGCGCGAATTCTCGCTAACCCGCAAGCACGTTGCGGGCTCTTGGCTGGGGTCGCCGGGCGCTGATCAGGGCAAGCCGCAGGGCCTCATCCGGCACCGGCACCGTGTGCTCACCGGACCCCATGAAAGCCTCTGCCACATTCATCTCGACGCTCAAAGAAGCGCCCGCCGAAGCCGAAGTCGCCAGCCATCAGTTGATGATGCGCGCGGGCTTCATCAAGCGCCTGGGCGCTGGCATCTACAACTACATGCCGCTGGGCCTGCGCGTCATCCGCAA
>JANMZP010000052.1:0-5031 GCA_031383435.1 Betaproteobacteria bacterium | reverse complement strand
GTAGAAACAGCGCGGTTGCAGGCGCGGCAGCATGCTCATCTGGGCCCGGCTTTCGACCTGGAAAGTGCCCACACTGTCGGCGCGGCACAGCATCGCGTAGGTCGGCGCGTCGTCTTGCGGCACCTGGTGCAGGGCCATCGGTGCCCCCTGCTTGGCGCTGACGAATTCCAGCGCGCGGCGGATGGCGCTGAGCATGCCCAGCGCCAGGATGTCGACCTTCAGCAGGCGCAGCGCGTCCAGGTCGTCCTTGTCCCACTGGATGACGCTGCGCTCGGTCATGGCCGCGTTCTCGACCGGCACCAGCTGCGCCAGGTCGTCGCGCGCGATGACGAAGCCGCCGGGGTGCTGAGACAGGTGGCGCGGGAAGCCGATCAGCGTCTGCGTCAGTTCGACCCACAGCTTGCACAGCTGCGATTCGAGATCGAAGCCGTTTTCCAGCAGGCGTTCGGGGTGGATGGTTCGGCCGTCGAACCAGTGCTGGCTTTTCGCCAGGGCCAGGATGCGGTCGAGGTCGATGCCGAGTGCGCGGCCCATGTCGCGCAGCGCTGAGCGCGGGCGGTAGGTGATCATCACGCCGGTCAGCGCCGCGCGGTGGCGGCCGTATTTCTGGTAGATGTACTGGATGACTTCTTCGCGGCGCTGGTGCTCGAAGTCGATGTCGATGTCGGGCGGCTCGTTGCGTTCGGCGCTGATGAAGCGTTCGAAGAGCAGCATGGTGTGCTTTTCGGGGTCGACCGCCGTCACGCCCAGGCAGTAGCAGACCGCCGAATTGGCCGCGCTGCCACGGCCCTGGCACAGGATGCCCTGGCGGCGCGCCCAGTGCACGATGTCGGTGACGGTGAGGAAATAGGCCTCGTACTGCAGCTGGGCGATCAGCGCCAGTTCGTGTTCCAGCATCTTGCGCACGGCCGACGGCACGCCCTTCGGGTAGCGGTTGCGCGCGCCGTCTTCGGTCAGCTGGCGCAGCCAGGCGGTGGGCGTCTGGCCTTCGGGGACGATCTCGCGCGGGTATTCGTAATGCAGCTCGGCCAGCGTGAACGTACAGGTCTCGGCCAGCGCCTGCGCCCGGGCCAGCCATTCGGCGCGGTACAGCGCGGCCAGCCGCAGGCGCGAACGCAGGTGCGCTTCGGCGTTGGGCTGCAGCGCATGGCCGGCGGCGGAAACGCTGCACTGCAGGCGCGTGGCGGTGAGTGCGTCCAGCAGCGGCTTGCGCGAGCGGACGTGCATCTGCACGCTGCCCACCGCCACGATGGGCAGGCCGCTCAGTTCGGACACCTTCAGCACCAGTTCGACCAGCAGCGCGTCGTGCGGCAGGCGCAGCAGCGGCAAGGCGATGGCCGCGCGGTCGCCCAACCAGGTTTTCAACCACTGCGCCTGGGCCAGCAGCGTGGCCAGCGGTTGCGCCGAGGCCAGCACCGGTGGTGCCAGCAGCAAGGCCAGACAGCCCGGCAAACCCGCCAGCATGGGCGCGCGCGCCACCTTGCCTTCCAGGTCGGACATCAGCGCCAGGTATTGGCCCTTGGGCGCGCGCCGCCGCGCCACGGTGATCCACTGCACCAGGTTGCCGTAGCCGCGGCGCGTCTGGGCCAGCAGCACCAGGCGCGGGCCGGGAACGGCGGCGGCGGCTGCGGCTGCTGCGGGCTCGGCCGCAGCGGCCGGCCAGTCCAGATCAGCGGGTGTCGCCGCGGCAAACAGCGGGGGCTCCACACCGGCCACCGGTGCCGCCGACCGATCGGGCGGTGCCAGCGCCATCTCGGCCCCGATGATCAAGCGCATCTTCAGGCGTTCGGCTTCGACATGGGCACGCACCACCCCCGACAACGAACACTCGTCGGTGATGGCCAGTGCCGCATAGCCCAGCGCCTGCGCGCGGGCCACCAGTTCCTCGGGGTGCGAAGCCCCGTTCAGGAAGCTGAAATTGCTGCGGCAGTGGAGTTCAGCGTAGCCAGGTAGCGCGGGGATGGGACGGCGTAACACGGGGCGGGTTCACGGGCACGGGGTGGGCGGCCAGGCGGGGCGGCGGGATAGCCCGCGCGGTGGGGCGGCGAATAGGCGGCCGGCAGCACGGCCGAGGGCGGCGGCAAGGCGAGCAGCAAAGGCGCGTGGGGCGCTGCTGCGGGTTGCAGCGGCTGATACGGCTGATACGGCTGATATGGCTGATGCGGCTGATGCGGCTCTGGTGGCTGCGCCAGCCCCGCAGCCAGGTTGTCCAGCGGGCTGCGCACCGCGCCACCGCCCAGCCGCAACACGTGGGTGTAGATCATCGTGGTGCTGACATCGGCATGGCCCAGCAATTCCTGCACCGTGCGGATGTCATAGCCCGCCTGCAGCAGATGGGTGGCGAAGGAATGACGCAGGGTGTGGGGCGTGGCGGGTTTGGCGATGCCGGCGGCGTCCAGCGCGCGCTTGAAGGCGCGCTGGAAGAGCCCTTCCTGCATGTGATGGCGGCGCCAGACCGGGGCCCCATCGCTGCGCGGATCGACCGCCGGCTGGGCCTGCGGAAAGACCCAATGCCAGACCCAGGACTCGGGCGCACGCTCGTACTTGCGCGCCAGCGCATGGGGCACATGGACGCCCGCCAGGCCACCCTCGCGATCGCTGCGCCACAAGTCATGCGCCGCGCTCAACTGCGCACGCAGCGGCGCGACCAACACAGCCGGCAGCATCACCACGCGGTCCTTGGCACCCTTGCCTTCGCGCACGATAAGCGCGCGGTGCTTGAAGTCGATGTCCTTGACGCGCAAGCGCAAGCCTTCCAGCAGGCGCATCCCCGTGCCGTACAGCAAGCGCCCGAGCAAACCGTGGGCCGGTGCCATGGCAGCCCAGGCATGGGCCCGGTCGGGTGGGTCCATCGCCGTGTCGGCGCATGCAGCGCGACGTCCTTCCCCATCGAGTGCAGCCAGCACGGTCGTCACTTCGTCGATATCCAACACCACCGGCACGCGCTGGGCACTGCGCGGCCGCCCGATCTCAGCCATCCAGGGCAGATTCATCTGCAGCACCTTCTGGTACAAAAACAGCAGGGCCGACAAGGCCTGCCGGTGCGTGGATGGCGAAACCTGGCGGTCGGCAGCCAGCCACGTCAGAAAGGCTTCGACCTCGGTATGGCCCAGTTCAATGGGGTGGCGCATGCCGTTGAAGTGGACGAAAGCGCGCACCCAGCGCACGTAAGCCTGCTCGGTGCGAAGGCTGTAATGCCGGTAGCGCGCCTGCGCACGCACGGCGTCGAGCAGGCGGGGAGCTGGCGATGACAAAGACTGATGCATGGTGCCCATCGACCGAGATGACTGTATACAATCACAGTATCACGATATCAGCCCGCCACCAAGCAAAACCTGAGGCTGGCGTGGCACCGACGACCTCGGCCAACCCGCAAACCCCGGCAGCGCCGCACACAGCGATACAGTGCACCCACAGGGCTCGGAGCAGTACCTGAGGCCAGCACCTGGCCACGCACTGCAACAGACCACGCAACCGCAACCGCAACTGAAACCGCAGCCAGATACCGTTGGCCACAAGGGTCCGGCCACGTCAGCCATCACCAGGGTGTGTCCTCCATGAAAACTCAACCCCAAGCCAAAACCGCCAACCTGCGAGTGACCAAGAAGATATCGCCCCAAACGCGCGGCGCATTGAAGTTAGCCCGCCAATTCGGCGATGCACTGGTTTGCGTTCGTCACCGGTCGGATGACAGGGGCGAGTACCGTTACACGACCGTGGAACTCCTGGTCGAGAAGACGCCCATCAAGGCCAGAACCGATCAAGTTGTCAACGTCCGGATAGGCGCAGAGGAGAAGTCCCTGCAGACCGTGGTCCGAGCAGCTGGCGGAACGTGGGACTACAAAGCCAGGCTGTGGCGAATACCACGCCGCGTTGCTGGCATCCTGAAGCTGACCGACAGGATCACTGAAAAGTAGGCGCACGCGAACAGCATATTCATCTTCATGGATGACTGTGACTGCCCGGCTGCAAATTGCCGCAATGGTGTCGTGTCCCGCAAGCGTTGGACCTGCGGCTGACCGACGCAACGCCACGACGATGAAAACGCCCTCCTCTGCTCAAAAAGCAGGTAACGGAAGTAGCTACATATGGATTCCATATCTAGCTACATCGATATGCATGTGGCAACATGTAGCTGCAGGCAGCTACATCAGCGTGCTGGCGAAAACACGTTAGGCATCGGAGAACAATGGTTTTCGCTCTTTCGGCAGCGCGAATACAAAGCCAGCCTCCTGCCATCGAGTACCGCCACGGCGAGTCGATCATGTTGTCGTACGATCCGCAGATTACGACCCCCAGTCGAAGGAGGCTCAGGTGGCTGCAGCAGTCCAACATGCCGATGCCGTGAAGCTTGTCGAGCACCTTGAGAACCGCATCATCGCGGAGCCCGGATACTGCATGACCTATTCAGAGGCGGCCGAAGTCCTCGGACGTAAAGCAGCAAGCGATGCCCGGCACGTTGGGCAAGTAACCTCGAGAATCGATGCAGCCTGCTTCTACGCGAAGACACCGTTCCTGGCCATGCATCGCGTCCGCGAGACCCACAGTGGAACGATCAACCAGCGATCATTTGGTGGCGATCTTTGGCGGCCACACATCACAGCGCTAGTCGCACGAGCCGAAGCGCACGCGTGGACCGTGGCCGACTTCCAGAGTATCAAAAGGAACCTTCAAAGTCTCGGAGACGAAGCGGCAACGCTCCTCTGGAAGCGGATAGAGACCTTTGGAGAAAAAGGTGTTCAAAAGGCCTTGGGAGTCTAGAAAAGCGGTCCCCACACACGAGCAGCGCGCGCCGATGCCTAACCCCTCGCTCAAGCGGAGCGCCAACGGCAGGTCACCAGGCCCGGTCTGGCGGTACGCGGTACATTTTCGCCAGCCCGGGCCTGGCGCCCTGCCGTTGTCGCCCGCTTAGCTCGAACGTTAGGCAGCGCAGGAACGTCATGCCTTCAGTGAAGCATATTTCAGCATCGCAACCCGCTTCTTTGTTGGCGCCACTTCCAGCCAAAGTTGAAGCTCACGCGAACGTTTTGA
>JANMZP010000047.1:0-3302 GCA_031383435.1 Betaproteobacteria bacterium | reverse complement strand
TTCCAGCAAGCCGATGATGGCCGCGCCGGTCAATGTTTTGCCAGCACCCGATTCGCCCACCACGCCCAGGATTTCGCCGGGCGCGATGCTCAGGTTGATGTCGTCCAGCGCCAGCAGCGTGCCGCGCCGCGTCGGGAATTCAACGCGCAGGTGGCGCACTTCGAGCAATGGTTTGCGGTCGGCCATCGTGGTCGATTCTTCAGCGCAGACGCGGGTTCAGCGCATCACGCAGCCAGTCGCCCAGCAGGTTCACGCTGAGCGCAATCAACACCAGCATGGCGCCCGGGAAGATGGTGATCCACCACTCGCCCGAGAACAAAAAGTCATTGCCGACGCGGATCAAGGTGCCCAGCGACGGCGAGGTCGGCGGCACACCCACGCCCAGGAAGGACAGGGTGGCCTCGGTGATGATGGCCGCCGCCACCTGGATGGTCGCCAGCACCAGCACCGGCCCCATCACGTTGGGCAGCACATGCTTGAACATGATGCGCAGCGGCGCCACGCCGATGACGCGCGCGGCCTGCACGTATTCCTTGTTGCGCTCGACCAGCGTGCTGCCGCGCACCGTGCGCGCGTACTGCACCCAGCCGGTCAGCGAGATGGCGACTATCAGCACGCCGAAGGCCAGCGTGTCCTGCGCATTCGGGAACATCGCGTGGCCGACGCCGTCGATCAGCAGGGCCACCAGGATGGACGGGAAGGACAGCATCACGTCGCAGATGCGCATGATCAACGCATCGGTCTTGCCGCCGACAAAGCCCGACAGCAGGCCCAGGCCGACGCCGACCACCAGCGACACCAGCACCGAAGCCAGGCCGACCAGCAGCGAGATGCGCGCGCCGTAGAACAGCGCCGACAGGATGTCGCGGCCCTGGTCGTCGGTGCCCAGCCAGTGGGCGCGGCTGCCGCCGTCCGACCAGGCTGGCGGCAGGCGGGCGTCGGACAGGTTCAGCGTGGCCAGGTCGAAGGGGTTGTAGGGTGACACCCAGGGCGCGAAGACCGCGCAGAAGGCGCACAAGGCGGCGATGACCGCAGCAGTCATCGCCATCGGCGAGTTGCGGAAACTGAACCAGACATCGCTGTCGAACCAGCGGGACAGGCGGCTGGCCGAAGCGGAAGCGGGCGTGCTCACGTCAGTGGCCTCCGGCCGGTTTTTCGATGCGCAAGCGCGGATCGACGGCGAAGTACAGCAGGTCCACCGCGAGGTTGACGAGCACGAAGATCAGCGCGATCAGGCACAGGTAGGCGGCCATCACCGGGATGTCGGCGAACTGCACGGCCTGGATGAAGAGGAAGCCCATCCCGGGCCATTGGAAGACGGTCTCGGTGATGATGGCGAAGGCGATCAACGAGCCCAGTTGCAGGCCGGTGATGGTGATGACGGGCACCAGCGTGTTCTTCAACGCGTGGCCGAAATAGACCGCGCGGTTCTGCAGGCCGCGGGCGCGGGCGAACTTGATGTAGTCGGTGCGCAGCACTTCCAGCATTTCGGCGCGCACCAGCCGCAGGATCAGCGCCAGCTGGAAGACCGACAGCGTGATGGCCGGCAGCACCAGGTGCTTCCAGCCGTCGGCCGTCAGCAGGCCGGTGCTCCAGTTGCCGAAGCTGACCACGTCCCCACGGCCGAAACTGGGCAGCCATTTGAGCGTGACCGAGAAGAACAGGATCAGCAGGATGCCGATCAGGAAAGTCGGCAGGGACACGCCCAGCAGCGACAGCGTCATCACCAGTTGCGAGCCGAAGCTGCCGCGCCGCAGCGCCGCATAGACGCCAAGCGGCACGCCAACCACCAGCGCGATGACAGCGGCGGCCAGTGCCAGTTCCAGCGTGGCCGGAAAGCGTTCAGCAATCAGCGTGGACACCTTGCGCCCCTGGCGCAGGCTGATGCCGAACTCGCCTTGAACGGTATTGCCGATGAAGCGTGCGAATTGGACAGGGAAGGGCTGGTCGATGCCAAGATCACGGCGCAATTGCTCGCGCTGGTTCTGCGTGGCGTCTTGCCCCAGCAAGCTGGTGACGGGGTCGCCGACGAACTGGAACAGCATGAAAGCGATGAAGGCCACGACGAGCATGACGACCAAGGCCTGGGCAAGGCGGCGGAGGATGAAGGCGAACATCGGGCCTGCGTGAACGACTCAGAGCGGATCCATCATTTCAGATCCGGGCAAGAGGCTTGCCAACGAAAAAGGCCGCCCGAAGGCGGCCCGGTCGCGAGCCGCAGCACCTGTCGCCAAGTGCTGCGCGTCGGCGATCAGAAGTCGTGACGGACGCCGAATTCGTAGCCCTTGGACTCTTTGCCGGCCAAGTAAGCTGCCGTGTTGATGCCAGAAGTCGAGGCCGTGTAGCGGCTCGTGCCGGCATTTTTGATGCTGGCGTAGTTCGTGTACACCGAGGTGCGCTTCGACAGGTTGTAGACGTAGCCCAGACCGTACATCTTGGCATCGGTGCCAGCGTTGCCACCCGACTTGGTGTAAACGGCTTTGAACTGACCTTGACCAACCGGCACGATGATGTTGCCGGTGGCGATTTTTTGCTGCAGGTTCTTCCAGTCGCTCTTCTCGTACACGCCCTGGACGGTCATGAAGCCGAGGTTGAACGAGCCACCGAAGTTCATCGTCTTGTGGTCACCGCCGACGATCTTGGTGGACTCATAGGCGCCAGAGATGTTCAAAGGACCCGCAGCGTAGCCCAGGCGCATGCCTTGAGACTTGTTACCAACGACGTTCTCGCCGGCCGCCACTTGCACTTGGCCGTACAGGCCGCCCATGGCCGGAAGGAAGTACGCAATGGTGTTGTCAGCGCGCACGGTGGTCGTGGCGCCCGAACCCAGCGGCTGACCGATTGCACCCGTGCCTGTATTGCGGTTGCGCAGGTTACCCGGGCTGGCAACGCCAACCGAGCCGAAGGCATCGTAGGTTGAGAAGTTGACGAAAGTCGGGGTGTAGTCCCGACCCAGACGGACTTCACCGAAGCCACCCAGCAGGCTGACGGTAGAACGTCGCGTCCAGGTCACACCGGCGGCGTTGCCGTTGTCGGGGGTCAGATCGCCTTCGATCCAGAAGCCAGCGCGCAGGCCGCCACCCAGATCTTCAACGCCACGGAAGCCAAGGCGGCTGGAGGCCTGGCCGCTGGGGCTCAGGGTCTTCAGCGAGCCAGCGCCGTCGTTGCTGACGCTGCGAGCCGCCAAGTCAACGATACCGAAAAGGGTGACAGACGATTGGGCCGAAGCCGCGCCTGCGAACGCCGTCAGCGTTGCCAGGGCGAGCAGTGATTTTTTCATTTGGACTATCTCCTAAGTTGAA
>JANMZP010000040.1:0-24168 GCA_031383435.1 Betaproteobacteria bacterium | reverse complement strand
CCCGGCGGCACCACCGACATCATGGGCCGCATCCTGGCCGATGAATTCGCCCGGCAACTGGGCGGCTCGGTGGTGGTGCTGAACACGGCCGGCGCGGGCGGCGCCATCGGCATGGGCAACGTGGCACGGGCGCGGCCCGATGGCTACACGCTGTCGATGACGACGGTGGGCCCGCTGGTCATCCAGCCCGCACGGCGTGACACCACCGGCTACACGCCCGAGGGTTTCGACTACATCTGCGGCACCTACGACGTGCCGCTCTTGACACTGGTGGCGGCGAATTCACCCCACAAGGATTACGCCGCGCTGGTGGCCCATGCCAAAGCCAGCGGCGGGGCCATGAATTACGGCTCGTCGGGCATTGCGACGATGCTGCACGTCAGCGCGCTGCTGCAGTGGCAGCACCACGGCGTGCAGGTGGTGCACGTGCCCTACAAGAGCACTGGCGACATGGTCGTGCCGCTGAAGAACGGCGAGATCACGGTGTTCAACGAAACACCGCCGGTCGCCATCCAGCACCAGTTGCGGCCGCTGATGTCGCTGACCGAGCAGCGCGTGCCGGGCTTTGCGAACGTGCCCTCGGCGCGCGAAATGGGCGTGCCGGTGCGCGGTTCGATCTGGGGCGGCGTGGTGGCGCCCAAGGGCTTGCCGGTGGACGTGCGCGCCAAGCTGGAAACAGCCTGTCGCAAGGCCACCGAGACCACGCTGTACAAGGCCCGCGCGCAGGCCGCCAACAGCCCGCTGGTGTGGCGCGACGGCGCGGCCTTCCGCCGCTTTGCGCTGGCCGAGGCGGCCAAGCTCAAGCAGGTCGTCATCGACAACGGCCTGGTGGAGCGCTGAGGTCTTGGTCGCGATGCGAAGCAGCCTGTCCCGCCTGCTGACCGCGCTGACCCTGGCGCTCGGCTGGCTCGGTGCCCCCGTGACGGTGCAGGCGCAGCCCCAGGCCCAGGCGCAGGCGCAGGCACCAGCCGTGGTGCCCATCAAGCTGCGCGTCTTCGCCGGCGGCCAGGGCCAACGCCCGGACCTGACGCGCAAGTTGTTGGCCACCTACATGCAGCGCAACCCCGGCCTGGTGATCGAAACCGAATCGGGCGGCGCCACCAGCGACCTGCAGCGCCAGTACCTGAGCACGGTGCTCAACGCCAAAGACCCGGCCATCGATGTCTACCTGATCGACATCGTCAACCCGGCGCAGTATTTCGGCGCGGGCTGGCTGGAACCGCTGGACGCCTACCTGGGTGACGCCGCCACGGTGCTGAAGCCCTACCTGCCGGCCTACGCCACGTCCAACGTCATCCGGGGCAAGCTGGCTGCCATGCCGGCCTGGGCCGACGCCATGTTCGTCTACTACCGCCGCGACCTGCTCGACAAACACGGCGTGGCCGAGCCCAAGACGTGGGATGAACTGGCGGCGGCGGCGAAGAAGATCCAGGCCGCCGAAAAGGCAGCCAGCCCTGCCGGCCAGCCGGGCCTGCAAGGCCTGTCGATACAAGGTGCCCCCATCGAAGGTGCGGTGTGCACCTTCCTGCTGCCCTACTGGAGCCAGGGCAAGGCCTTCAACGACGCCAACGGCAAGCTCACGCTGGACCGCGCCGCCGCCGCGCGCGGCCTGCAGCAGTGGCTGACGATGGTCGACCAGGGCGTGATCAAGAAGAACGTGGCCGAAGTGAAAACGCCCGACACCAACAACGAATTCAAGGCCGGCCAGGTGGTCTTCGCCTTGAACTGGAGCTTCGCCTGGGACCGTTACCAGCAAGATGCCGATTCGCGCGTGAAAGGCAAGGTCGGCGTGATGGCTGTGCCGGCCGTGGCCGGCGGCGAACGCGTGACGTGTCTGGGCGGCTGGCAATGGGCCGTCAGCGCCTTCAGCCGCCACAAGGCCGAGGCCGCCAGGCTGGTGCGCTTCATGGCCAGCCCCGAGGCGAGCAAGTTGATGGCGATTCAAGGCGCGCTGCTGCCGACTTCCGCCGCCCTGTACACCGACCCCGACGTGGTGCAGGCCGTGCCCTGGTTCAAGGGCGCTGCCTCCGGCGTGGTGGCCGGCAAGGGCCGCCCGCTGTCCAGCGAATATGGCCGCGTCAGCGACATCATTCGCACCACCACCAGCGCGGTGCTGGCGCGCACGCGCACGCCCGAAGAAGGCGCGGGCGACATCGGTTCGCGGCTCGGCCGCGTGATGCGGTGATGGGCGCGCGATGAAAGATCGGCCATGACCCCAGCGCCGCAACCGACGTGGTTCGACCGGCTGCGCGACCCCAGCGAACGCACGCTGGGCGTTCTGCTGCTGGCCCCGGCGCTGCTGCTGCTGGCGTTGATCGTGGTCTACCCCATCGGCCGCCTGCTGTTCAACAGCTTCTATGACCTGCGCCTGTCGGGCGGCAGCGGCGCGCGCTTCGTCGGTTGGGAAAACTACGCGCTGGTGCTGGACGACACCGACTTCTGGAACGCGGCGAAGAACACCGTGTTGATCACGCTCATCACCGTGCCCGGCGCACTGGTGGTGGGCCTGGGCCTGGCCATGCTGGCCAACCTGCCCTTCAAACGGCAGTGGCCGGTGCGGCTGGCGCTGCTGCTGCCGTGGGCGCTGCCGCTGTCGTTCTGCGGCCTGATCTTCGCGTGGTTCTTCCACACCGAATACGGCGTGGTCAACGATGTGCTGCAACGCCTGGGTCTGGCCGATGCCGCCGAACCGGCGATGTGGCTGCTGCGACCGGGCTGGGCCTTCACCGCCATCTGCGTGGCCATCATCTGGAAGACCTCGTCCTTCATGGCGCTGATCCTGCTGGCCGGCCTGCAGCTGATTCCGAAGACCTTGTACGAAGCCGCCGAAGTGGACGGTGCCAGCCGCTGGCAGCAGTTCAGCCAGATCACCATTCCGATGCTGATGCCCAGCATCATCGTGGCGCTGATCTTTCGCACCATCACTGCGCTGCAGACCTTCGACATCCCCTACACGATGACGCGCGGCGGCCCCGGCAACAGCACCGAAACGCTGGCCATGCTGATCCACAAGACCACCATCGACTACCTGGACGTGGGCTACGGCAGCACGCTCGCGGTGGGCATGTTCGTGCTGTCGCTGTGCGTGACGGCGGTGTATTTGCGGCGTGTGGGGAATGCGGCTTGAAGGGCGCAGCATGAAAGGCGCGGCATGAATCCGGGCATCAAGCTCTTCGAGCCCCGCAGCTTGCGCTTCATCGCTGCGGCCATCGTGGTCTGCAACGGTTTCTTCCCGGCGCTGTGGATCTTGTTCACCTCGCTGAAGACCGAGGCCGAACTGGTCGGCAAGCCCATCAGCTGGTGGCCGCACGAAGCCACGCTGGACAACTACGTCCGCGCCTTCACCGACCAACCGCTGCTGCGCTACATGGGCAACAGCTTCGCGGTGGCGCTGGGTTCCACGCTGGTGTCGCTGGTGGTGGCCACCTTGGCCGCCTATGCCCTGGCGCGGCTGAACCTGAAGCACCGGCAACTCATCCTGACGGCCATCGTCGCGTCCACCATGTTTCCGCTGGTGACGCTGCTGGTGCCCATCTTCGAAACGATGCGCACCCTGGGCCTGCTGAACACCTACACCGCGTTGATCCTGCCCTACACGGTGCTGAACCTGCCGGTGTGCACGCTGGTGCTGGTCAGCTTCTTCCAGAGCATCCCGAAAGACCTGGAGAACGCCGCGATGATCGATGGCTGTACGCGGCTTGGGGCGCTGTGGCGTGTGGTGCTGCCGCTGGCCGCGCCGGGCGTGTTCACCGCCGGCATCCTGGCCTTCGTCAACGCCTGGGACGAATTCCTGCTGGCCCTGTCGCTGAACAGCAGCGCCGGCATGCGCACGCTGCCGGTGGGCATCACGCTCTACCAGGGTGAATTCACGTTTCCGTGGCCGGTCATTTCGGCCGCCTTGATCGTTGCCATCGTGCCGGTGGCCGTGCTGATCGCGCTGTTTCAAGAGCGCGTCGTCGGCGGGCTGACGCAGGGTGGTCTGAAAGGGTAGACAACATGACACAGGTCATCCGCTACGGCATCGTCGGCTGCGGCAGCATGGGCCGCGAGCACATCGAGAACCTCAACGCGATGGGCGGCATGCAGATCACGGCGCTGGCCGATACCGATGCCGGCAGCCGTGAGGCCGCACGCGCCGCCTGCCGCGGCGCGCCGCCGCAGGTCTTCGAGGACCACGCCGACTTGCTGGCCAGCGGCTTGTGCGACGCGGTGGTCATCGCCACGCCGAATCACACCCATGTCGACCTGCTGCGCGACGCGCTGGCCTACCCGGCGCTGCACATCCTGGTCGAGAAGCCGCTGGTCACGCGCATCGCCGACGGCGTGGAAATGATCGAGCGCGCGAAGGGTCGCAGCGGCATCGTCTGGGTGGCGCAGGAGTACCGCTACATGCCGCCGGTGGCCGAGATGATCCACATCGCGCTCGAGGGCGGGGTGGGGCGCATCCACCAGGTGGCCATCCGCGAGCACCGCGAACCGTTCTACCCGAAGGTCGGCGACTGGAACCGTTTCAGCGCCAACACCGGCGGCACGCTGGTCGAAAAGTGCTGCCACTACTTCAACCTGATGGACCTGATCCTGGGCGAGAAACCCACCCGCGTGTTCGCCAGCGGTGGCCAGCGCGTGAACCATCTGGACGAGGATTACGGTGGTCGCAAGCCCGACATCCTGGACAGTGCCTACGTCGTCGTCGAATACCCGAGCGGTGCCCGTGCCAT
Source organism: Betaproteobacteria bacterium (assembly GCA_031383435.1). Classification (GTDB taxonomy): domain Bacteria; phylum Pseudomonadota; class Gammaproteobacteria; order Burkholderiales; family Burkholderiaceae_C; genus Rubrivivax. Next base: position 19,450 of record JANMZP010000040.1, on the reverse strand, counting down.
GCTGGATTTGTGCATGTTCGCCGAGGGCAGCACCGACAACGAACACCTGGTTATCGTCGGCGACGAAGGCAAGCTGGAAAGCCTGCTGCCGGCCTTGACGCTGCGCCACAGCCGGCGCGAAGACTGGGGCCGCCGCAACGCCTGGGGCCAGCCTTCGGGTACCGGCAAGGGCGTGAGCGTGAAGCGGGTGTGGGACACGCGCATCAAGTACGCCGGCGCGCATTTCGGTGCCAGCTACATCGAACACCAGCATTTCGCGGCGGCCATCCGCGAAGGGCGGCCGGCGGAGATTCCGCTGGAAGAAGGCTTGCGCGCGGTGGCCACCGGGCTGGCTGCGCACAAGAGCATCGATGAAGGCCGCGTGGTGGCGATGAGCGAAGTGCTGCCGGCGGGCTGGTGAAGGTATGACCTACGCCACCTACCCCTCTTTGCGCGACCGGCTGGTCTTCATCTCCGGAGGCAGTTCAGGCATCGGCGCCGAACTGGTTCGCGCCTTCGCTGCGCAGGGCGCGCGGGTGGCCTTCTGCGGCACCAAGGTCGGCGGCGGGCAGGCCGTCATCGACGAAGTCACAGCCATCGGCCTGCCCGCGCCGCATTACGCCGCTTGTGACGTGCGCGATGTCGTCGCCTACCAGGCGCTGCTGCGCAAACTGATCGCGGAACTCGGCCCCATCCGCGTGCTGGTGAACAACGCCGGCCGCGACGACCGCCACGCGATGGAAGACGTCACGCCCGAATTCTGGGACGACCGCCTGGCGCTGAACCTGAAGCACTACTTCTTTGCCATCCAGGCCGTGGCGCCCGGCATGGCCGAGGCGGGGGGCGGCAGCATCATCAACATGGGCAGCGTCAGCTGGATGCGCGGCCGGCCCCAGCTGGCGGGCTACACCACCGCCAAGGCCGGCATCCTGGGCCTGACGCGCACGCTGGCGCGCGAACTGGGCGGGCGCAACATCCGCGTGAACGCGCTGGTGCCGGGCGCCATCGTCACCGACCGCCAGAGCGCGCTGCACCGCGACCCGCTGGCCGACCAGGCCTTCCTCGACGCGCAGTGTTTGAAGATCCGCCTCGACCCCGGCCACGTCGCCCGGCCCACGCTGTTTCTGGCGGCCGATGATTCCAGCGGCATGACCGGGCAGCATGTGCTGGTGGACGCGGGCATCGCGCAGCAGTCGGTCATCACCTGAACGGATACGCCCTGCCTGGGCCTGGGCTGGAGGGCGGGGCCGGGGGGGCGGGGCGGGTAGCATGCTGCCGAACAGGAGGAGCCGACCATGTCCGTCACCTACACCGCCCAGGCTGCCGACGGCCACACCGTCAGCTACCGCGACCACAAGCGCTGGGCCTGGATGCTGTCGGTGGTTTGGCCGCTGCTCCCCTTCATCGGCTTGGCGGCACACCACGTCAGCGGTCTGGAAATCGCCCTGGCCCTGCCGCTGCTGATCAGCTACGGCCTGATGCCGCTGCTCGACGCGATCATCGGAGAAGACCCGAACAACCCGCCCGATGCCGTGGTGCAGCAACTGGACGGCGACCGTTACTACCGCTGGCTGACCTGGGCGACGGTGCCGCTGCACTTTGTGGCGCTGATTGGCTGCGCCTGGTGGGCCGGCACGCACGACTTGTCGTGGTGGGCTTTTCTTATCCTGGCCTATGTCGCCGGTACCGACGCGGGCCTGGGCCTGAACACCGCGCACGAGCTCGGCCACAAGCACAACCCGATCGAACAGAGGCTGGCGCGGCTGGTGCTGGCGGTGCCAGCCTACGGGCACTTCACCGTTGAGCATGGGCGCGGCCATCACCGCTGGGTGGCCACGCCCGAAGACCATGCCAGTTCGCGCATGGGCGAGTCGATCTACCGCTTCGCGCTGCGCGAATTGCCCGGCGGCATCCGCCGGGCCTGGGCGCTGGAGTCGCAGCGCCTGGCTGCGCTGGGGCTGTCGCCTTGGAGCGTGCACAACAGCATGCTGCAGTCCTACGCCATCACGCTGCTGCTGCAAGGCTCGCTGATCGCTGCCTTCGGTTGGCTGATGGTGCCCTTTCTCGCCATCCACAACCTCGTCGCCTGGTGGCAGCTGACGTCGGCCAACTACATCGAACACTACGGCCTGCTGCGTGAACGCGACGCGTCGACCCCCACCGGCTACGAGTCACCGAAGCCGCACCATTCGTGGAACACCAACCACCTGGTCACGAACCTGGCCACCTTCCACCTGCAGCGCCACAGCGACCACCACGCGTTCCCGTCGCGGCGCTACCAGTGCCTGCGCCACTTCCCCGACCTGCCGCAGTTGCCCAGCGGCTACTTCGGCATGTTCCCGCTGGCCTACGTGCCCTGGGCCTGGTTCCGCGTGATGGACAAGAGGCTGCTCGCCCTGCCGCAGGTGCGCGGCGACCTGAGTCGGGTCAACATCGACCCGGCGCGCCGCGAACGGCTGCGGGCGCGTTACGGCTTGGGTGTACCGGCCTGAGGCTTCAACGGCCCATCCATCCCATCGTGCGCATCCAGTCGCCCACGCGCAACAGCCAATCGGCAGCGGGTAATTCAAGCGGCTTCAGGCCGAAGCCGTGGCCGCCCTTGGCGTAGATGTGCAGTTCAACCGGCCGGCTGCGCTTCTTGTATTCGAGGTACAGCAGCGCACTGCCAGCCGAGGTCGACGGGCCGTTGTCATCGTCGGCGTGGATCAGGCACAGCGGCGGCGCCTTCGCCGTGACTTTGAAGTCAGGCTGCAGCCGAAACAAGTCGTCCTTGTCGACCAGATAGGCCGGATACACCGCCACGACGAAGTTCGGCGTGACGTCGTCGACATCCAGGGCCCGGTCGGTGGCGTAGGTGCGCGGGTTGGTGTTCAGCGCCAGGCTGATCGCCAGATGCCCGCCGGCAGAAAAACCGAGCAACCCGACCCGATCGGCTTTGAAGTTCCACTCGGCGGCACCGCGCCGCAGCAAAGCCATGGCCCGCTGTGCATCTTGCAGCGCTTCGCGGCCCGGGTCGTCGGGGCTGCGCATCGGCACGCGGTAGCGCAAGAGGGCACAGGTGACGCCCACGGCGGCCAACCGTTCGCAAACCTGGGTGCCCTCGTGTTCGATGGCCAGGAAGCTGTAGGCACCACCGGGCGCTACCAACACCGCCGTGCCATTCGGCTGCTGCGGCCGGTAGAGGCTGATCGTGGGCTCGGAGACGTTGATCAGCCGCTGCTGTTTGCCATCCCCTTTCGGAACGATGGCCTGTGGCGCGGGCACGAAGCCAGCCGGTTCCGGAGCGCCCCGCGGCCACAACGTCACCGTGACCGGTTCTGCAGCCTGCACACAGGCTGACGTCAAGGTCGCTGCCAGGCCCAGGAGCGCTTGGCTTGCAGCCCTGCGCGGCTGACCCGGGGCGCAGCGGCCCGCCATGGTCAGAAGTCGTAGCGGACGTTCACACCGAAGTAGCGCTGGTCATCGCGCGGCACATAGCGGTTGATACTGTTGCCGGCATTGAAGATCAGCGTTGAATAGCTCTTGTCGGTGAGATTGCGACCGACCACTGCCACCGTCCAGCCGGCCGTGCTTTGCAGCGCGATGCGGGCGTTCCAGATCGCGTAGGCACTCTGGAACGAGTCGGGCTGCTGCTGCAGGTCGAAGTTGGTCTTGCTCTGCCAGGTGGCGTCCACGCCGTAGTCCAGGCTCAGGCTGCCGGTCAAAGGCTGGCTGTACTTCACACGCAGGCTGCCCTTCCAGTCTGGCGAGTAAGGCAGCGGCTTGCCGTTGATGTCGCAGCTGGCGGCGGCACCCACCGGGCAGTTGAAATTTTTCACCCGGGCCGAGGTGTTGGCCACCGCCGTCGACACCGTCAACTGCGGTGTGACGCGGGCGGTCATGTCCACCTCGAAACCTGAGGTTTTCACGCTGCCGGCATTGATCAGGCGGGTGACGATGACACCGCCGACGAGGTCGGGCACGTTGGCCTGGTAGCCGTCGTAGTCGGTGTGGAACAGCGCCAGGTTCAGGCGCATGCGCCCGTCCAGCAGGGTGGTCTTCAACCCGGCCTCCAGCGACTTGGACTTCTCCGGTGACAGCACGTTGTCCTGGGTCGGCGTCATGTTGAAGAACACGTTGTACGCCGGACCCTTGTAGCCGCGGGCCAGCGTGACGTAGCCCATCACGTCCTTGTTGAAGTCAAATTGCGGCCCGACGCGGCCGGAAATGGCGTTCTCGGTGGTGGAGCCTTCGACGCGTGTCCGTGTGGGTTGGATGCCCGGTGCCGAGACCGCCGTCGGTGTCGAGACGTCGGGTTTGAAAACGCGGCCGTGGTAATACGACAGGTCGTCCTTGGTGTATCGCAGGCCGGCGAGGGCGCGGAAGTTGGACATGAAGTTGACGGTGCCCTCGCCGAACGCCGACAGGCTCTTGCTGCGCACGCCGTAGTTGGCAACGCCGTTGTCGGCGGTCGTCGACCCTGCGGAACAGGGCTGTAGCGTTGACGGCAACACGGCAGCCGTGGTTCCCAGGCAGCGCAGCACGTCGCGCTGGTAGCGCTCTTCGGTTTTTCCGTCGAAGTAGAAGACGCCCGCCACGTAGTCGACAAACTGCTTCCGTGTGTTGGCGACACGCAGTTCCTGCGTGAATTGCGTGAAGTCCAGGTCACCCCGATCGTGGCTTTGCGCAAACTGGCGGTAGACCGTGGACAGGCGGTCGCCGTCCGGCATTTGCACGTTGTTCCAGCTGCGGTGCGCGGTGATCGAGGTCAGCTGCAGGCTGCCCAGGCTGTAGTCGACCTGGGCCGATACGCCCTTGTGCTTGTCGCGCGCCGAAGATTCGACGTTGTTGTTGATCTGGCGGTTCTCTGCCGATGGCACCACTGGCGCAACCGCGGCACCAAACAGCGGGTTTTGCGTGACCGCCAGTGACGGGTAAGCGCGCACGTCGGTGCTGACCGGCACACCGGCCGGCGTGCGGTCCAGCCCATTCGAGTAGTCGGCGATCAGCGCAACCTTCAGGTCCTTGCTCGGCGTCACGTCGACGCGCAGGCGCGCACCGTCACGGTCGTAGCCGCCGGTCTTGCTGCCGGTGTAGACGTTGGTGATGTTGCCGTCCCATTTCGCGCCGGCAAACGCCAGGCTGGCCTTGACCAGGTCGTTGCCGCCATTGACGCCCAGGCGCACGCGCCGTTCGTTGCCCTGGTACAGGGCCAGGTCGACATAGCCGCCCAGGCCCTTGCCGGGCGCCCGGGTCACGATGTTGATCACGCCTGCCGAGGCGTTGCGACCGAACAGGGTGCCCTGCGGGCCGCGCAGCACTTCGATGCGTTCCACATCCACCAGGTCCAGCATCGACTGGCCCGGGCGGCCGGTGACGACGCCGTCGATGACCGTGGAGACCGTCGGTTCGACGCCCGGTGACGTGCTGATGGTGCCCACGCCGCGTATGAAAAGCGAGGTGTCTTTGCTGCTGGCATTGCTGCGGAAAGTCACGGCCGGAATCTGCGCCTGGATCGCGCCCAGGTTGTTCAGGTTCGATTCCTCAAGGGCACCGCCGCTGATCACCGACACCGCAATCGGCGTGGCCTGCATCGGCTGCAGGCGCTTGGTGGCGGTGATGGTGATGGTCTCCAGCTTGCCGCTGTCGGCGGGGGCCTGCTGGGCCAGCGCGGGCAGGGCGGCCAGCAGGGCGGCGGCCAGGGGCAGCAGGGGGCTGCGCAGGGGGAACGAAGGGCTGCGGGTCATGTCGTCTCCTAGGCGTTTTGGGGGCCGTCGATTGCGGCTTGAGGTTCGATGCTGTTAGCGCTAACAGAACCAGCCGCAGACAGTAGCACCGGGCCTGCGCGGCGCGCACTGCGGCAAACCCGAGTTGGTGCAAAGCGGCCACGCTATGGTCGCGCTTCAGCCGCGGATCAACCGCGGATCAACCGCGCATCAACCGCGCGCTTCAGCGCAGGATGTCACCCAGGCAGAGGTACTTCAGCTCGACGTAGTCGTCCATGCCCTGGTGCGCGCCTTCGCGGCCCAGGCCGCTTTGCTTGACGCCGCCGAAGGGCACTTCGGCCGTGCTGATCAGGCCGGTGTTGATGCCCACCATGCCGTATTCCAGCGCCTCACCGACGCGGAAGACGCGGCCGATGTCGCGGCTGTAGAAGTAGCTGGCCAGGCCGAATTCGGTGTCGTTGGCCAGCGCGATGACTTCGGCCTCGGTCTCGAAGCGGAACACCGGGGCCACCGGGCCGAAGGTTTCTTCCTTGGCGCACAGCATGTCGCCGGTCACGCCCGACAGCACGGTGGGCGTGTAGTAGCGGTCGCCCTGGTTGATACCCTGGTCGCTGCCCGGGTTGCAGCGCGTGCCGCCGACGACCACTTTCGCGCCCTTGGCGACGGCGTCGGCCACGTGCGCTTCCACCTTGGCGATGGCTGCGTCGTCGATCATCGGCCCCTGCATCACGCCGGCCGTAAAGCCGTTGCCGACCTGGATGGCAGCGGCTTTGGCGGCGAGCTTGTCCACGAAGGCGTCGTACACGCCGGCCTGCACGTACAAGCGGTTCGCGCAGACGCAGGTCTGCCCGGCGTTGCGGTACTTGCTGACCATCGCGCCTTCCACGGCGCTGTCGATGTCGGCGTCGTCGAAGACGATGAAAGGCGCGTTGCCGCCCAATTCCAGGCTCAGCTTCTTCACCGTCGACGCGCACTGGCGGGCCAGGATGCGGCCGACTTCGGTGCTGCCGGTGAACGACAGGTGGCGCACCACGTCACTGCTGCACAGCACGTTGCCGATCTCGATGGAATTCGCACTGTCGGCGCACAGCACGTTCAGCACGCCGGCTGGCATGCCGGCGCGTTGCGCCAGTTCGGCCAGCGCCAGGGCACTCAGCGGCGTTTGTTCGGCCGGCTTGATGACCACCGGGCAGCCGGCGGCCAGCGCCGGCGCCACCTTGCGCGTGATCATCGCGATGGGAAAGTTCCACGGCGTGATGGCCGCGCACACGCCCACCGGCTGCTTGATGACGATGTAGCGCTTGTTGTTGTCGGTGGTCGGAATCGTCTCGCCGTAGACGCGCTTGGCTTCTTCCGCGAACCACTCGATGAAGCTGGCGCCGTAGCCGACTTCGCCGCGCGCTTCGGCCAGCGGCTTGCCCTGCTCGGCGGTCATGATGCGGGCCAGGTCGTCGGCATGCTGGTGGATCAGCGCGTACCACTTCATCATCACCGCGCCGCGTTCCTTGGCAGTCTTGGCGCGCCACGGGCCCCAGGCCTTCTCGGCCGCCGACAGCGCCGCCGCCGCGTCGATGGCACCCAGGTTGGCGACCTGGGCCAGTTCCAGCCCGGTGGCCGGATCGTTGACCGCGAAACGGGCCTGGCCGTTCTGGGCGTTGACCCACGCGCCGTTGATCAGGCCTTCGGTTTTCAGCAGGCCGGGGTCGGCAAGGTGGGCGAGCGGTGAGGTGCGGGTGTCCATGGCTGTCTCCTGGCAGGGCCGACGACGATAGCGCGCTTGGGCGGCCGGCGCCCTGCACGGGTGGCTGGGAAGGGTGCCCTGGGCCTGCGGGCGGCACAGGGCCAGACCCTAGAATCCGCGAGCCTTGCGCGCTTGCGCAGGCCCCATCTGAAGACCATGAAAGCAGCCCGATGAAAGCAGCTGAAATACGCAGCACCTTCTTGAAGTTTTTCGAGAGCAAGGGCCACGCCATCGTGGCCAGTTCGCCGGTGGTGCCCGGCGACGACCCGACGCTGCTGTTCACCAACGCCGGCATGAACCAGTTCAAGGACGTGTTCCTGGGCCTGGCCAAGCGGCCCTACACGCGCGCCACGACCAGCCAGAAATGCATCCGCGCCGGCGGCAAGCACAACGACCTGGAGAACGTCGGCTACACCGCGCGCCACCACACCTTCTTCGAGATGCTGGGCAACTTCAGCTTCGGCGACTACTTCAAGCGCGACGCGTTGATGTACGCCTGGGAACTGCTGACCGTGAACTTCGGCCTGCCCAAGGACAAGCTGTGGGCCACCGTGTACGCCGAAGACGACGAGGCCTATGACATCTGGCTGAACGAGATCGGTCTGCCGGCCGAACGCATCATCCGCATCGGCGACAACAAGGGCGCGCGCTACGCGTCCGACAACTTCTGGATGATGGGCGACACCGGCCCTTGCGGCCCGTGCAGCGAAATCTTCTTCGACCACGGCCCCGAAATCGCCGGCGGTCCGCCGGGCAGCCCGAACGAAGACGGCGACCGCTACATCGAGATCTGGAACAACGTGTTCATGCAGTTCAACCGTTCCGAGGACGGTGTGATGCACAAGCTGCCCAAGCCCAGCGTCGACACCGGCATGGGCCTGGAACGCCTGACGGCGGTGCTGCAGCATGTGCACAGCAACTACGAGATCGACCTGTTCGTGACGCTGCTGGCGGCGGCCAAGCAGGCCGTCGATGCCACCGGCGCTGGCGACTGCGACGCCACGTCGCCGTCGCTGAAAGTCATCGCCGACCACATCCGTGCCTGCAGCTTTACCGTCGTGGACGGCGTGATCCCGGGCAACGAAGGCCGCGGCTACGTGCTGCGCCGCATCGCCCGGCGCGCCATCCGCCATGGCTACAAGCTGGGCGCGCGCAAGCCTTTCTTCCACACCCTGGTGGCTGCGCTGGACGCCGAAATGGGCGGGGCCTACCCGGAACTGCGCCGCGCGGCAACGCGTGTCACGGAAGTGCTGAAGATCGAGGAAGAACGCTTCTTCCAGACCATCGCCAATGGCATGGAAATGCTTGAAGCCGAACTGGCATCGATCGAGCAATCGGGCGTGCAGGTCATCGCGGGCGACCTGGCCTTCAAGCTGCACGACACTTTCGGCTTCCCGTTGGACTTGACCGCCGACGTCTGCCGCGAACGCGGCGTGCGCGTCGACGAAGCCGGCTTCAACGTGGCCATGACGCGGCAGCGCGAACAGGCCCGGGCGTCGGCCAAGTTCAAGATGGCCGCCGGCCTGGAGTACCTCGGTGCCGCGACGAATTTCCACGGCTACGAGAACCTGGTCTGCGAAACCAGCCAGGTCACGGCCATCTACATCGACGGCAGCCCGGTGCAGCAGGCCCAGGCCGGCGATGACGTGCTGATCGTGCTGGACCACACGCCCTTCTACGCCGAGAGCGGCGGCCAGGCCGGCGACGCCGGTGAACTGCGCAACCCAACGGCGCGCGTCGTCGTCGAAGACACGATCAAGGTGCAGGCCAGCGTGCACGGCCACCACGGCCGTGTGGTGGAAGGCGCGGTCAGCGTGGGTGATGTGTTCACCGCCCGTGTGGACGGCGAGCGCCGCCTGCGCACCGTGCGCAACCACAGCGCCACCCACCTGATGCACAAGGCGCTGCGCGAGGTGCTGGGCGAACACGTGCAGCAAAAGGGCTCGCTGGTGACGGCCGAGCGCACGCGCTTCGACTTCGTGCAGAACACGCCGATGAGCGACGCGCAAATCGCGCAGGTTGAAGCGCTGGTGAACGGTGAAATTCTCGCCAACGCGGCCGCCCAGTCGCGCGTGCTGCCCATCGAAGAGGCGCAGAAATTGGGCGCGATGATGCTGTTCGGCGAGAAGTACGGCGACGAGGTGCGTGTGCTCGACATCGGCAGCAGCCGCGAACTGTGCGGCGGCACCCACGTGCAGCGCACCGGCGACATCGGCCTGTTCAAGATCGTTTCTGAGGCCGGCATCGCGGCCGGCATCCGCCGTGTCGAGGCCGTCACCGGCGGCAACGCGCTGGCTTACCTGCAGCAGCTGGAAGGTACGGTCAACGGCCTGGCCGGCACGCTCAAAGCCACGCCGGCCGAGGTGCCGGTGCGCGTGGCGGCGGTGCTGGACCATGTGCGCGCGCTGGAAAAGGAAATCACCGCGCTGAAGAGCAAGCTGGCTTCGTCGCAAGGCGATGAACTGGTGGCGCAGGCCGTGGACGTGAACGGCGTCAGGGTGCTGGCTGCGGTGCTGCACGGTGGCGACGCCAAGTCGCTGCGCGAAACGATGGACAAGCTCAAGGACAAGCTGAAGAGCGCGGTCATCGTGCTGGCGGCGGTTGAAGGCGGCAAGGTGCAGCTGGCGGCCGGCGTCACGGCCGATGTGCTGGCCCAGGCTGGCAGCAAGCTCAAGGCCGGCGAACTGGTCAACTTCGTCGCGTTGCAAGTGGGCGGCAAGGGCGGCGGCAAGGCTGATCTGGCGATGGCCGGCGGCAGCGACGCGGCCGCGTTGCCGGCCGCGCTGGCTTCGGTGGCGGCCTGGGTGGCTGAGCGCCGCTGAGCGGCGCAGAACAGCAAGGCGCGCCAGCCGCGCAGGCAACAAAAAAGGGCCCTCGCGGGCCCTTTTTCTTGGCAGGACGAAGCTGCCGTTCGTCTGCCAGTTCGATCAGAACTCGTAGCGCAGCGTCATCTGCACGGCCCACTGCGATTCGCCCGAGGCTTGGCGCGTGACCATGTCTTCGGTGCTGCCCACCGCATAGATGTACTTGCCGCTGGCGTCTTGACCGGCGTAGTTCACGAAGCTGCGGTTCGACGGGAACCCGATCTCGTCGATGCGGCCCCACTTCTTGTTCAGCAGGTTGCCGAAGTTCAGGAAGTCCAGCGTCACCGAAGCCTTGTGGCTCTTCGCGAAACCCGGCAGTTCCTGCTTGATGCGCATGTCGAAGTTGTTGACCCACGGCGCATACGAGTTGTTGCGACCGACCAGGCCGCCCTTGGCCGATGACAGTGCCGAGTTGCTGTTGACGACGTCCCAGAACGCCGCTTCAGCCTGCGCAGCCGTCTCGGTGGCATTGCGCCCGCGGAACACCACTTCACCCGAACCCGGGGCGGTCGGGATGTACATCAGGTCGTTGCCGCCGATGCCATCACCGTTCAGGTCGTTGAGGTAGGTCCAGCTGTAAGGCTTGCCGCGGCGGCCCTCGTAAAACACGCCGACCGAGGTCTGGTAGCGGTCAATGAAGGCCTTGGACCAGTTGAAGCTGGCGCTGATGCGGTCGCGGACCAGGTAGTTGGAGTTCTGCAGCACTTCTTCATTGGGGTTGAAGATGTTGCGGTTGCTCCAGTTCGACCCCGAGGTGGACGACGTCAGCGGGCTGACTTCGGTGGCCGCCGTGCGCGTGTAGGCCAGGTTCCAGGACAGACCCGTCACCGCCGGTTGGCCCACCGACAGCGTGATCGCGTCGCCGCCGCCTTGCTTGGTCTGGGTGGCCAGGTACACGTTGTTGAAGGCGGGGTTGCTCAGCGCCTTGATGCGCGACTGGCCCGTAGGCGTCAGGCACGCCGGGGTGTTGGTGATGGCGCTGCCATCGCCATTCCAGCAGGCGCCGTTGTAGCCCTCGGTGCGGTAGAACAACTGGCGCCCGTCACTGCCGGTGCGGGTTGCGTTGCCCAGGTTCAGGTGCTGGTAGTAAATCGCCGAATTGGTCTGCGTGTGCAGCCATTCAGCACCCACCACCAGCTTGCCCACCACCGGCAGCGCCCGCGTTTCGGTGTCGAAGCCGAGATTGACCTTCCACACCGAAGGCTGCGCCAAATTGCTGGACAGCAGGTCGACGTTGGCCGCAGGCGCGGTGCCAGTCAGGCTCTGTGTCGCCGGGTTCGGATTGAACGTCGGGGTGGTCTGACCTACCGGGTTGCAAGCCGTGAAGTTAGCGCAGTTGTATGACGCAACCGCCTTGCCCGTGTTGCTGAATGGGTTGGACAGCCAGACGTTGGCCGCCGCGCCCTGGAACAAGCCGAAGCCACCGCGCAACTGCATGCGGTTTTCCTTGCCGCCCAGGTTCCAGTTGAAGCCGAAGCGCGGCTGGAAAATGCGGTTGCCGTCCAGCGTGAGCGTGTTGTCCAGCCCGAAGCCACCGGAGGCGCGGTTGAACGCGGCGGTGGCCCCCGTGCCAGTGACCGTGCCTTGCACCGGCGCTCCAGCCACATCGGTGTTTGCCAAGGGCACGCTGGGCACGTTCTGCTGGTCCATGCGCAGGCCCAGGGTCAGGCTCAGGTCGGGCGTGGCCTTGAAGCTGTCTTGCAGGAAGAGGCCGGTGTTGCCGTAGTTCCAGATCGCGACGGCGTCGTCGATGGTGCGGCCGGGCAGTGGCTTTTGCAGCGTGTAGGCCGACGGCTTGCCTGCGTTGTAGTTCTCCAGCACGGCCAGGTCGCGCTGGGCCGACGTCATGTTGGCGCAGTTGGTGAAGGTGCCGAAGCTGTAGGTGCCGGGTTCGCAGGCAAAGGTGTAGTTGCCGTTGACGTTCTGCACGAAGGCGTTGTAGACCTTGTTCTCGGAATAGTCGCCGCCGAACTTCAGTTCATGGCCGCCGCCGATGTTCCAGGTGGCACCGGCATAGACGTCGGTGGTCTTGGTCTGCAGCACGTTGAATTGGCGGCTGTTTTCAGTGCCGAAATTCAGCGTGCGGTTGTTGGCGTTGACGGTGGTCGGCGTGCCGGTGGGCAGGGTGCCCGAGAAGCGCAGGCCGATGGCCGGCAGCTTGGTGCCGTTGACCTGCGCGGGCACGCTGTCGTAGTCGCGCTTGGAAATTTTCAGCTCGGTGCTGATGTCGGGCGTCCAGTCGGCGAACCACTGGCCGACCACGGTCTGCAGCGTCTTGTTCTGGTTCCACCACCAGGAACTGAGCGACAGGCCGGTGCCCGAGAAACCGGCGATGTTCGGCTCGCTTTGCTCGGTGCGGGTGAAGCGCAGGTTGGCGCGGTGCTGGTCGTTGATGTTCCAGTCCAGCTTCAGCAGCGTGTCCTTGACCACCACTTCCAGGCCGGCCGGCACGGTGTCGGTGCCGACATCCATGTTCCATTTCGTCTTCGAGATGGCGATGGCCTGGTCGATGGCCGACTGCGTGATGCCGACGTTGGTCTTGACGTCGCCCAGCGGCCCGAAATCGGGGCTGGTGCGCGAGCTTTTCAATTCCTCGTAGCTGCCGAAGAAGAACAGCTTGTCGGGAATGATCGGCCCGCCGAGGGTGAAGCCCTTGGTGTTTTCCTTGAACTTGGGCGCGTCGAAGTAGCTGCCGTCGGTGCGGTTGTAGCGCTGGCCCACCAGCTTGTCGTCGCGTGCAACGTAGTACACGCTGCCCTTGAATTCGTTGGTGCCGCTCTTGGTGACGGCGTTGATGTTGGCGCCGGTGTAGCCCTTCTGCGTGACGTCGTAGTTGCTCAGGTTGACCTGCACCGACTGGATCGCGTCGATCGAGATCGGCTGCTTGATCGTCGGCAGGTTGTTCGATTCCAGACCGAAGGTGTCGTTGATGCCGACGCCGTCGATGGTGATGCTGTTGAAGCGGGTGTTCTGGCCCGCAGCCGAGATTTCGCCGCGCTCCTTGTCGGTCTGCGCCAGGCGCGGGTCGGCGCGGGCGTAGTCCTGCAGGTTGCGGCCGATGGAGGCATAGGCCGCCAGTTCCTTGCTGCCGATGTTGGTGCCGGCACCCATCACCGAGCTGTTGAACTTGTCCGACACGCCGCGCCCGGTGACCACGATGCGCTCGGCGGTCGCGCCCAGTGTGGCGTCCAGATTGAGGGTTTCGGCCAGGTTCAGGAAGACATCGCTGCGCTTGTCGACCAGGCTGCCCTTGCTGATGGTCACCGTGTACGGGCCACCCACACGCAGACCGCGGGCGCTGTAGCGGCCGGCGCTGTCGGTGGTGAGGTTGTTGGTGGAGCCCGATTCGGTGTGCACGATGACCACCGTGGCACCCGCCAGCGGCTGCCCGCCGGCATCCAGAACGCGGCCGCCGACAGCGGCGGTGGTGTTCTGGGCCAGCGCCGGTGCCGACGCCAGCACAGCGACGGCCACCGCCACTGCGGTTCTCGATATCCCGGTCCAATCGCGCGTGTACATATTTTCAGCCTTGTAAGGTGTGCGGACCGCCGTAGCGGTCCGTTGTGGGTCAAATTCGGTCAGCAAGAATCAAGCCCTCGATAATGCGAGGCGCCTGCGGCATTTTGGTGACATGGCGGGTCCGTGTGACACTGAGGGTTGTCTGTGCGCAACACCGTGTGCATCAAACGATCCCCTCATTCAGGCGCTTTGCTGATCACCTTTCTGGTCAGCCAGTGAAGCCCGGTCAGACTGCTGTGCCGGCCCGATCCTGAGCCCATTTCCACCAAACCCATACTCTCCACTGGCTGACGAGGAACACCGATGAAGAAGTGCCCCCTCCCGCAGATCAGCGGTGTTCTGTCGGTTCTGCTGGCCCTGGCTTCCGTCGCCCACGCCCAGGACACCACGGACGCCGGCCGGATCGTGGTCGGCGGCGAAGGCGACAAGCCGGCCAGCGGCCTGGCCCTGTCGCCCGGCACCAACAGCCCCAGCTGGGAAAGCATCGACCTGTTCAGCCACAAGGTGCAGCTCGCGCCGGTCATCAGCCTGCGCCGCATCAACCGCGAACTCAGCGACTTCGCGCCTTGGGGTGCCAGCGCGGCCTACACCGCCACGGCGCTGAACGGCGGCATGGCCTTGGCCCACAGCATCGGCAACAAGCCCCTTGTGGGTGGCGTTTCGGGCCTGTCCGGCAGCCTGCAGCTCACGCCGGACATGCAGGTCTTCTCCAGCTTCTCCAAGGGCTTCAAGGTGCCAGGCAGCGCTGAACCGTTCGCCCCGGGTGGCGGTGTGCCGCTGGTCGGCAACACGGGCATCGCTGGCGCGCTGTCGCCTTTGCGGACCCGTCCGGAAACCTCGGTCGCGCTGGACATGGGGGCGCTCTACAAGTCCAGCCTGTTCAAGGCTTCGGCCAGTGCCTTCCTGGTGAAATTCAAGGACCGCATCGCCTCCAGTTTCGAACCGGCCACCGCCACCACCCACAACTTCAACATCGGGCCCTCCACGCTCAGGGGCCTGGAAGTGGAAGCGGCCACCTTGCCCGTGCTGGGATTCAGTGCCTATGCGTCGGCCACCTACATTTTGGGCTCCACCGACGGCCACCTCACGGACGCGGCGAACCCGCTGAATGCGTTTGGTGTGGTCGGCCGGTTCGCCACGCCTTTTTCTGACAGCGGCATCGCCTTTTCGGCGCCCCCCAAGGGCCGGGCTGCGCTGGCGCTGCAGTACATGAGCACGCCTTTGCAGGTCAACCTGGCGGGCAAGTACACCGGCCGGCGCAACATCACGGTGGTGGGCGACCAGAGCCTGGCCGGCTTCACCACCTTCGATCTGAACGTGGCGCTGCAGTTGCCACCCGACAGCCTGTTCAAGAGCCCGACCTTGCGCCTGGATGTCAGCAACCTCACCAACAAGCGCTTTTTGCCAGCCAACCTGCCCAATCTCTACGGTGGCGCGCCGCGCTTCACCAGCATTACCTTGCAAAGTGACTTCTAGGATGAACCCGCTGCGCCCCCGCATCCAGACCGAGGCCGAACTGCATGCCTTCGACCAGACCTGCGAGGGCATTGCCGGTTTTGACGACCAGTTCTCCTTCGAACGCGTGGACGGCATGCTGTGCGCCATGGCCGCCACGCCGCACAGCGCAGAGCCCGACGTGTGGCTGCCCGCTTTGTTCGGCGACGCCTTCGAACGCGCGTTCAGCGACCCCGAAGCGCAGGCGCAAGCGCTGCGTGCGCTGCAGGCTCGCCTGACCGTGCTGCGCAGCGAACTCGACCCCGAGGCGCTGTTCGACGAACCCGACTACCTGCGGCTGGAACCGCTGGTTGCCGAATGGGACGACACCAGCCGGCGCAAGCTGGTCGATGAAGGTTCGATGAGCGAGGAAGAAGCGGCGCTGGTGCAGACCGGCGTCGAATGGGCCGAAGGTTTTCTGGCTGTCGTGGAAGCGCTGCCGCAGCTGTGGACCCTGCCCGGGCATGAAGAGGCAGCGGCGGTCTTCGCGCAGTCTTTCGGCCAGATCGAAGTGCTGCTGTTGCCGACGGACAGCGACGACTACCGCGCTCACGTTGCGGCCGCCTACCCCAAGGGCGAGCCCAGCCGCGACGACTTGCTGGCCGAGGCCTGCATGTCGGTGCAAGACCTGCGCATGTACTGGGTCGACTTCGCGCCCAAGACCGAAACCCGCCGCGTCGAAGCCACGCCCGGCCGCAACGACGCTTGCCCCTGCGGCAGCGGAAAGAAATTCAAGAAATGCCACGGTGCCGGCTGAGCTGCCGGCGCCCGGACCCGCGCCGGGTCGGCTGTTAGAGTTTCCGGCCATGGCATCTGCACCCTTCCTCGCGCTACAGGGCAAGCACATCGTGCTGGGCCTGTCCGGCGGCGTGGCCTGCTACAAAGCCGCCGACTTCACGCGTGAACTGGTCAAGGCCGGTGCCACCGTGCAGGTGGTGATGACCGACGCGGCCACGCAGTTCATCACGCCGGTGACGATGCAGGCGCTGAGCAACCGCCCGGTCTACACCAGCCAGTGGGATGCGCGCGAGCCCAACCACATGCCGCACATCAACCTCACGCGCGAAGCTGACGCCATCGTCGTGGCACCGGCCAGCGCCGATTTCATTGCGCAGCTGGCGCAGGGCCGGGCGGGTGAATTGCTGGCCTTGCTGTGCCTGGCGCGGCCCGTTGAACGCTGCCCCTTGTTGGTGGCGCCAGCGATGAACCGCGAGATGTGGGCGCACCCGGCCACGCGGCGCAATGTGGCGCAAATCCAGGCCGACGGTGCCACCGTGCTGGGCCCGGCTGCGGGCGACCAGGCTTGCGGTGAAACCGGCGACGGCCGCATGCTGGAAGCCGATGAGCTGCGTGATGAGCTGATCGCCTTCTTCCAGCCCAAGCTGCTGGCCGGGCGTTCGGTGCTGGTCACCGCCGGGCCCACTTTCGAGGCCATCGACCCGGTGCGCGGCATCACCAACCATTCCAGCGGCAAGATGGGCTTTGCCATCGCCCGCGCGGCTGCCGAGGCTGGCGCGCGCGTCACGCTGGTGGCCGGCCCGGTGCACCTGCCCACGCCACGTGGCGTGCGCCGCATCGACGTGCAAAGCGCCGCGCAGATGCTGGCTGCGGTGCTGCCCGAAGCGCCGCTGCACGGCATCTTCGTGGCCACCGCCGCCGTGGCCGATTGGCGGCCGGCGAACGCCACCGAAGCCAAGATCAAGAAAGACGGCAGCGGCGGTGTGCCGGCGCTGGAACTCGTTGAGAACGCCGACATCCTGGCCACCGTGGCGCGCCTGCCCGAAGGCCAGCGTCCGTGGTGCGTGGGCTTCGCGGCCGAGAGTCACGACCTGGCGCGTCATGCCCGCGACAAGCTGCAGCGCAAGGGCGTGCCGCTGGTCGTCGGCAACCTGGGCCCGGCCACTTTCGGCCGCGACGACAACACGCTGTTGCTGGTCGACGCGAACGGCGAACGCGAACTGCCCACGGGCGACAAGCTGAGCCTGGCGCGTCTGCTGGTGGCAGAAATCGCCAGGCGATCGACATGAAAGTCTGGCTGTGACCACCATCGCCGTCCAAGTGCTCGACCCCCGCATGGCCGAGCACCTGCCGGCTTATGCCACGCCGGGCAGCGCCGGGCTGGATCTGCGCGCTGGCCTGGACCAGCCGCTGGTGCTGGAACCGGGCCAGGCCGCGTTGATACCCACCGGCCTGGCCGTGCACATCGGCGACCCGGGCCTGGCCGCGATGCTGCTGCCGCGCTCGGGCTTGGGCCACAAGCACGGCATCGTGCTGGGCAACCTGGTCGGTCTGATCGACAGCGACTACCAGGGCCCGCTGATGGTGAGTTGCTGGAACCGTGGCAACCTGGCCTACACCGTGCAGCCGATGGAGCGCATCGCGCAGATGGTCATCGTGCCGGTGGTACAGGCGCGTTTCGAGCGCGTGGATTTTTTCACTGACAGCGCGCGCGGCAGCGGCGGTTTCGGCTCGACCGGGCAAGCGTGATGCACCGTGTCTGACGAAAGCCAGATCGTCGTCCCGCCGGCCTTCATCGCGCTTTACGTGCCGCCCGGGCGCGTCAAACCCACCGAGAGCCGAGAGTTCATCCTGCAGCGTCACGAACTGTGCGAGGACATGGCCTGCATGCTGGTCGAGACCGCGCAAACCCAGCTTTGGCAACTGAGCATCACCGAAGCCCTGGTGCTGGAACGCGTGCACCGCGGCCTGCAGGGTGGCACCGCCGGCCTGAACGGTGCCGAGGCCGATTGGGTCGTGCACCGCCTGGCGGAATTGCTGGAATGGGCCGACCCGGAACTGTCAGGGCCCGTGTCCGGGCTCCTTCCCGAATCCGACGAAACGGCCTGAGGCGGGCAAACCCGCCGCCGGGCCGTATCCGGCGCTCAGTGCAGCATCGAATTCGTCGGTGTCGCGGTGCCGCCACCCAGCACCGTCAGCGGCGTGCCGCCCACGGTGCGGGCTTCGATTTCTTCGTCGCTGGCGGCGCGCACGCCGCGCACCTGGATGTCCAGCCGCAGGGCCATGCCGGCCAGCGGGTGGTTGCCGTCCAGCACCACGTGACCGGGGTAGACCTCGGTGACCAGGTAGATCGCGTCGGCCGGCATGTCGGGCGTGGCATGGCCTTTGGGCAGGCCTTCGAAAGCCATGCCGACTTCGAGTTGCTCGGGGAAGAGCTTGCGGTCTTCAAAGCACACCAGTTCGGCCTTGTATTCGCCAAAAGCGTGCTCGGGTTCCAGCTGCAACTGCAGCTCGGCACCAGCCTCGTAGCCGGCCAGGGCTTCTTCCACCTTGGCCAGCAGGTCGTCGCCGCCGTAGAAGAAGTCCACAGGCTCGTTCAGTTCGTCGATGGGGCGGTTTTGGGCGTCGTTGAGCTTCCAGCTCAGGCTCACGACGCAGGGGGCTGAAATCTGCATGCAGGAATGATGGCACAGGGCTGCCCTGGCCCGTGCCCCGGGCCCCGAGCCGCCCGCGGTGCAGGGCCTGCGCCAGAATCGGCCGATGGACCTGAAGCTGGACGTGAACGCACCCTTGCCACTGCTGGGCGGCATCAGCCCCGCCACCTTCATGCGGCGGCATTGGCAGAAGAAGCCGCTGCTGGTGCGCCAGGCGCTGCCCGGCGTTGCGCCGCCGCTGTCGCGCGCCGCGCTGTTCGACCTGGCCGGCCACGAAGACGCCGAAGCGCGGCTGGTGGTGCAGGCCGATGGCGCCTGGCGCGTGCGGCAAAGCCCGCTGCCGCGCAGCGCGCTGCCGCCCCTGAACCGGCCAGGCTGGACGCTGCTGGTGCAGGGCCTGGACCTGCACGTGCCGGCAGCCCATGAACTGCTGTCGAAGTTCCGCTTCGTGCCGGCCGCGCGGCTCGACGATCTGATGGTGTCCTGGGCCAGCCCGGGCGGCGGCGTGGGCCCGCACGTCGATTCCTACGATGTCTTCTTGCTGCAGGTGCACGGCCGGCGGCGCTGGCAGGTCGGCAAGGTCAAAGACGCAGCCTTTGTCGAAGGTGCGCCGCTGAAGCTGCTGCGCCATTTCGAAGCGACGCAGGAATGGCTGCTGGAGCCGGGCGACATGCTGTACCTGCCACCCGGCTGGGGCCACGACGGCGTGGCCGAGGGCGGTGACTGCATGACCTGCTCGATCGGCTTTCGCGCGCC
>JANMZP010000028.1:0-2896 GCA_031383435.1 Betaproteobacteria bacterium | reverse complement strand
GGTAGCCGGCTTCGCCCGAGCCTTTTTGGCCGAACTCGGTCAGCGGGCTGGGCGTGCAGTGGTCGACGATGGTGATGGACGGCACCTCGGTGGCGCTGGGCAACAGGTAGTCCATGAAGGTGCCCGACAGCAGCTGGCCCTGTTCCGAATAGGCGAACTTCTCGTACAACGCCGCGCCGATGCCGTGGGCGATGCCGCCGTAGGTCATGCCGTGGACGACGTCGGGGCTGATCATGGTGCCGCAGTCGTGGCCGCAGACATAGCGGTGCAGCGTGGTCTTGCCCGTGGCCGGGTCGATGCTGGCCAGCACCACGTGCGCTTCGAAGGAATGGCAGGGGTACATCTGGATGCGGCCGTCCTCGGTCGGCAGCGCACCGCCGGTGGGCACCTCCCAGACGAACTTTTCCTGCAGACCGGGCTCCATGCCCGGCGGCAGGCGGTGGTAGTAGCGGTGGGCGATCTGGACCAGCGCGTCCCAGCTCAGGCGCTTGCTGGCGTCGCTGATGCACACCACGTCGCCGCTCTCGTAGGCCACGTCGTTCTCGGCCAGCTTCAGGTCGTGGGCCGCCAGCTTCAGCAGCTTGGCGCGCAGCAACTTGGCCGCACCAGCGGCCGCGCCGCCCAGCATGATGGCCATGCGGCTGCCGACCGGGCTGTTCGACGGCAGCGCGTTCAGCGAATCGGCATGCAACACGCGGATGCTGTCGGGTTCGCGCTGCAGGATTTCACCGACGACGGTGGAGACCAGCGTCTCGTGCGCCTGGCCCGAGGTGGACGTGCCCATCAGGGCCGTGATCGAGCCGCCCAGGTCGATGCGCACCAGGCAGGCGTCCATCCAGGTGGTGGTGGCGTTCTTCGGATTGAACAGCGGCTCGAAAGACGAGTTGCCGCCCGACGGTTCCAGGCAGGTGGCGATGCCGATGCCGGCCAGCAGGCCGCGCGCGCGCAGCGCATCGCGCCGGGCTTCAATCGCCTGCAGCGGCGCGGCATTCAACGCCTTGCCCAGCACGGTGGCGTAGTCGCCCGAGTCGTAGTGCGTGCCGCTGGGGATGAGATACGGGAACTCGTCTTTGCCGATGAGATTGCGCAGGCGCAGTTCGATGCGGTCCATCTTCAGGAAGCGCGCGACGAGGTCGATGCCGGTCTCGATGGCGTAATTCGTCGGTGCCTGGCCGAAACCGCGCACAGCCTCTTGCGGCGTCTTGTTGGTCATCACCGAAATGGCTTCGTATTCAACGCTGGCGATGCGGTACGGCCCGACGATGGCGCCCACCGGCTTGCCCAGTTGCAGCGGCGTGCGCCCGGCGGAGGCGCCCACGTCGTCCAGCGCGCGCATGCGCATGCTGCGGATGGTGCCGTCGGCGTCGAAGGCCAGGCGCACGTCGAAGAGGCGGTCGGGACCCTGCATGTCGCCGCCGCGCATGTTCTCCAGCCGGTCTTCCAGGAAGCGCACCGGGCGGCCCAGCTTCTTCGCCAGGTAGCCGACCAGGATGGAGTGTTTCAGCCCGCGCTTCACGCCGTAGCTGCCGCCGACATCCACGTCGTAATGCACCCGCACCTGGTTGCCCGCCAGGCGCAGGCAGCGCGCCATCTGGTCGGGGTACTTGGGCATCTGGATGGAAGCCCAGACATCGAGGATTTCGCTGGCGTCGCTCCACTGGCAGGTGACGACAAAGGTCTCGATGGGCACGGTGGAACTGCGCGCCCAGTGCACGCGGTAGTCCAGCGTGTGGGCGGCGGCGGCGAAGTGGTCGTCGACCGCGCCCCAGACGAAACGCCGCTGGAAGATGACGTTGCTGCCGTGGGCCGGGTGGACCTGCGGCGAGCCGGCTTCGAAGGCCGCTTCGGGGTCGACGATGTGGGGCGTGGGTTCGTATTCGATCTCGACGAGTTCGCAGGCGTCTTCGGCCAGCGCGCGGGTTTCGGCCACCACGGCCACCACCCATTCGCCGGCGTAGCGCACCACGCCCTGGGCCAGCGGGTAGCGCGTCACGGCGGGCGCGTCCACACCGGGCAGCACGGCTTCGACGGCGGCGCACAGTTCGTCGCCGGTCAGCACCGCGTGCACGCCGGGCAGGGCGAGGGCGGCGCTCGCGGCTATGGACACGATGCGCGCGCTGGCGTGCGGGCTGGCCACGATGGCCACGTGCAGCAGGCCGGCCAGTTGCACGTCGGCGGCGTAGCGGCCCTGGCCCAGCACGAAGCGCTTGTGCTCGACGGCGCGGCGGGGCCGGCCGATGTAGCGGAAGCCGTTGGCGGGTGCGGCTGTCGTGCTCATTTCAAGCTACCTCGGGCCGCGTGGCCCACTGCACCGCGTGGACGATCTGCTGGTAGCCGGTGCAGCGGCAGATGTTGCCGCCGATGGCCTCGCGGATGGCCGCCTCGTCGGGGTGCGGGTTGTGTTCGATGAGCGCGCTGCAGGCGATCAGCATGCCCGGCGTGCAGTAGCCGCATTGCAGCGCGTGGGTCTCGCAGAAGGCGTCCTGCAGTTTCGACAGGCTGCCGCGCTGCGGTGCCAGGCCTTCGACGGTGGTGACGGCCGAGCCGTCGGCCTGCACCGCGAACATCAGGCAGGCGCGCACCGGTGCGCCGTCCAGCAGCACCGAACAGGCGCCGCAGATGCCGTGTTCGCAGCCGACGTGGGTGCCGGTCAGGCCGAGGTGTTCGCGCAGGAAATCGACCAGCGTGGTGCGCGGTTCGACAAGGCGCTGCTGCTGCACGCCGTTGACGCAGATCGAAATGGGCAGAGGTGACCGGGCCATCAGGCGAACTCGGGTTGGTGCGCGGCGGCCGCGTCGGCACCGCCAGCGGCCGCCTGCTGCAGCACGCGGGCCAGCAGCACGGCGGCCAGTTCGCGGCGGTAGTCGGCGTTGGCGTGCAGGTCGCTGCCGGGCTG
>JANMZP010000023.1:0-2967 GCA_031383435.1 Betaproteobacteria bacterium | reverse complement strand
TGCAGCTTGTCGACGATGGGTTTCGGAGTACCGGCCGGCGCGAACAGTGCGAACCAGCTCACCGCGTCGAAACCGGGCAGGCCTTGTTCGGCGATGGTCGGGATGTCGGGTGCGGCTGCCGAGCGCTTCGCGCTGGTCACGCCCAAGGCCCGCAGCTTGCCTTCGCGGACCAGCGGCAGGCTGCTGGGCATGTTGTCGAACATCATCGTCACGCGGCCGCCCAGCACGTCGGGGATGGCGGTGGCGCGGCCCTTGTACGGGATGTGTTCCATGTCGATGCCGGTCATCGTCTTGAACAGCTCGCCCGAGACGTGGATGCTGGTGCCCGAGCCCGATGAAGCGAAGCTCATCTTGCCTTCCTTCTTGCCCAGCGCGATGAATTCCTTCAGGTTCTTGGCCGGCACCCCGTTGTGCACCACCAGCATGTTGGGCGTGGTGGCCAGCAGCGTGATGGGCGCGAAGTCTTTCACCATGTCATAGGGCATCTTGGGGTACAGCGCGCCATTGATCGAATGCGTGCCCACCGTGCCGACGACGATGTTGTAGCCGTCGGGCGCGGCCTTGGCGACAAAGTCAGACCCCGTGTTGCCGCCCGCACCGGGGCGGTTCTCCACCAGCACCGGCTGGCCCCAGGCGGTGTTCAGTTTCTCGGCCAGCAGGCGCGCCAGGATGTCGGGCGCGCCGCCGGGCGTGAAGGTGACGGTGATGCGGATGGGCTTGTCGGGGTAGGTGCTTTGGGCCTGCGCCTTGCCGGCGAATGCCAGCGCGGTGGCGGCAGCTGCAAGGGCGGTCAGGGCAAGGCGGCGGGTCGTGTGGATGGGGTGCATGGCGGGTCTCCTGGTGGCTCGTGGGGCCGGTCGCCGGATGCTGCCCCATCGCGGTCTGCCACAGCAGCAGGGCTTGCCCGCTGTTGCCGTCCGGCGGTGGGTGCTTGTGACAGACTGGCCGTCCTGATGCATGCCGACGGCGAGACACCCATGACGACAGCGCGCTTTTCAGCCCACTTTTCAGCCCACTTTTCAGCCCGCTTGCCAGTGCGCTTGCCAGTGCGTTTGCCAGCCCGCTTGCCAGTGCGCTCCACAGCCCACCAAATGGCCCAGGCCAGCCTGTTGGCCGCAGCGTTGTTCGGCGCGGTCTGCATGGCTCAGGCGGCCGAGATCCAGGTGCTGACGGGGGGTGCCTTCAAGCCCGTGCTGCCGGCTGAAATCCAGAACCACACCGTCTATGCCGGTGGCGTGTCGGCGGCCGCGCGCGATGGCGGGCCGGCGAAGGCACTGCTCGACTGGCTGGCCTCGCCCACGGCGGCTGCGGTGCTGAAGGACAAGGGCATGGAAGCACCCTGATCGGCAGCGGCCTGCGGCGGTAGACGGCCTCAGACGGCCTCAGGCGGTGGCCGCGACTTGCGAACGTTCGATGCAGGCGATCAGTTCCGCTTCCGGGTAGGGCTTGCCCAACACCAGCGTCACGCCGGCTTCGGCGGCCGCTTGCTTCAGCCGGTCGTCGGCCGAAGTGATCATGATGATGGGGATGCCGCTGGCGCGCGGGTGGGCACGCACATGGCGGGTCAGCTCGAAGCCATCGAGGCCGGGCATTTCGACGTCGGTGACCAGCACCGCCGGCACTTCGGTTTCGATGAGCTGCGCGGCCTGCGCGCCGTCTTCGGCCAGCACCACGCGGTAACCGTGCTGGGCCAGCAAGCGGCTGGTCTTCACGCGCACCACCTTGGAATCGTCGGCCACCATCACCAGTGTGTCGGCCGGGCTGCGCGGCGTGGCGCGGGTGCTGGCTGCTGCCGCAGCCGCCACCGCAGCCGCAGCCGAAGCCGCAGCGGCAGTTGCAGCGGTTTGCGCGGCAGCGGCGCGCTCGGCCACGGCGCGCGCTTCGGCCAGGGCGCGCGCTTCGGCCAGGGCGCCGGCTTGCGCAGCCGCTGCTGCGCGCTCTGCCTCGGCGCGTGCGCGTTGCTGGGCTTCGCGTTCGGCCTGCGCGCGGACGGCCTGCTCGGCGCGCAGGCGCTCGGCGGCCTGGGCCTCAGCGGTCCGGCGCTGGCTGTCTTGCAGCGCTTGCGCCGCCGCGCGTGCCGCTTCGGCACGCTGTTGCCGGCCGCGCCACCACAGCCCGCCCACCACCGCGAGGGCGATGCCCGCAGCGAGCAGGCCCCATGTCAAGGTCGCTTGATCCATGGGCTGGACCTTACGCCAAACGGTCCGGCCGACCTACTCGGAAATGGGCCCATAACCCCAACCAGTCGTGGATTTCGACAGCCTCAGGCCGTGGCCTTCACGATGGCCTGCGCGACAGCCTGCGCCTGTTGGATGCCGGCACCGCGCAACAGCACCAGTTGGTGCCAGCGCAGCGGGCCGCGCGAGGGTACGCAGCGTGCGCGCGGCCGGGTCGATGTAGACGGCGGCGGTGGCCGGCAGCCAGCGCACGGTCAGGCGCTGCGCGGCAGCGGCAGCGGTCGCGGGTTCATGCGTCCAGCCCGCCGTCGCATGGGCGCACACCACGGTGATGGGCAGGGCTGCGCCACCACCTCAATGGGCAGCGCGATGAAGGCCACGTTGTCCGGCGGCAGGCGGCTGCGCGTCACGCCGTCGGCCGAGATGGTGGCCAACCTGCGCGCCGGCAACATCGACGGCTTCCTCGGGCTTGACCCCTTCAACCAGCGTGCGGTCTTCGAGGAAGTCGGCTCCATCCACATCCTGAGCCGCGAGATCTGGGACGGTCACCCTTGCTGCGCTTTCGGCGTGCCCGCGGGCTTTATCGAAAGCAACCCCAACACCTTCGCCGCCCTGTACCGCAGCGTGCTGACCGCCGCCGCCATGGCGAGCAAGCCCGACAACCGCGAACTGATCGCCAAGGTCTTCAGCCCGGCGCCGTACCTGAACCCGCCCGCAGCCGTGCTGACCCAGGTGTTGACCGGCAAGTTCGCCGACGGCCTGGGCAATCTGCGCACCGTGCCCGAGCGCG
>JANMZP010000004.1:0-57078 GCA_031383435.1 Betaproteobacteria bacterium | reverse complement strand
GTTGAAGTCGTCCACGCCATAGGCCGGTGAACTGTGGACCAGGCCGGTGCCGTCGTCGGCGGTGGCGTAGTCGGCCAGGTAGATGGGCGACAGCCGGTCATAGCCGGCATCGACTGCGGCCAGCGGGTGGCGGAAGTTCAGGCCGCCCAGTTTTTCACCCTTGACGGTGGCCAACACCTCGCCCGTCATGCCGTAGCGTTCCAGACACTTTTCCACCAGCGCTTCGGCCAGGATCAGCAGGCCGCGTTCGGTGTCCACCAGCGCGTAATTCAGCGCCGGGTTCAGGTTCAGCGCCTGGTTGGCGGGCAGGGTCCAGGGCGTGGTGGTCCAGATGACGGCAAACGCATCCTTGTTCAGCGCGGGCAGGCCGAAGGCGGTGGCCAGCTTGGCGGGTTCAGCGGCCAGGAAGCCGACATCGACGGTGGCGCTTTTCTTGTCGGCGTATTCGATCTCGAATTCGGCCAGCGAGCTGCCGCAGTCGAAGCACCAGTACACCGGCTTCTGGCCGCGGTAGACGTAGCCGCGCTCGACCAGGCGCTTCAGCACGCGGATCTCGCCGGCCTCGTTCGCCTTGTCCATCGTGCGGTAAGGGTGGGCCCAGTCGCCCAGCACGCCCAGACGCTGGAAGTCGGCCATCTGCTGGGCGATCTGCTCGGTGGCGTAGGCGCGGCTCAGGGCCTGCACCTTGTCGCGCGGCAGGCCCCGGCCGTGGTCTTTCTCGATCTGGTTTTCGATGGGCAGGCCGTGGCAGTCCCAGCCCGGCACGTAACGCGCATCGAAGCCGGCCAGCTGGCGGCTCTTGACGACCATGTCCTTCAGGATCTTGTTGACCGCGTGGCCGATGTGCAGCTTGCCGTTGGCGTAGGGCGGGCCGTCGTGCAGCACGAAGAGCGGCGCGCCGATGCGGGCGTCGCGCAGGCGCTTGTACAGGCCGCCGTTCTGTTCGGTGTCGTTCCAGCCTTTGATCCAGCCTGGCTCGCGCTTGGGCAGGTCGCCGCGCATCGGGAAGGGCGTGTCGGGCAGGTTCAGCGTGCTGCGGTAGTCGGTGGCAGCGGGTGTGGCGGGCGGGGTGGGCGTCGGGGCGTTCATGGCAATCCTCAGGGCCGCAAGGCTGCGGCTGGCGGTGCAGGCTGGGTGGACGGCGCCGTCAGGGCGGCGCCCGGTGCCGGGGCAGGGCGCCCGGCCTTCAGCGCGCGATCAGGGTGATCAGCGCTGGTTCCGAATAATTCGGTCGCGCGTGCCTTGCCGGTGCCTGGTGGCGTGCCAACGGAAGCGCAATGACGGCGGCTTGAACATAGCCTTGATTCTAAGCGGCGGCTATGGCGCTGCCCGCACAGGCCGCACATGCGGCGCTGCCCGGGCGGCCTGCGGGGCCTGTGCGTGCCAGGCCGCGGCCTCAGCGGTGTCGCGCGCGATGCCCTCGCGCAGCGCGTCCAGGCCGTCGTACTTCAGTTCGTCGTGCAGCTTGTGCAGCAGTTCCACGCGCACGCATTGCCCGTAGCCGTCGTCGCGGCCCAGTCCGGCGGGCCAGTCCAGGCAATGCACTTCCAGCAGCACGCGGCCGTCGTCTTCCACGGTGGGCCGCACGCCCAGGCTGGCCACGGCGTCCAGGGGCCGGTCGGCCAGGCCGTGCACGCGCACGACGAAGATGCCGCTGACGGCCGGGCGCGGGTGGCCGAAGCGCAGGTTCAGCGTGCGAAAGCCCAGCTCGCGGCCCAGCTTGGCCCCATGCACCACGTGGCCGCTGATGGCGTAGGGCCGGCCCAGCAGGGCCTCGGCGCGTGGCATGTCGCCACTGTGCAGGGCCTCGCGCACAGCCGAACTGGACACGCGCAGGCCGTGCACCTCGTAGCTCATCATCCGCGCCACGTCGAAGCTGGCCGGGCCTTGCGATGCCGCGCCGGCCGCGTCGAGCATCGCGTAATTGCCGGCCCGCTTCGCACCGAAGCTGAAGTCGTCGCCGACCAGGACGTAGCGGGCCCGCAAACCCTGCTGCAACACGTCGGCGATGAAGGCCTGCGGCGTCATCGCCGCAAAGGCCGCGTCGAAGCGCTGCACCACCACGTGCTCGATGCCGCAGCGTTGCAGTTCGATGAGCTTGTCGCGCAGCGTGGCAATGCGCGGTGGGGCGAGTTCGGGCTTGCCGGCCAGCCGGGCGAAATGGTCGCGCGGGTGCGGTTCGAAGGTCAGCACGCAAGACGGCACCCCGCGGTGACGCGCTTCGCTGGTCAGCAGCGCCAGCATGGCCTGGTGGCCGCGGTGCACGCCGTCGAAGTTGCCGATCGTCACAGCGCAGCCGGCCGGGACATCGGCACGGTTCAACTGGAAACTGCGGTGGATCTGCATGGCGGCCGATTATCCCGGTGGCAGGCCCAGCAATCGCCGGTACAGCGCCAGGTAGCTGTTCGCTGCGCGGTCCCAGTCGAACTGCGCCGCGTGTTGGCGTATCGCCTCGGAACGACCGGGCTGCGCGTGGCGCGCCAGGCCGTGTTCGATGACGGCGCGCATCGCAGCGGGTTCGAAGTCGTCGAAGTAGTCGGCCGCCGCGCCGCCGATTTCCGGCAGGCAGGTGCGCCGGGCCAGGAACACCGGCTTGCCGAAGTGCATGGCCTCGATGGGCGGCAGGCCGAAGCCCTCGGTCAGCGACGGGAAGAGGAAGCCCGTGCACTGCGCGTAGGCCCAGGCCTTCTGCGCGTCGTTGATGCCCAGGTGGAACTGCAGGTTGGGCAGCTTGACGGTGGCGCGCAAGTGCTTGGCGTCGTCGCTGGGCGGACCGCAGAGCACGAAAGTCATCGCCGGCCACGCTCGCGCCAGTTCGATCAAAGCCTGCGGGTTCTTCGATGGCGACATGCGGCTCAGGTGGAACAGGAAGGGCCGGGTGTCGTCCAGCGCCCAGCCGGCCAGCGGTTCGCGCGCTGCATCGACAAAACTGCGCGCGCCGTTGTGGATGACCTGCAGCGGCCCGCTCCAGCCGAGGTGGCGGCGTACGTCGGCGGCGGTGTACTGGCTGATGGCCACCACTTCGTCGGTGCGCTGCATCAGCGCCCGCGTGCGGCGGTGGTGGCGCCACTTCGAAAACGCGTTGCGGCCGATCAGGTAGTTCAGGTCGTGCACCGTCACCAGCCGCGCGTGGCTGCTCGCTTCCATGTTCGGCGGCAGGTTCTTGTTCAGCTGGTGCAGGCTGTGCCACAGCGCATAAGGCTGCGGCCGCACGTGGCGCACACGGTGCCAGCGGTTGACGTGCAGGTAGCCCACGTCGCGCCCGAACAGGCCGTCGAGCTTTTCACGCAGGTGGAAGTCGATGTGGATGCCGTGCGCTTCGCGCCAGGCCGGCGCCAAGGCCGCGATGCGCTGGCCGATCTGCAAAGCGAACTCACCGAGGCCGTCGTGCAGCGCACCGATGTTGCCCAGGCTGATACCGATTCGTCGTTCTGGGCGTTCGTTCATCGGCGCGCAGTGTATCGGCGCGCAGCGTATTGGCGCTGCCAGGCCGGGCACCGCGCACCCGGCTGGCACAATGAAACGCATGGCCCGCCTGCCCCTAAAGCAAGTCACGCTGTGCGCCGTCGACACGCGGGCGCCGGGCTTGGCCATGCAGTCTTTGTGGCGCTCGATGGCCGGCATCGACTTCGCCCGGGTGCTGCTCTTCACCCACCAATGGCTGCCCCAGCGCGTTGTACCCGGCGTCGAGATCATCGACATCGGCCCGATCACCTCGGGTGCCGATTACTCGCAGTTCGTGCTGCGCGAACTGCCGGCCCACATCCGCAGTTCGCACGTTCTGGTCACGCAGTGGGACGGCTTCGTCGCCGACCCAGCGGCCTGGACCGACGAGTTCCTGGTGCACGACTACATCGGTGCCGTGTGGCCCGACGCGCCGGCCGGCCGCAGCGTGGGCAATGGCGGCTTCTCGCTGCGTTCACGCCGCCTGCTGGCTGCCGGCCGCGACCCGCGCCTGACCCGCCTGCACCCGGAAGACGAAGCGCTGTGCGTGACCTACCGCGAACAACTCGAACGCCTGCACGGCGTCAGCTTCGCGCCGCCAGCGCTGGCCCGGCGCTTCGCCTTCGAGAACGAAGCCCCCAGTGGCCCGACATTTGGTTTTCACGGCCCGTACAACCTGCCGCGCTTTGTCAGCGAAGGCGATTTGCTGCAATGGCTGCAGGCCTTGCCCGACGCTTTCTTTGCCAGCCGCGACGCCCGCCGCCTGGCCCGCGCGGCCCTGTTTGCCGGTCAGCCCCGCCTGGCCCAGGCCGTGGTGGCGCGCCGCCGTGTGGTGGGGCGCACCGAGGCCAGCACCGCCGTGCTCGGCCAGGCCGCGTCCATCCTTGGTTATTTCAAGCACCGCACTTCATGACCCGACACCTCGACCTGGGCTGCGGCGACGTGCCGCGCAACCCTTACCGGCAAGACGAACTGTTTGGCGTGGACATCGGCGGCAACGCAGCCAGCGGCACGGTGCGCCGGGCCAACCTGGTGCTGCAGCCCATCCCTTTCGACACCAGCAGCTTCGATTCGGTGTCGGCCTACGATTTCTTCGAGCACGTGCCGCGCGTGCTGGCCACGGCCGATGGCGCTGCGACGCGCTTTCCGTTCATCGAACTGATGGACGAGGTCTGGCGCGTGCTCAAGCCGGGCGGTCTGCTGTACGCCGTCACGCCGGTTTACCCGCATCCAGCGGTTTTCCAGGACCCGACCCACGTCAACTTCATCACCGCCGGCACGCACGAATACTTCGTCAGGCCCGAGCGGCGCGCCGCGATGTACGGCTACCGCGGCGACTTCGAGGCCGTGCGCGTTGAATTGACGCGCCACCATGCCGGCGCTGTCTACACTCCGCCGCCCCACAGTTGGTGGCAGCGCATGCGGCTGGCCCGGCGCGCACGCCGCGGCGCTTGCGGCCATGTCATCTGGGAGTTCAAGGCTTGCAAGCCGGGCCCCGATCGGGCTGCATGAAGCTGCTGGCGCTGGCCGGCGACATCCAGGCCCTGATTGCTGACATCCGTCTGCGCACGCCTTTGCAGGCGCTGGCGCAGCGCACCGGCTGGTCGCTGACGCTGCGCTCTTTTCACGACTGCAGCCGGGCCGACCTGGCGGCTGCCGACGTGCTGATCGTGCAGCGCGGTGCCACGCGACGGGCCTGGCGCCTGCAGCGCGCGATGCGCTTGCGCGGCGCTGCGGTGATCAGCGAGATCGACGACCTGCTGACCGACGTGCCGCCGCACATCTCGAACCACCGCGCGCTGCAGGCCCAGCAAGGCTGGGTGCGCCGTTGTCTGGAAGAGGCCGATGCGGTCACTGTCTCGACGGCCCGGCTGGGCTGTGAACTGGCGCGTGAACAGGCCTTGCCGCCAACCTGTGTCGTGCCCAACTGCGCGCTGCCGCTGGGCCCTTTGCCGCTGCCGGCGCAGGACGCGAAGGCACCGGTGAGTCTGCTGTTCGCCAGCATGGAGCGCCTGGCCACGGACTGGCTCTATCCGGCCCTGCTGGCGGTGCAGCGCCCAGGGGTGGACATCGTCGTGGTCGGTCCGCCGGGCGCGGCTTTCGCGGCGGCCGGTGTGCCGGTGCGTCGCGAGGCGCTGATGCCGCGCGACGACTTCATCGCCTTTGCCCGCAGCCTGCCCAACGCGGTGGCGGTGATCCCGCTGGAAGACAGCCGCTTCGCGGCCTGCAAGAGCGCGCTGAAGTGGTTCGAGTACGCCGAGGCAGGCATCCCCGTGCTGTGTTCGGCGGTCAGCCCCTACCGCGAGGTGGTGCAGGACGGCGTCACCGGCAGGCTGGTGCCCAACGACGTGCAGGCCTGGCAGGCGGCCTTGCAAGGTGCCATCGACGACAGCGCTTGGCGCTTGACGGTGGCGGCGGCCGCGCGGGCCACCGTTCGGCAGCACCACAACCTGACGCAAACCGTTGACGCGTGGCAGCAGGCGGTGCTGGCGGCGGTGCACCAGCGCCGCACTGCGGGTGCCTTGAAGCCGGATGGGGCCTGGCGGCTGCAGGATGCGGCCCTGCTGCTGGTCGAACGCGCCGCGCTGCGGCTGCGTCAGCTCAACCGCCAGCGCCTGGCGCGGCGTCTGGCTGCGAAGCAGTCGGCGAAGCGCTGAGGGCCAGCCGTTCGGCCGCGCTGACCCAGCGCCACGCTCCGGGCAACAAGCCCGGCGCGGTCAGATCCAGCCCGCCAAAGCGGCTGCGGTGCAGCGTTTCGACCCGGTTGCCCACCGCCGCCAGCATGCGCTTGACCTGGTGGTATTTGCCTTCGGTGAGGGTCAGCGTCAGCGCGCAGTCGCCGCTGCGCTCGGCGGCGGCGGCGCGCACCGGCGCCGGGTCGTCGTCCAGCACCACGCCGTCGCGCAGGCGCTGCAACTGCGTTTCGTCCACCGGGTGCTTGGTGCCCACCTCGTAGACCTTGGGCACGTGGTGCCTGGGGCTGGTCAGGCGGTGGATCAGCGCGCCGTCGTCGGTCAGCAGCAGCAGCCCGGTGGTGTCTTCATCCAGCCGGCCCACCGGCTGCACGCCGCGCAGCCGCAAGGGCACGGGCAGCAGGCTCAACACGCTGGGGTGGTGCTTGGGCTTTTGCGAACATTCGTAGCCGGCTGGCTTGTGCAGCATCAGCAGCGCTTTCGCGTGGTAGGCCCAAGCCCGGCCCTGCACCTCGAAGACCAGATCCTGCGGCTCGAACTCTTCATGGGGGTCTTCCAGCACCCGGCCGCCCACGCGCACCAGGCCGTTTTGCAGCAAGCCGGTGCAGTCGCGGCGGCTGCCGAAGCCTTGGCTGAAAAGTATCTGGGCGATGCGCATGGCTGGATTGTTCAGCAAGGGGCGGCCAGGTCGCTGGCGGCCGGGATGCCCGCTGCTGCGCCCTGCGCCGGCCAGGCCGTGGCCGCCAGCACCGCGTTGCGGATGGCCCGCGCCACCACCTCGGCGGCCAGTGCGCCCAGGGCGGTCAGGTCGCCTGGCGCACCCGCACCGCCTGTTGCCAAAGCGAAGAAAGCATCGCCATCGTGCGGCGTGATCGGGCTGACGCTGCGCGCCAGTCCGTGGTGGGCCAGCGACGCGAGTTGCGTCGCCTGCGCCTTGCTCAGCAGCGCGTCGGTGGCGATGACGCCGATGGTGGTGGCCATGCCGGCCATCGCGTGCGTCACCTGCGGCGGGCCAGCACCGTCCAGCAGCGCGCGGGTGGTGCCGATCGCTGCCGTGCCGTCCGCGCTGCGCGCCCCGGCGATCACCGCGCCGTATTCGTCGATGACGTCCCCGATGGCATTCACCGCCACCAGCGCGCCCACCGTGTAGCGGCCCAGGCGCAGCGACGCCGTGCCGACGCCGCCTTTCATCGCGCGGGCGATGCCGTACAGCTTGCCCACCGTGGCACCCAGGCCGGCGCCCGCGCAGCCTTGCTGTGGCGGCGACGGCACAGCGGCTTCACAGGCCGCGTAACCCGTTGCGGCATCGGGCCGGATGCGGGGGTCGCCGACCCACAGGTCGAACAGCACGGCGGCCGGCACGATGGGCACGCGCACCGGCAGGCCGGTGTGCGCGTTGGCCGCCGCGCCGACGACCAGCCCGTGGCCGCGTTCGTCCAGCCAGCGCATCACACCACCGGCGGCGTCCAGGCCGAAGGCGCTGCCGCCGGTCAGCAGCAGGGCGTGCACGCGCTCCACGCTGTTCTCGGGGCGCAGCAGGTCGGTCTCACGCGTGCCCGGTGCGCCGCCGCGCACGGCGGCCCCGCAGACCACGCCTTGCGGGCACAAGACGACGCTGCAGCCCGTGGGCCGCCCGGGGGCTGCAGCGTGGCCGACCAGCAGGCCGGCGATGTCGGTGATGGCGCCTGGTGCGAGCAAGCTCAAGGCGGTGTCACGCAGGCCTCACAGCCGTTGGGTGCCAGCCAGACGGCCGAGGGCTTTGTCGAAGGTCGCCAGCGGCTGGTGGCCGGCCTTGCGGGCGATCTCCAGCACCAGGCAGTCCGAAAAACCCAAGGCGGGCTTGATGCGAAACTGCACCAGCGCCGCAGCCACCACATCGGCGTCTTGCAGCACCAGGGTTTCGTGAGCCAGCAGCAATTCGAGCGCAGCGATCAATTGTTTCGCCGCGCGTTCGTAAATGGCGCCGAGTACCCAGATGGACTCGGCCAGAACCAACTGCGATACCCATGCACCATTGGCAATGGCCGCATCGGCAGCGGCTACCTGCTTGGCGTCGTCGCGGGCCAGCAGCCGCACCAGCACATTGGTATCAACGGCCAACATGCCGTTGCTTCATGTGCTGGCGTATGCCTTCCTTCAGTTCGGTCAGCGTTTTAGCTGGCGCGCCGGCAGGCAGTGGGTTTGAGGCAAACAGCGCCTGATGGATCTCCGCCGTGCTGTGCCGCTTCGCTCTTTCGACAACGATGCGGTCGCCGTCCTGCGACCACACCAGCACCGAGCCTGGCATCAGATGCAGAAAGCGGCGTACCGCCGCCGGCACCGAAACCTGGCCTTGCGAAGTGAGTTTGGTGTGAGCTTCTTGCATGCGGCGATGCTAGCGAATTACCGGGGTAATGTGAAATGTCAGGCGAACACGCCCGCCGTGTCCTGCATGCGACTGGAAACCTCACCCAGGTGGTGCAGCGTGTCGCCCAGGCTCATCTCCAGCATCGTCAGGCGCTTGAAGTAATGGCTGGCGATGTACTCGTCGGTGCAGGCGATGCCGCCATGCAGCTGGATGCACTGCTGGCCGACGAAGCGCATGCTGGCACCCAGTTGCACGCGGGCCTGGCTGATGGCGCGGCGGCGCTGTTCGGAAGGCACGCCCATCTTCAGGCTGGCGTAGTAGCTCATCGAGCGGCCCAGTTCCAGCTGCATCTTCACGTCGGCGATGCGGTGGCGCAGGGCTTGAAACCCGGCCAGCGTGCTGCCGAACTGCTTGCGCGTGTTCATGTACTCGACGGTGACGGCCACCAGCTTGTCCATCAGGCCCACGGCCTCGGCGCATTGCGCGGCGATGCCGGCGTCCACCGCGTCCTCCAGCACGGCGTGGCCGTCGGTGGTGATCAGCGTGGCCGCGCTGGCTTTCAGCGTCACGTCGGCGGCGCGCGCGCCGTCCTGCGTCGGGTAGCCGGTGACCAGCGTGGCGCTGCGTTCGACGAGGAACAGGGCGATGCCGGCTGCATCGTTGTCGGCACCACTGATGCGGGCCGGCACGATGTAGGCATCGGCCTCGTCACCGCCGGGCACCACGGTCTTGCGGCCGTCGAGTTGCCAGCCGCTGGCCGTCTGCACCGCGCGGGTGGTGACGTGCGCCAGTTGGTAGCGCGCCGCGCGTTCCTGCAGCGCCGGCACCACCATCGCCTGCCCACTGGCAATCGCCGGCAGCCACTGCGCCTGCAGCGCCTCGGGGGCCACGGCCAGCAGGCGCGGGGCCATCAGCGCGGCGAAGGTGTAGGGCGCGTTGACCAGGCCGCGGCCCAGCTCTTCGCTGACCACCATGGCGTCGATGGCGCCCTGGCCCAGGCCGCCGTGGGCCTCGGGCACGACCAGGCCGGTCAGCCCCAGTTCAGCCAGTTCGGTGTAGACCGCTCGGGTCGCGCCGCCGGCCTTGGCCAGCGCGTGGCGGCGCTCGAAGTTGAAGCCCTTGTCCACCCAGCGGCGCACGGCGTCGCGCAGCGATTCCTGGTCGTCAGAGAAATCGAAGTCCATGGTTCAGCTCCCCAAAACCGTTTGCGCAACGATGTTGCGTTGCACTTCGTTCGACCCGCCGTAGATGGTCGTCTTGCGCATGTTGAAGTAGGTGCCGGCCAGCGGCAGGATGGCCGTCGGCAGGGCCAGGTCGCCCTGCCAGCCGGCTTCCATGGCCTCGTCCACCCGGGCACGCGACAGCGGCCCGGCAGCCTGCATCATCAGTTCCGTGTAGCGCTGCTGGATTTCGCTGCCGCGTATCTTCAACAGGCCGGCCACGTCCAGGCTTTGCTTGCCGTTCTTCTCGGCCGACAGCACGCGCAGCACCATCATTTCCAGCGCCACCACGTCCACTTCCAGCAGCGCGATCTGGTCGCGGAAGCGGGCGTCTTCGTACACACCTTCCTCTTTCGCGACGCGCTTCAGGCGCTCGAGTTCCCGCTTGGCGCGGTTGACGTCGGCGATGTTGGTGCGTTCGTGGGCCAGCAGGTGCTTGGCGTAGGTCCAGCCCTTGTTCTCTTCGCCGATCAGGTTCTCGGCCGGCACCTCGACGTTGTCGAACCAGACCTCGTTCACTTCGGGTTCGCCGTCCATCAGCACGATGGGGCGCACCGTCACGCCGGGGCTCTTCATGTCGATCAGCAGGAAGCTGATGCCGGTCTGCGGCTTGCCTTCGTTGCTGGTGCGCACCAGGCAGAAGATCCACTCGCCGAACTGGCCCAGCGTGGTCCAGGTTTTCTGGCCGTTGACGATGTATTTGTCGCCCGAACTTGTGGTGACCCGTTCCGCTTTGCACTTCAAGCTGGCCAGGTCACTGCCCGAGCCTGGCTCGCTGTAGCCCTGGCTCCACCAGACCTCGCCGCTGGCGATGCCGGGCAGAAAGCGCTTTTGCTGTTCGGCGTTGCCGAAGGCCATGATGACCGGGGCCACCATCACCGGGCCGAAAGGGATGACGCGCGGCGCACAGGCCAAAGCGCATTCTTCTTCGAACAAATGCTTCTGGATGGCGTTCCAGCCCGGCCCGCCGAACTGCGTGGGCCAGCCCCAACCCAGCCAGCCCTTCTTGCCCAGGATCTTGGCCCAGCGCTGCAGGTCGTCGCGCGTCAGGCGCAGCGCCAGGCGCACCTTGTGGCTGATGTCGGCGGGCAGGTTTTCTGCCACCCACTGCCGGATTTCTTGGCGAAAGGCGAGTTCTTCGCCGGTGAAGTTCAGGTCCATGAGGGCGGTGCTCCTGCGGTGGCGGGTACGGCCTGCGTTTTTAGCACGACCGTTCTAATTCAAGGTGTCGCTGCTGAGACAAAGGCGTGACAGCAGGCCGGGCCTTGGGGGCTTGCAGCGGCCTGGTTTCAGCGCCGTTCCAGCCGCATCACGTCGTTGTCGCGGCGCATCTGCAGGCGGGCGAGAAAGCTGTTGCCGAGCAGCACCAGGGGCATCGGCATGGGCAGCACGGCCGCACCGACGTTGCTCAGTTCCAGTTCGCCCACGCGCACCGTGTTCAGCGTCACCAGTTGCACGGTCACCGGGCCGTTGGCGGTTTGCGTCACGGCCGGGCGGGCGCTGCTGAGGTCGATGCCCAGGCGTTCGGCCTGGTCGCGGCCCAGAGCCACCAGCGTGGCACCGGTGTCGACCATGAAGCTGACGGCCTGCCCGTTGATGGCACCGCTGGCCGTGAAGTGGCCGCCGGGGCCGGCGGTGATGACGACTTCGCGCGCGGCGGTGGCCAGCGGTGTGCCGCCCAACTGGGCCGGCGTGGCGCCCACGCGCAGGCGCACGGCGCGGCCGTTGTGTTCGACGTCAGCGCTGTCGTCGACCCAGCGCAGCAACTTCACGCCGTCGGCTGCTTCACCCACCGCCAGCGTGCGCGGACGGCCGGCTATGACCAGCAGCGCCCGTTCGCCCATGCGCCCGGCCAGCACCACGCTTTGCGCGTGAACGGATGGCGCGGCACCCAGCGCCAGCAGCACCGGCGCCATGCAGACAGCGCGCCGGTTCGGCGCGCTCAATCCCTGAAGTTGTTGAAGGACACCGGCCACTCGGTGATTTCCTTGCGCAGGATGGCCATGGCCGCCTGCAGGTCGTCGCGCTTGGCGCCGGTGACGCGCACGGCGTCGCCCTGGATGGCACCTTGCACCTTCAATTTGCTGGCCTTCAGCGCCTGCTGCATCTTCTTGCCGGCCTCGGCGTCCACGCCGTTTTTCACGGCAACAGCCAGCTTCAGCTTGTCGTGGCTCATCTTCTGCGGCGTGGCGCTGAAGTCGAGAAAGCGCACGTCGACGCCGCGTTTGGTCAGGCGGCCGATCAGCACCTCGCGCACCTGGTCGAGCTGGAAATCGCTGTCGGCCCACAGCGTCATTTCGCGCGTCTTGGGGGTGGGCGATGTCAGTTCGACCTTGGCACTGGAACCTTTGAAATCGAAGCGCGTGCCGATTTCCTTGTTCGCCTGTTCGACGGCGTTTTTCAGTTCAACCAGATCGGGTTCGATGACGGCGTCAAAGCTGGGCATGGGCAGGTGCGTTGGAATGGCGGGAAGGGGCTGAATATGCCCGAAAATGACGGCATGCCTGTGCCTTCCGCCCCCATGCCCGTCCCTGTCCCCGTGCCCGTGCCCGCCCCGCTCGATGTGCAACACCGCGCCAGCCTGCGCGACTTCAACACCTTCGGCCTGCCTGCCGTGGCGCGCACGCTGGTGCGGCTGAAAAGCGAAGCCGATGTGCGCCGCGTGGTCGACCACCCCGCCTTGGGCCTGGCGGCGAAATTCATCCTCGGTGGCGGCAGCAACGTGGTGCTGACGCACGACCTCGACGCCGTGGTGCTGAAGGTGGAAATCATGGGCCGCCGCCTGGTGCGCGAAGACGCCGACGCCTGGATCGTCGAGGCCGGTGCTGGCGAGTCCTGGCACAGCATCGTGGCCTGGACCTTGGAGCACGGCTGGCCAGGGCTGGAAAACATGGCGCTGATCCCGGGCTTGATGGGCGCCTCGCCGGTGCAGAACATCGGCGCTTACGGCGTCGAGCTGAAAGACCGTTTCGACAGCCTGGACGCGGTCGACCTGGTCACCGGCCGCAGCGTGAGCTTAAGCGCCGCCGACTGCCAGTTCGGCTACCGCGACAGCGTCTTCAAGCAAACCGGCTTTGGCGGGCTGGCGGGAAAAAGCGTGATCACCCGCGTGCGCCTGCGCCTGCCCAAGCCCTGGCAGCCGGTGCGCGGTTACCTCGACATCGAACGCAAGATGACCGAAACCGGCAACGCAACGCCGGACGCCAAAACCATCTTCGACTGGATCTGCGCCATCCGCCGCGCCAAGTTGCCCGACCCGGCAGTCATCGGCAACGCCGGCAGCTTTTTCAAGAACCCCGTGGTCACGCCCGAACAGTGCCGCGACATCATCGGCCGCGACCCGGAGATCGTGCACTACCTGATGCCCGACGGCGCCATCAAGCTGGCTGCGGGCTGGCTGATCGACGCCTGCGGCTGGAAGGGCAAATCGGTGGGCCGCGCGGGCGTCTACGAAAAGCAGGCGCTGGTGCTGGTGAACCGCGGTGGTGCCAGCGGGGCCGAGGTGGTGACGCTGGCCCGCGCCATCCAGGAAAGCGTCTACGGGCGCTTCGGCATCCGGCTGGAACCCGAACCCATCATCGTGTAGGGGGCGGCAGCTCGGCGGTCTGGTCGTGTGCCGGTGTCGGTGCCGCTGTCGACGTCCGGGCCTGGCCGGCAGCCTGCTCCAGGGCCGCCCGCACGGCCATCCGCGTGGCTGGCAGTTGCGCCTCGAAGTGCTGCACCAGGCGCGCAATTTCGTGCGCCGGCAGGTGCGCCGCGCCATCTTGCAGGGCCTGCGCCGTGTGCGCCAGCCCGGTCAGGCCCAGGTTCAGCGCTGCACCTTTGGCGGCGTGGGCGTGCACGCGCAAGTCCAGCAGTTGCGCGTCGCGCACGGCGGCGCGCAGGCGCTGCACGGTTTCGGGGCCCTGGTCCAGGAAGCTGGTGATCAGCGCGCTCAGGCGGGGCGCGGGGATGGCCTGCAGGCTCAGGGCCAGGGCGGCGGCGTCGACCAGCAAGCCACCCATTGCCGAGCCACCCGCCAGGGCAGTGGGCGCTTGCGGCCCGGGTGCATGGCCGCTGCCGCTACCGCTACCGCTACCGCTGCTGGAACCGAACAGCCGGCGCAAGCAGGTGGCCAGCACCGGCGGGCTGACGGGCTTGGTCAGGAAATCGTTCATGCCGGCGACCAGGCAACGGCTCTTGGTTTCGGGGAAAGCGTCGGCCGTCATCGCGACGATGGGCACGGTCGAGTGGCGCGGGTCGGTCAGGCTGCGGATGGCCTGGGTCGCGCCCGCGCCGTCCAGCACCGGCATGTGCAGGTCCATCAGGACCACGTC
The DNA here is from genome assembly GCA_031383435.1 of Betaproteobacteria bacterium. GTDB lineage: Bacteria > Pseudomonadota > Gammaproteobacteria > Burkholderiales > Burkholderiaceae_C > Rubrivivax. The sequence goes on along the minus strand of JANMZP010000004.1, from coordinate 43,058 downwards.
GAAGCGCTGCACCCGGGCGGCTTCCACCGCTTCTTCGCCGTTGGCGGAGAAGTGTGCGCGGTGGCCCATGCCTTGCAGCAAGGCCGCCATGTAGTTGCGGTTCACCGGGTGGTCTTCGGCCACCAGCACGCGAAGCGAGCGCGGCGTGCCGCCGCCCGGGGCGGCGGTCGGCGGGGCCACATCGGGCAGGTCGGGCAGGGCCTGCAGCGGCAGCCGGAAGGTGAAGCGGCTGCCTTCGCCCAGGCGGCTGCGCACCGTGATGTCGCCACCCATCAAGCGGGCCAGGTTGCGCGAGATTTCCAGGCCCAGCCCGGTGCCGCCATGACGCCGCAGGCGCGAGCTGTCGCCCTGCATGAAGCGGCTGAACAGGCGCGCCTGGGTGGCTTCGTCCATGCCGATGCCGGTGTCGCTGACGGTGAATTCCAGCTGCGAACAGGGCCGCTCATCGCGGCTGTCGCCGGGTGGTCCGCCAGGTGGGTTGTGGAAGCAGCGCACGTCCAGTACCACCGCGCCATGGTCGGAAAACTTGATGGCGTTGGCCAGCAGGTTGAAGACGATTTGCTTGACCCGCGTGGCGTCGAGCAGCACGCGTTCGGGCACGGCGGGGTCTGCATCCAGGTGCAGCGCCAGTTCCTTGGCGGCGGCCTGCGGGCGCATCAGCGCTTCGACGTCGCGCAGCAGCGCGCGCACGGTGACCGGTGTGGGTGCCAGCGACAGGTGGCCGCTTTCCAGCTGCGACAGGTCGAGGATGTCGTTGAGCAGCGCCAGCAGGTGGTCAGCCGATTCGGTGGCGGTGCGCAGGTAGTCGACCTGGCGCGGCGTCAGGCCGGCTTCGCGCAACAGTGAAAGCATGCCCATCAGGCCGTGAAAGGGCGTGCGGATCTCATGGCTCATGTTGGCCAGGAAGGCGCTCTTGGCCTGGCTGGCGGCCTCGGCCTCGCGGCGCGCCTGGCGCAGGTTCTGCGCCAGTTCTTCCAGCACGCCACGGCGTTCGCGCAGCAGGCGCACCTGGTGCAAGGCCAGCGCTGCGAAAGCCAGCGTCAGCAGGGCCAGCGCCGCCGTCAGCGCCAGGCCGAGGCGGTTTTGTGCAGCGACCAGGCGGGCCTGCAGTTCCAGGCGCAGCGCGCGCGCACGCCAGTCGCTGGCCGGATTTTCCCCGCGGTCGCGGTCGCGGTCGGGGCTGGCGCTGTCGCCGCCGCGGGCAGAGACAAGGGTCGCGTCGGCCGGGGCTGCTTCGCGCAGCAGGGTGAACTGCCGAAATTGCACCGCGGCCAGGGCCAGCAGCACCAGCAACAGGGCCATGCCTACCAGGCCGGGGCCCGACAGCCGCAAGGCAACGCCGACGCTGTCCGTGGCGTGGTCGTCGGCGGGGCGGTCGCTGGGTGGCATGGGGATGGGCCCTACTCAGCCGCCCTGCAGCATGTCGCCCAGGTCCAGCCCGGTCAGGGCCTTGGCACCGCGCACCAGCCAGTACATCAGCCCCATCATCATCAGCATGCTGGGCACCGCAATGACCGGGTAGCTCAGGGCGGTCAGCTCGCCCAGTTCCTGGTTGAAGGCCGCCGTACCGGCCGCGCTGGTCACCACCCAGCGCGCCAGCGCGTAGTTGGCCACCGCGGAAAAGAAGAAGGTGCCGGCCAGCAGCACCGTGCCGCTGCGCAGCCGGCGCTCGAAGGCTGCGCTGGTGCCGCGTTCGGCCAGCGCCCCGTGCACGCGGTCCACATCGAACAGCGTAGCGTTGAAGACCATCACGCGGATCAGCGGCGTGCGCGTCCAGTTGCTGCCCAGGATCGCGACGCCGATCAGCCCCGGGACGGCGGCCTCTTTGACCGCCAGCCATTTGGCGTCCAGCGCGAGCAGGCCGATCGCCCCGGTCAGCAAGGTGCTCACGATGCCCAGTGCAGCCATCCAGTTGACCTTGCGGCGTTGCAAGCCGTCCCACAGACCCCAGACCAGCGGAAAGGCCAGGGCCAGCAGCAGCGCATAGACGGTGCCCAGGCGGTCGGCGCTGCTGAGCTTGGTCAGGATCAGCGCGGGCAAGGCGATGGTGATGCCGATCTCGAGCAGCGGATTGGGCTTCTTGTCTTTGCCCGGTGCACGGGCTGGGGCCGTGGTTGCGATGGACGCGGCGGGTGGCTTGGGGTTGGGACGGGGTGCTGACATGGGCGCTGCGGATTCGGTGGGATCGGGGTGCTGCATGGAGCGCGACTGTGCCACGGCCAGCGCCGGGCGGGGCCTGCCGGCTGGCCAGTCAGGGCCGGGCTTGTTCACGCAGCCAGGCCAGCTTGCCCGCGTACAGCTCGCGGCTGGGGCCATTGACGGCCTGGCTCAAGGCCTGTTGCAGCCAGGCGGCGGCAGCCTGGGCGTCGCCCAGCCGCCAGGCGGCCTGTGCGGCACCCAGCAAGACGTCGGGCTGGTCGGGCTGGCGGCGCAGCTCACGCTGAAACAAGTCCAGGGCCTGCGCGTAGTCGCCCCGCGCCATGGCTTGCTGACCCTGGTCGAACCAGGCGAAGGGCGCGTCGGGTTGCAGGCGGGCGAGGCGCTGGCGCACCGCTTGCGCCGGGGCCGTCTGCCCCTGGCGTTCCAGCAGCAGCGCCAGGTTGGACAAGGTGCTGGTGCTCAGCGGTGCCAGCGCCAGCACATGCTGCAGGGCGGCCTCGGCCTCGGCCAGGTGGCCGTCGCGCAGGTAGATGACGGCCAGTGTGTTGATGGCCGGCAAGAAGCGCGGGTCGTGGCGCAAGGCCTCACGGGCCCAGGCATAGGCAAGGGTGTGGGCACCGGGCCCGTCTGCCAATGCTTCAGCGGCGCGGTTGTTGAAGTACATCGCCACCACCGTGCGTTCGTCCAGCGCCTGGGTGCGTTGGCCGCGCAACTGGTCGGCGGGCAGGAAATCGACCGTCATGTCGTCGTTCCGGCCGGCCGAGAAGGTCGAATGCGGCGCGCGCGCGCCCAGCACCAGGTTGACATGGTGGCTGACCAGCAACAGCCCGCCGCTGCGGCTGTAGCTGTCGTCAACCTGCACGCTCTGGTAGCTGACCGGCACGCCCAGGTGGCGCGCAAAGGCCGCCGTCATGATGACCAGCGACAAGCAATTGCCGGCCCGTGCCTCGAAGGCCTGGGCGGCGTTGCGTGTGCGGCCGGCGTCGTAGCGCAGGCGCAGTTTGTCCGGCCGGTACAGCGCGTCCAGCAAGGCCTGGCGCGGGTCGCGCAGCCGGGCGGCGGCGCTCAGTTCCGTCGCGGCATAGGCGCGCATGGCCGGACTGAACTCGAAGACGGCGTGGCGCTCATCGGGCGCGGCGGCGGCCGGGTAGTGGCTGTCGTGCAGCAAATGGGGCAGCAGCGGCTGCGGCGCTGCCGGCGGCGTGCTGCAGCCGCCCAGCAGCACACCCAGCAGCGCAACCATCAGCAGCATGGTGGTGGGCAGCACGGCGCGCAACAGGTGGGAAATTGGCAGCTTCATGGCAACCCTCCGGCTGGCACGCAAGGGGCGCGCCCCACGCGGCGGATGCTACGCCGCAGGGTGTGCGGTGGGGCGGTTTACAGCGCGGCCAGACCCAGGTGGCGGCGCACCCGGGCTGCCACTTCGCAGAGCACCGGATTGGACGTGCTGGCCGCGCAGTCCAGGGTGTGCCGGGCATACTCCGGGTCGTGCAGCAACTGTTCGACATGGATGCGCATGCCGTGTCCGGCCAACAGCCACTTCAGTTCGATGATTTCGAGCAGACAGCCTGAATCGGCGGTGGGGTGGGTGAGGGTGTTGACGTGCATGTGCGTGACCTGTCAGCACCTTAACGGCACTGCCCACCACCAAGCTGACACCCGATTGGGGTGTTGCCTCCAAAAAAAGCGCCCGGATGTCACCAAACGGGCCCCCGCTTCAGTTTCGACCGCATGAACGCCACGTCTTTTTCCGCGCTTCCCGCACCCATTTCCACTCCCTTGGCCGGCCTGCCGGCACAACTGTCCGGCGACGGCTGGGCCGTTGTCGACGCTGCAGCGCTGCGCGCGCTGTGCGGCCTAACTTCTGACACCTTGCAGCAGTGGCAAAGCCACTGGCCGGCGCTGCCGCCCGACCCGCACTTGCGCGACGGCGGGCGCTACCGCCGCCGCCGCCACGGCTGCTTCGTGGTCACGCCGCAGGCCATGCAGCCGGTGCCGCACCGCGCGCATTGGCAGCCCGTCGAATACAACGCGCTGCACGGCGGCTACCAGCGCTGGTTCGACGCGCTGCCTGAGGCCCTGGCACAAGACCCGGCCTGGGCGCGCTTGCTGCAAGGCCTGGCCGGCGTGGCCGACAGGCTGCGCGGCGCGCGGCCGTGGTTCGTCGAAGCGCACCCGTTTCGCATCGACACCGAGGGTGGCATCGGGCGCCCGACGCCTGAAGGTGCGCACCGTGACGGCGTCGATCTGGTGGTCGTCATCATCGTGGCGCGGCACAACGTGAAGGGCGGCGAGACCCGCGTGTTCGACGCCGTGGGCCCGCAGGGCGTGCGCTTCACGCTGGCCGAACCGTGGAGCGCGCTGCTGCTGGACGACGAGCGCGTGATCCACGAAACCACCCCCATCCAGCCGCTGGACGCCGCCCTGCCGGCCTGGCGCGACACCTTGGTGCTGACCTTTCGCCAAGGTGGTTTTCAAGGCCCTGACGCACAACCCCGCCCATGACCCCACTGGCCCACCCCGCGCTGGCGATCGTTTACGCCGACATCGAAGCCGCCGCCGCCCGCCTGCAAGGCGTGGCGCACCGCACGCCGGTGTTGACGTCCAGCACCTTCGACGCCCGCACCGGCGCGCAGGTCTTCTTCAAGTGCGAAAACTTCCAGCGCATGGGTGCCTTCAAGTTTCGCGGCGGCTACAACGCGCTGGCGCAGTTCACGCCCGAGCAGCGGCGCGGCGGCGTCATCGCCTTCAGTTCGGGCAACCACGCGCAAGCGATTGCGCTGTCGGCACGCTTGCTGGGCATGCCCTCGGTCATCGTGATGCCGCAAGACTCACCTTCGGCCAAGCTGGCCGCCACCCGCGAATACCAGCACGGCCAGCCCGGCAGCGAGGTGGTGCTGTACGACCGCTACAGCGAAGACCGCGAGGCGATAGGCCAACGCCTGGCGGCCGAGCGCGGCATGACGCTGATCCCGCCTTACGACCACCCGCACGTGATGGCCGGGCAGGGCACCGCAGCGGCCGAACTGCTGCAGGAAACCGGTCCGCTGGACCTGCTGCTGGTCTGCGTCGGCGGCGGTGGCTTGATCTCGGGCAGCGCCGTCGCAGCCCACCACCTCAGTCCCGGCGTGGCCGTGGTCGGTGTCGAACCCGAGGCCGGCAACGACACCCAGCAAAGCCTGGCGCGGGGTGAGATCGTCCACATCGACACGCCACAAACCATCGCCGACGGCGCGCAGACGCAGCACAGCGGGCAACTCACCTTCCCGGTCATCCAGCAGCTGGTGCAGCGCATCGTCACCGTCACCGACGAGGAACTGGCGGCCACCATGCGCTTCTTCGCCGAGCGCATGAAGCTGGTCGTCGAGCCCACCGGCTGTCTGGGCGCTGCGGCGCTGCTGCACGGTGCCGTGCAGGCCCCGGGCCAGCGCGTGGGGGTGATCGTCAGCGGCGGCAATGTCGACCTCGCGCGCTATGCGCAATGGCTGTCTGGCGGGCTGCGCTGAACGGCCTGCGCATCTCCATTCTTCCTCAACAGCACCCGCAGGAAACCCGACATGGCTGAACCCAGCAGCACGCCCGCCGGCGCAGACAACGACGCCGACAAATTCAAAAGTGCGCGCCAGAAAGACCGCGTCACCCAGCTGCTGAACCAGGCCGCCGCCACCAGCACCGGCAGCGTGCAGATCGGCGGCAGCCGCTTCGACTACACCACCCACGCGGCCTTCATGCCGGTCTTGCCCGAGGGCCTGGACAGCAGCGCCGAGCCGGAAGCGGCGGTGCTGACCACCGCCAACCTGCTGCAGGGTGCCGAAGCGGCCAAGCGGCCGGTGTGCTTCGCCTTCAACGGCGGCCCGGGTTCGGCTTCGATCTGGCTGCACCTGGGCGCACTGGGGCCGCAGCGCGTGGTGGTGCCCGACGACACCAGCATGCCCACCGCGCCTTACGCGGTGGAGGCCAACCCGCACAGCTGGTTGGAACATTTCGACCTGGTCTTCATCGACCCGCCGCACACCGGCTGGTCGACCACATCCAGCGAAACGGCGCGCAAGAAGCTGTTGGCTGTGGACGGCGACATCGACGCGCTGGCCGAGGTGATGCGCCAGTGGCTGACGCGCCAGCAGCGCTGGGGTTCACCGATCTACCTGGCCGGCGAGAGTTACGGCACCACGCGCGGTGCCGGCCTGGCGCTGAAGCTGCAGGACCTGGGCGTGGTGCTCAGCGGCGTGATCCTGGTGTCCTGCGCGATGGACCTGCAGACCCTGGAATTCGTGCCGGGCAACGACCTGCCCTATGCGCTGTTCCTGCCGGCCTTTGCCAACACCGCGCAGTACCACGGCCTGCTGCACGGCCCGCATGCCGAGACCTTGGCCACGGCGCGCGAAGCGGCCGAAGCCTTCGTCGAAGAAGACTACGCGGCGGCCTTGCTGGCCGGTTCACGGCTGGGCGAAAAGACGCGCAGCAAAGTCGCCAAGCGCATCAGTGAGCTGACCGGCCTGTCGCGCAGCCTGGTCGAAGAAAAGAACCTGCGCATCAGCGACCACACCTTCTTTTTCGAAGCGCTGCGCAGTCAGGGCCGCACCGTGGGCCGGCTGGATTCGCGCGCCACTGGCACCATGGCCGCCAGCCGCACGCGCGACTGGGAATTCGACCCCGGCATCGAGTCCATCGCCGGCCCGTATGGCATGGCCGGCATGGACTACTTCGCCCGCCAGCTGAACCTGCCCGCCACCGAGCGCTACCAGGTGCTGGGCAGCGAGGTCAACAAAGGCTGGAACTGGAACCGCGGCAGCAAGAGCGACGGCGGCTTCTGCAGCACCGCGCCCGACCTGGCCCGCGCGCTGCGCCGCAACCCCAAGCTGCGCGTGCTGGTGGCCAGCGGCCGCTATGACCTGGGCACGCCCTACAGCGCCACCGACTGGTCACTGGCGCACCTGGACGTGCCGCTGGAGGTGATGGCCCGCGTGGCGCACCGCTACTACGACGCCGGCCACATGATGTACACGCGGCAGGCTGATCTGAAGCAGCTCAAGGACGACCTGGCGGCCTGGCTGGCAGCCTGATTTTTCAGGCCGCTACAGGCTGCCTCGGTTCACAGCAGGCGCTGCAAAACCGGCGCTTGCTGAACCAGTGCAGCCTTCAAGGCGGCGTCTTCGCGGCCGAAGGTGAAGTCGGCGAAATCGAAGCCGGGGCCGACGGTGGCGCCGACATAGGCGAAGTCGCCGATCGGCTCGGCGGCCTGCCACCAACCGGCTGGCACCACGTGGCGCGGCGCGCTGTGGGCCGCCACCGGCGCCAGGTTCACCGAGGTGAAGGCGCTGCAGTCCGGCGGTGCCAGCCACAGCCGCAGCGCCGGGCCTTCCAGCAGGTGCCAGACCTCGTCAGACGCAACGCGGTGCCAGGCCGAGAACTGGCCGGCGGCCAACAGAAAGTCGATGCTCGTCAGGCCAGGGCGCAGCGGTCGGGCGTCGTCCGGCTGCACGGTTTGCAGCGAGCGAAAGACCTCGGCGTAGTGGCCGCCTTCGGGGTGGGCCTGCAGATTCAGCAAGCCGATCAGTTCGGCAGCGCGTGGGTGCAGCAGTGGCTTGTCGGCGGCCATCAGACCTCCCGCACGTCGGCGATGACGGTGCTGCCGAAATCGGCTTTCGCCAGCACCTTCAAGACCTTGCTTGCGGCCAGCGCGGGGCTCATCAGCAGGCCGCCGGTTTTCATGCCGACGAAGCGCTCGCGCTCGGGGAAGCGCTCGGCGCTGGCGTTGCGCAGTTGCACCTGCATGTCGGTGTCGATGACACCCGGCGCCAGCGAAACCACGCGGGCACCATTGGGCGCGGCGGCTTCTTCCAGCGCGACGGCGCGCGCCAGGTTGTCCATGCCGGCCTTGGCCGCGCAGTACGAAGCGCTGCCGGCGATGGCGTAACGGCCCAGACCCGACGAGATCATCAGGACCTTGCGGGGCACTTGCCAGGCGGCGGTCGCGCGCAGGAATGCAGCCGTCAGCAACATCGGCGCTTCCAGGCAGACGCGCAGTGCGCGCGCCAGGTCGGCGCTGCGCCCGGCCGACAGCGGCGCGGGGTCGGACACCACGCCGGCGTTGTTGATCAGGGTCACCGAAGCGATGGCGCTGGCGTCCTGCGCGGCCAGCCAGCCGGCCAGGCGTTCGGCCACCGGCGCGCTGTCCACCAGGTCCGCTTCCCAGCTGATCAGTTCGCTGCCCGTCGGCACGGCCGCCAGCGTGGGTTGGCGGGCCAGCGCCAGCACACGGTGGCCTTGGGCCAGCAACTGCTCGGTCAGCGCCAGGCCCAGGCCGCGTGAGGCGCCGGTGATGAGGGTGAGGTGTCGTGTGGTCATGGTCCTGCTCGTGAACGGATTGGTGTGACGGCGTCGGGCACTGTAGCGCCGGCCCTCAGAACGGCGCGGGGCTGCTGAAAGAAAGCGGGGTGCGATGCGTCGGGTGTTCGAAGCCCAGTTGCGTGGCGTGCAGCAGCAGGCGGTCGGCCTGCAGCGGTGCCTGCGCATACAGCGCATCACCGCGTATGGCGTGGCCGATGTGCTGCAGGTGCACGCGCAACTGGTGGGTGCGGCCGGTGACGGGCGTCAGCGCGAGCCGCGTGGCCTGGGCTTCGCGCTGCAAAACGCGCCAGAGCGTGCAGGCCGCTTTGCCCTGTTCGAAGCTGACTTGCTGGCGCGGCCGGTTGGGCCAATCGGCCATCAGCGGGGCCCGGATCTCACCGCTGTGGCCCGACACCGCGCCTTCGACGATGGCCTCGTAGTGCTTGTGCACGCGGCGCGCTTCGAAGGCCATGCACAGCGCGCGTTGTGCCGCCGCGCCGCGTGCGAAGACCATCAAGCCCGACGTCGCCATGTCCAGGCGGTGCACCACCAGGGCGTCGGCGTGCAGGCCTTGTAGTCGCGCGGTCAGGTTGTCGGCACCGGCCTCGCCCCGCCCGGGCACCGCCAGCAGGCCGGCGGATTTGCAGACCACCAGCAAGGCTTCGTCCCGGTACAGCAGATGCAGCGGCTCCATCGGGTGAAGGATAGGGGCAGGGCGATCGTGTTCCTCGGCCGCAACAGGGCACCCAAGCGCCTTGACGCGACGCCGGCTGACGCGCACATTCGCGTCCTCGTTCAACCCACAGCAGGAGGCCGCCATGCGCACGATTGATCACCCCCTCCTGTCGGCCCGCACGCTCTGAAACGCTGCCGCACGAACCGCTGTGTTCGCTGCTTGAACTGACGCCCCGTGATGCCGTGACCTGAGGTCCCGGCCGACAACACCCCCTCTGCCTTGAGCTGCCGCCGGCCACCCGCCTGCGGCTGGTGCGGCGCTGCGCGCCGCGGGTTTTGCACGGACGCTTCTTCATGATCGAAAACTTCTCTTTGTCGCCGTCCATGGCGTGGGCGCGGCTGCAGCGCATCGGGCTGACACCGGCCCTGTTGCAACATGTTTTGAAACTGTCCGCAGGCTGCGCTGAAGCGCTGCCGATGCGGGTCACCGAAGTGCAGCGCGAAGGCGTGCTGCTGCACGACGGCGAGGTCGAAAGACCGGCCCGCCTGCTGCCGGCCTTGCGCCAGGAACTGGCCGACCAGACCGATGCCATTGCGGTGGGCGACTGGGTGTTGGCCGACCGCAACGCACTGGGCGAATGGTGGGTGGCGTTGCGCGTGCCGCCCACGCGGCAGCTGGCGCGACGCCTGCACGACGGGCGCGACAAGACCACGCGGGTGGTCATTGCCAGCAACGTCGACACCGCTTTGCTGGTGATGGGCCTGGACCAGGACTTCAACCTGCGCCGGCTGGAACGCTATGTGGCGCTGGTCCGCATGGCGGGTGTCGAGGCGGTCGTCGTGCTGACGAAAAAAGACCTCTGCGCCGAAGCCCAGGCGCGCCTGTACGAGGTGCGGGCCGTGATGCCGCACGACGTGCCGGCGGTCGCGGTGGACGCCCTGGGCACCGATCCCGCCAGCGCCCTGGCACCCTGGCTGCAGGCCGGTGTGACCCTGGTGCTGCTGGGCTCCAGCGGTGCCGGCAAGAGCACGTTGACCAATGCCCTGATCGGGAACGCCACGCAAGACACCGGGGCCAACCGCGACGGCGACAACCGCGGCCGCCACACCACCACGGCCCGCTCGCTGCACGTGACGCCGCAGGGTGCCTGCATCATCGACACACCGGGTCTGCGCACGTTGCGCCTGGACGGTTCGGTCGAGGGACTGGACGCGGCTTTCGGCGACATCGCCGAGCGGGCCCTGCAGTGCCGCTTTCGCGATTGCCGGCACCAGGCCGAACCCGGTTGCGCGGTGCGTGACAGCGTCAGCGCCGAGCGCTTGCGCAACTACGGCAAGCTGCAGCGCGAGGCCCGTCGCGACACGATCACGGCCCTGGAACGCAAGGCGCAGGTGCAAACCTGGAAGGTGCGGGCCCGGGCCCGCCACGTTCGCGGCCGCAACGGCTTCAATCCGGAATGAAGCTCAGTGCAGCGCGGGCCCCGACGGCGAGGCGGTCTGCACCAGCGCGTCGCGTTGGGCCAGCGCGGGGAACAGCTTCAGCCACAGGCCCGCCACGATGAGGGTGCCCACGCCGCCCAGCACCACCGAGCCGACGGGGCCCATCAGCGCGGCGGTGGCGCCCGACTCGAACTCACCCAGTTGGTTCGACGCCCCGATGAACACCGAGTTCACGGCACTGACCCGACCGCGCATGGCATCGGGCGTTTCCAACTGGACCAGCGTCGACCGGATCACGACACTGACCATGTCGGCGGCACCGGTGATGGCCAGCGCCAGCAGCGCCGGCGCGAAGTCCGTCGACAGACCGAAGCCCAGCGTGGCCAGGCCGTAGACCGCCACGGCTGTCATCAGCACGGGCCCGGTGCGGCGGCGCAGCGGCCAATGGGTCAGCGCCAGCGACATCAACAGCGCACCCACCGCCGGCGCGCTGCGCAGCACACCCAGACCCAGCGGGCCGGTGTGCAGGATGTCTTTGGCGTAGATCGGCAGCAGCGCGGTGGCACCGCCAAACAGCACAGCGAACAAGTCCAGCGAAATCGCCCCCAGCACCACTTTGTGGCCCAGCACGAAATGCACGCCGGCCAGTAGGGTCTGCACCGTCACCTTGGCTTGCAGCGGCGGTTCGTGGCTGTAGCGCAGGGTCAGGCACAGCGCCGTGGCCAGCGCGAACAGCAGGCCGCACACGCCATAGGTGACGGCCGCGCCGGCGGTGTAGATCAGCCCGCCCAATGCCGGCCCCGCGATGATGGCGCCCTGCATGCCGGCCGAACTGGCGGCCAGCGCACGTGGCAACAAGGCTGGCGGCACCAGCAGCGGTGTCAGCGCCTGCTGTGCGGGCATCTGAAAGGCCCGCACGGCGCCCAGCACCACCGACACCGCCAGCAGCAGGTCACGGCCGGCGTGGCCGCTCAGGCTGCCGGCACACAGCAGCGCGGCCACGGCCACCTGCAAGCCCAGGCACAGCGCCACGATGCGGCCGCGGTGGTGGCGGTCGATCAGATGCCCGGCGACCAGCGCCAAAGGGATCGCCGGCAGGAACTGCAGCAAGCCGACCAGGCCCAGGTCCCAGGCCGAACCGGTGGTGTCGTACATCTGCCAGGCCACGGCCACCATCAGCATCTGGCTGGCCGCCACGCTGCACAGACGGGCCGCCCACAGGCGCACGAAAGCCGGGTGGCTGAGCAAGGAATCGGCGTTCCTCATGCGGCGCAGGCCAGCGCAAACGCCAACCCTTGATCCATCGATTTGCAGGGGGAGGCACCCCCATAAGGCGGCGATTTCACCAGTAAGTAACCCTGTTAAGCTAGTTGAAACATGTCCGAAGAAGCCGCCCGCCTCCACCACGCCAACCCGAGCGCGCTGCCTGCGGGCACTCGTCTGGGTGAGTTCGAATTGCTCAGCCTGTTGGGCATCGGCGGTTTCGGCATTGTCTACTTGGCCTTCGACCACGCGCTCGAACGCGAGGTGGCGGTGAAGGAATACATGCCGGCCTCGCTGGCCGGGCGCACCGAGACGATGTTCGTCTCGATCCGCTCGCAGTCCGATGCCGAAACCTTCGCGCTGGGGCTGAAGTCCTTCGTCAACGAAGCCCGCCTGCTGGCCCGCTTCGACCACCCGTCGCTGCTGAAGGTGCACCGTTTCTGGGAAGGCATCGGCACCGCCTACATGGCCATGCCGGTGCTGCGCGGCCGCACGGTCAAGGAAGTGCGGCTGGCCATGAGCCACCCGCCCGGCGAAGCCTGGTTGCGCAGCGTGCTCGACCCGCTGCTGGGGGCCATCGAGAAGCTGCATTCCGAAGGCGTCTACCACCGCGACATCGCACCCGACAACATCCAGATCGAGCCTGATGGCCGCCCGGTGCTGCTCGACTTCGGTGCCGCCCGCCGCGTGCTCAGCGACAAGAGCCAGGCGCTGACGGCCATCCTCAAGCCGGCCTATGCGCCCATCGAGCAGTACGCCGAAGCCGGCTCGGTGAAGCAGGGCCCCTGGACCGACATCTATGCGCTGGGTGCCACGCTGCACTTCCTGCTGCTGGGCCGCCCGCCGCCACCGGCCACGGCGCGCGCCGTGCACGACGACGCCTCGGCGCTGACCACGCAGGCCGTGCCGGGCTGCAGCGAGAACTTCCTCCACATCGTTGACTGGATGCTGGCACCGCGCCCGGCTGACCGGCCACAAAGTGTGGCCGCCTTGCGTGACGTGCTGGAAGGCCGCATGCCGACGCCGCTGCGCCGCGTGGCCGCCCAACAGCCGGTGTCCGACTGGGACCGCACGGTCATCATGCCGTCATCGCACGCCAGTGCCACCACGTTGGTGGTGCCGTCCACCCACCAGCAACCGGCCGCCCCCGATCAGCAAACCACGCTGGTGACGCCGCCGGCGATGGCCAGGGCTGAGCCGCCGGCCGTGTCCGCTGCGACTGCCCGGACGGACGAGCAGACCGTTCGTGTGGCGCGGCCAGAGCCGCTGGCCGACGTGACCGCTGCGGCCGTGTCGCTGCCGCCGGCAACGGCTGCTGCTGGCGGGTCCAGGCGTTGGGTGATCGGTCTGGGTGTCGGCGCGCTGGTGCTGGTGGCGGTGGCCGTCATGGCCTTGAAGGGCAAGCCGGCTGGGCCGTCCCTGGCGGCCGAAATGGCCGCTGCATCTGCTTCCGGGTCTGCTTCCGCGCCCGCGCCCGCAACCGCATCGGCTGCGTTGGCTCTGGCACCTGCAGCTTCGGTGGCGGAGTCGGCCGTGACCACCGTGGTGGTCGGGCCGGCAGCGGCTTCCGCGGCGGCAGCGCTGCTTGCGGCAACGCCGCCACCAGACTCGGCAGCTGCCAAGGCGGTTCCTGCGCCCAGCGGCAACCCGCCGGCCAAGGCCAACGCCAACAAGCCCGTGCGCAATGCAGCGCCCGTTGCGGTGGCCCCCGCGGCACCGGTGGTGGTGGTGGCACCGGCACCCGAGCCGGTGAAGCCCAAGCTGGAAGTGGCCTCGGCGCCTGCACCGGCCGCCGCGCCGGTGGTGGAGGCAGCCAAGCCGGTGGCCACGAACCCCGAAGCGGTCTGTGGCGGCCGCAACCCGCTGATGTACTTCGTCTGCATGGAAAAAGAATGCCTGCGCACCGAGCAGATGGGTCATGCGGACTGCAAGAAGTGGCGGCGAAGCGCCGTCCGGCAAGAGTGAGTTCGGGCCGGCGCTGACCGGCCCTGCGGGTAAGGCTTGATGACGGCGACGCGGCCAGGCGGTACACCTGAGGCATCGCCTCCAGGAGTGCTTTTTTGCCCACCCTATCGCCCACCCTATCGCCCACCACTGCCCCTCTCCAGCCCGCCCCTTTCTGGCCGGCCCGTCTGCCCCGTGCGTTGGTCATCCCGGAGACCACGCTGTGGTTCAACCTGCAGGTCACGGCCCAGCGTTTTCCGCAGCGCACGGCCTACCGGTTCTTCGGCCAGCCCCTGACTTACGCCGAACTGCACCGCCAGGCTGAAACCCTGGCCGGCTGGTTGCAGGCCCAGGGTGTGAAGCCCGGCGACCGGGTGCTGCTGTTCATGCAGAACTGCCCGCAGTACGTCGTCGCCTTTTATGCCATCCAGCGCGCCGACGCCGTCGTCGTGCCGGTCAACCCGATGAACCGGGCGGAAGAGTTCGGCCACTACATCGTCGACCCCAACGCTCGTGTGGCGATCACCACCGCTGACCTGGCGCCCATCGTGGCCGAGGCCAATGCGCGGGTGCCCGAAGCCCAGCGCTTGCAGCAGGTGCTGGTCACGCGCTATGCCGACGCCATGCCGGCCGTCATCGAAGCGGCCGATGCGCCCCCGCCCGCCATGCTGGCCTGGTTGACGGCCGACCCGCCGCTGCCGCCCATCTGCACGCGCTGGACCGATGCGCTGTCCGCCGATCTCGTGGCCACGCCGGCGCAGGCGAAGGCCGACGACATGGCCTTGCTGCCCTACACCTCGGGCACCACCGGCATGCCCAAGGGCTGCATCCACACCCACCGCACGCTGATGCCCAACACTATTGGTGGCAGCCTGTGGAGCCACGCCAGCACAGAAACCATCAGCCTGGGGGTGGTGCCGATGTTCCACATCACCGGCATGCTTTACGGCGTGCTGGCACCGGTGCTGGCTGGCAGCACGGTGGTCATCCTGCCGCGCTGGGACCGCGAACTGGCCGGCCGGGCCATTTCGCGCTACGGCGTGACGCATTTCACCTGCATCCCGACGATGGTCATCGACCTTTTCGGCAGCCCGAATTACAAGTCCTTCGACCTGTCGAGCCTGCGCTACATGTCGGGCGGTGGCGCGGCCATGCCGCAGGCCGTGGCCGAGCGGCTGAAGGCCGAATTCAACCTCACCTTCGCTGAAGGCTATGGCCTGACCGAGACCGCTGCGCCCAGCCACGCCAACCCGCCTGAACGGGCCAAGTTGCAGTGCCTGGGGATTCCCATCTTCGGCGTCGACAGCCGCATCATCGACCCCGAAACAAAAGCCGAACTGCCGCCCGGCGAGACCGGCGAAATCGTCACCCACGGGCCGATGGTGTTCAAGGGCTACTGGGGCCACCCCGAAGCGACGAAGGCAGCCTTCATCGAGATCGACGGCAAGCCCTTCTTCCGCACCGGCGACCTCGGACGGCGCGACGAGGAAGGCTATTTCTTCATCACCGACCGCCTCAAACGCATGATCACCGCCAGCGGCTTCAAGGTCTGGCCCAGCGAGGTTGAGTTGTTGTTGTTCGGCTGTCCGCTGGTGCAGGAAGCCTGCGTGATCGGCTCACGCGACGCCTACCGTGGCGAGACAGTGAAGGCCGTCATCGTGCTGCGCGAAGCGGCGCGCGGCAAGACCAGCGAGCAGGACATCATCGATTGGGCCCGCGAACACATGGCCGTCTACAAGGTGCCGCGGTTGGTGCAGTTCGTCGATGCGCTGCCCAAGAGCGGTTCCGGCAAGGTGATGTGGCGTTCACTGCAAGAGCAGGAGCAGGAGCGGGCCCAGGCGCAGACCCAGGCGCAGACCCAGGACAAGGCTGCGCCAGCGGCCGCGCCCGCACCCTGAGCCGGCGACGGGTCAGCCCGCTGGCGCGCTGACCCGCGTCAGCGCCCGCTGCAGCGCGCGGGCGTCGTTGCCGGCGCGGTGGCGCGTCAAGCCCATTTCACTGTGGGCATCCTGCCGCGCTGCATCCAGGCGCGCCAGACGCGCTTCATCGAGCAGCGCACTGACCGATTCCAGCCTGAAGCCGGCGCGCAGGTCGGCGGCACCGAAGAGCGCGGCCAGCCAGGGGTCGTCGTGGGCCCAGCCGTCGCAATAGACGGTGTGGCCGGCCAGGTCGCGGTTCAGGGCCAAGGCCACATCGCGCACCGCCTGGCCGGGGGCCACCCGCGTGCTGCGCCCGATACCGTGCACCTTTTCGGCCGCCAAGTCCCAGTGTGTCCAATCTGCCGCAGGGTGGTCACTGTGCGCCGCTGCACCGACAGGCCGCCCTGTCGCACCTAGGGTCTGGCTGCCTACAGCTTTGTCGGCGGGAGGGACCAGGCCATGCAGCGAACCACTGCGGCTTTCAGCCGCCCCGCTTTTGCCGACCTGCTGGCGACACCCGCCCGTGCGGCCTGATGTCGCCGCTGCTGTTGGCGGTGACCGCGCTGGCCTTCGGCTGGATCTTGCTGCCTTACTACGGTGCGATCCTGTGGGCGCTGATCATCGCGATGCTCTTCGCGCCCCTCTACCGCTGGCTGCTGGTGCGGCTGCCGTCGCGGCTGCCCTCGCGGCTGAAGCAGCGCCGCAACGTCGCGGCGGGGCTGGTGGTGCTGCTGGTGCTGGTCGCCGGCGTGCTGCCCTTCGCGCTGATGACCGCCTCGCTGGCCCGCGAGGCGGCGGTCGTCTACGAACACATCGACTCGGGTGACTGGAATCCGGCGCTGTACCTGCGCGGCCTGTTCGATGCGCTGCCCGGCTGGATGGCCTCGTTGCTGGAGCGTGCCGGTGTGGCCGACTTCGACCACCTGCAGCGCCAGGCGACCAACCGCCTGGCGGAGGCCAGTCAATTCATTGCCGCGCAAGCCTTCGGCATCGGTCTGGACACCTTTGGCTATGTCGGCAGCCTGGGTGTCACCCTGTACCTGGCCTTCTTCCTGGTTCGCGATGGCAGCGCACTGGCCCAACTGGCCGAAACGGCACTGCCCGTGCCGCCGCAATTCAAGCGCGAACTGGTCGAGAAGTTCATGGCCGTGGTGCGTGCCACCGTCAAGGGCAGTCTGCTCGTCGCGGGCATCCAGGGCTTGCTCGGCGGCGTCGCCTTCTGGTTTCTGGACGTCAAGGGCGCGCTGCTCTGGGCGGTGGTGATGGCCTTTCTCTCGTTGCTTCCGGTGATCGGTGCCGGGCTGGTCTGGTTGCCCGTGGCGGTCTATTTTTTCATCACCGGGCAACCCTGGCAGGGTCTGGCACTGGTTGCCTATGGCGTGCTCGTGATCGGCCTGGCCGACAACCTGTTGCGCCCGATGCTGGTCGGCAAAGACGCCGGCATGCCCGACTACGTGGTGATGATCACCACGCTGGGCGGCATGGCTGTGTTCGGCATCAACGGCTTCATCCTCGGCCCGACCATCGCGGCCATGTTCATCGCCGTCTGGCACCTGTCGATCACGGCACCGCCGCGCGCCCCATGAGTGGCCTGGTTGCGGTGCCCCGGGTGGTGCCCCATCGGCTACCTTGGGGGGCCCCGGCCACAGGGTCTGCCGGCCGTCACGCTGCCCATGATCCGTTCGGGCGATAGCGTGCCGGTTTTGCTTGGCGGCACGGCGGTGGCACTGGTTTCGTTTGCCGACTCCAGCCTCTTGTCGCGCAGCGATGCGGCGCGGGTAGGTTCAAGGGTTACCACGACATCACCCGCTATTCGGCGGCCCGCATCGTGACGGGACTGGTCTTGCTCCGCTGGGACGCCGCGCTGTTCTTCGCCAACTCGGAACCAGCGTGGACGTGACCTCGGCCGACATGCTGGATGACCCGGACGCCACCTTGAACCGGGCGGGCATCGACCTGTGCGGTGCCGGGATGAAGGACCCGGTCAAAGACAAGCTCAAGCGCTTCGGCCTGTTTGCCAGACTGGTCGAGCGTCGCTTCTTCGCGACTCTCGACGAGGCCGTCAACCGTGACCTCGTTCAGGCCGCCCGCCAAGCCGACAGCGGTGCCGCAGCGATGGCAACCGTTATTCGCGCATCAGTTCGATGACCAGCTTTCGAACGATAGGCAAGGCCGGCGGCTCGGCCCGGCGGGCCAGTGTGACGATGCCGAAGCGGGCAGTCGCGCTCATGGGGGGGCTGAGCGGCAACTCCACCAGGTCTGGCGCTGCAGCCCGGATGGCGATCAGCACCGTATCGCTTTGGCGAACCACCTCGACGAGACTCGGGATCTCTTCGCATTGCAGGGTGACGCACTCGGACGGATGGGCTGCGGGCCCGTAGCGTTCGACCAAGGTGCGCGCGACCTCGTCGCTCAGCGGTGTCGACGCAATTGGGAACTGCCGCAGGGCTTCGAATCGCAGCGGTCCCCGCCTGCGGGTCAGCGGATGGTTCGGGCGCACCATGATGGCGCCGCGCATCTCGACCAGGCTGGTCAAACGCAGGTCGGGCGCCGGTGACAGTGAACGGGCGTCGACGACGAGCGCGTCGAGCTCGCGCTCGCGCAGGCGGCGCGTGAGCGTATCGGTGTGACCCCGAGCAATCTCGAGATGGACTGCCGGATGCGATTTCGCCATCGTCATCAGCAGCGGGGTCATCAGCATCGCGCCCGGCCCCGAGCCCAGGCCGATGCGTACCGTGCCCGAGCGGCCCTCGCGCATCTGCAGTCCGCTGCCGGCCAACTCATCGGCATCAAAGACCAGCTGCTGCGCGCGCTGCAGGGCATCGACACCGAAAGGCGTCAGCACGCTGCGCCGCCCCGCGCGATCAAACAGCGGCTGGCCGAGTTCGTCTTCCAAGGCTCGGATGCTGCGACTGAGTGCGGGCTGGGTCAGGAACAGCGCCTCGGCAGACCTGGTGAACGAGCCGCTCTGCGCGAGCGAGATCAGGTGTCGAAGCTGAACCAGAGTCATCGGCTTAACGAGGCTGTTCCATGATTGAAAATCATGATAACTCGCACAACAATGCATTGGACTATGCAGTTCTCGCGCCCTACATTGCCCCATCGAAAGCCCATCCTCGCCCCGTTTCTGAAGGAGTTGCCATGACGAAGTCCCAACGATCGTTGACCTTGCTAGCTGGCCTGCTGCTGAGCGCCAGCGCGGCCATGGCGCAGGCCTGGCCCGCCAAGCCGGTCAACCTGATGGTCCCGTACCCGGCGGGCGGACCGTCCGACGCCATCGCGCGCATCTTCTTCAACCCGCTGGGCAAGGAACTGGGTCAACAGGTGCTGGTGGAGAACCTCGGCGGCGTCAGCGGCGCCATGGCGGCGCAAAAGGTGCTGGCCGCACCCGCCGACGGCTACTACGTCTTCCAGGGTTCGCCCAATGAGGTGATCCTGTCGCCGCTGGCCAATGCCGCCGTGAAGTTGAAGACCGAGGATTTCCGTCTGGTCCACCCGGTGGCCGATGCGGTGATGGTGTTCGTGACGCGCAAGGACCTGCCCGTCAGCAACGTCGACGAACTCATCGCGCTGGCCCGCAAGTCGGCCGACAGGCCGCTGACCTACGGCAGCGTGGGCATCGGATCGCTCTACCACCTGATCCTGGAGAACGTCCAGGCGCAGACCGGCGTCAAGTTGGCGCATGTGCCCTACAAGGGCAACGCGCCGTTGTTGCAGGATATTGCCGGCGGTCAGGTCGACTTCGCCGTGCTGGTGTACAGCGCTGCGATGGGTGCGCTGGCGGAGCAGGGGCGCCTGAAGGTGATCGGCCAGCTCGGCGCGCAGCGCTCGGACCTGCTGAAGAACGTGCCGGCCGCCAGCGAGGGCCAGGCGCTGAAGAATTTCTCGTACAAGATCTGGACCGGATACATGGTGCCGAAGAGCACGCCGGAGGATGTCGTCGTGCGCCTGCATGCCGCCATCGGCAAGACATTGCAGGATCCGGCGGTGCGCACGCAACTGGCGGCGCAGACGCAGGTCGCCGCCGCGCCGATGACGCTAGCCGAATCGGCGAAGTTCTTCGAAGCCGAGACCGCGCGCTATCGCGCCATTGCCAAGCAGATCAACCTGCAGCCGCAGTGAGTCGAGGGTGACCTACCTGTTGCAGGCGCTGCAGGCCCGCGCCGGTGAGTTCATCAGCCTGCGCCGCGACATCCACCGCCACCCCGAACTGGCGTTCCAGGAACACCGCACCGCCGCGCTGGTGGCCGACAAGCTCGAGGGCTGGGGCTACGCGGTCGAGCGCGGCATCGGCGGCACCGGCGTGGTCGGTACGCTGGTGCGCGGGCGCGGCGCGAAGCGCCTGGGCATCCGCGCCGACATGGACGCGCTGCCGATCATTGAGGCGAGCGGTGCTGGCTGGACGAGCGTGCATGCCGGTGTCATGCACGCCTGCGGCCATGACGGCCACACGGCGATGCTGTTGGCAGCGGCGCGCCACCTGGCCGAGCACGGCGCGTTCGACGGCACGCTGCACCTGATCTTCCAGCCGGCCGAAGAAGGCGGCGGCGGCGCGTTGCGCATGCTGGCAGACGGCCTGTTCGATCGTTTCCCCTGCGACGCCGTCTTCGCGATGCACAACATGCCCGGTGTCGAGCAGGGCCGCTTCGTGCTGCGCGAAGGTGCGGCGATGGCGTCGTCGGACTACGCCACCGTCACGATCACAGGCCAGGGTGGCCACGGTGCGATGCCGCACCGCGCGGCCGACCCGATCGTCGCCGCCGCTGGCATCGTGATGGCGCTGCAGACCATCGTGTCGCGCAACATCGATCCGCTGCAGGCGGCGGTGGTGACTGTCGGCGCGCTGCACGCCGGCAAGGCGAACAACGTGATCCCGGCCAGCGCCACCATGGAACTCAGCGTGCGCGCGCTCGACCGCGACGTGCGCGCCACGGTCGAGCGCCGCGTCAAGGCCCTGGTGGCAGCGCAGGCCGAGAGCTTCGACGTCCAGGCGCAGATCGACTGGCGGCTGGGCTACGCTGTGCTGGTCAACACGCCGGCCGAGACGGCGTTCGCGCGCGCGGTCGCGACCGAGCTGGTCGGTGCCCAGCGGGTGACGCCACAAGGGCCGCCACTCACCGGCAGCGAGGACTTCGCCTTCATG
Organism: Betaproteobacteria bacterium; assembly: GCA_031383435.1. Taxonomy (GTDB): domain Bacteria; phylum Pseudomonadota; class Gammaproteobacteria; order Burkholderiales; family Burkholderiaceae_C; genus Rubrivivax. The sequence continues at coordinate 22,184 of JANMZP010000004.1, read as the reverse complement.
CTCGAGCGCGTTCCCGGCAGCTACGTGCTGATCGGCAACGGCACCGACAGCGGCCCGGGCGAGGGCGGCTGCATGGTGCACAACCCCGGCTACGACTTCAACGACGACAACATCGCCACGGGCAGCGCCTTTTGGGTGCTGCTGGCTGAACGCTTCCTCGCCACGAAGGAGCAGGTCGCAGCCCGTTAGAAGCTTGAACCCTGCAGGAGAGCGCTCCGGCCACAGCCGGAGCCACCGAAGGCGCAATCTCCCATGAACGCTCAGGTCCCGTACTGCACACAACTTTTCGCCGTCTGGAGAGCCGTCACGCCTGTGACGCACCGAAGGAGCAAGGCCCGGGTCGATGACCGGGGCTGAATCTCTCAGGTACCAAGGACAGAGGGAGCGGCACACCGCAAGGCCCCGCCTTGCGGTGACATCGTCCCTTTGGAGTTCTCCATGAAAGTCATCGTCCTCGGCGCCGGCCTGCTCGGCGTCACCTCGGCCTACTTCCTGCGCCAGCAAGGCCACGACGTCACCGTGATCGACCGGCAGGCCACGCCCGCCGCCGAAACCAGCTTCGCCAACGGCGGGCAGATCTCGGTCAGCCACGCCGAACCCTGGGCCAACCCGAGCGCACCGCTGAAGGTCTTGAAGTGGCTGGGCCAGGAAGACGCGCCGCTGCTCTTCCGCATCCGCGCAGACATGCGCCAGAGGCTGTGGGGCCTGCAGTTCCTGCGTGAATGCACGCCAGCCCGCACGCGCCGCAACATCGAACAGATCGTGCGCCTGGGTACCTACAGCCGCGACATGCTGCAGGCCCTGCGCCGCGACATCGGCATCGAGTACGACCAGCGCACCCAGGGCATCCTGCATTTCTACACGAGCCAGAAGGAGTTCGACGGCGCCGAAGGCCCGGCTGCGCAGATGCGTGAACTGGGCTGCGATCGGCGCGTGATCTCGGCCGACGAAGCAGTCAGGCTCGAGCCTGCGCTGCGCCACATCCGCCCGCAGCTCGCGGGTGCGACCTACACCGCCCAAGACGAGTCGGGCGATGCGAGCCGCTTCGCACGCGAACTCGTGGCGCGCTGCCGTGCCGACGGCGTGCAGTTCCTGATGAGCCACACCGTGACCGCGCTGCGCGAGGCCGGCGGCCAAATCGACCACGTCGAAGCCACCGATGCCGAGGGTCGCTTCCAGCGCGTGTGCGGCAACGCCTACGTGCTGGCGATGGGCAGCCTGAGCCCGCTGGTGGCCGCGCCACTGGGCATCCGTCTGCCGATCTACCCGGCCAAGGGCTACTCGGTGACGATGCCGGTGAAGGATGTGAAGGTGGCCCACCAGGTGTCGCTGACCGACGATGAATACAAGCTCGTCTTCTCGCGCCTGGGCGACCGCCTGCGCATTGCCGGTACGGCTGAGCTGAACGGCTACGACCGCGACCTGAACCGGGTGCGCTGCGAAGCCATCGTGAAGCGCACCGAGGCGCTGTTCCCCGGCGCGGGCGACGCCGAACAGGCCCAGTTCTGGACCGGGTTGCGGCCCGCCACGCCATCCAACGTCCCGATCATCGGACGCTCCAAAATCGCCAACCTCTACCTGAACACGGGCCACGGTACGTTGGGCTGGACCCACTCCTGCGGCTCAGGCAAGAGCATTGCGCGCATCGTCAGCGGGCTGGCACCCGAGGTGGACTTCGCCTTCACGGGCCTGCCAGCTCGCACAAGGCGCGCCAGCGGCGGGACAGTGCGGGCCTGACGAAGCCAGGGCTCTTTGCCAGCCTGGAGTGCGAACTCATCGACCGGCGCAACTGGAAGTCCGTCGCCGAGGCGCGCATGGCCAGCTTCACCTGGATTGAAGGCTGGTACAAACCACGCCGCCGGCACAGCGGCAACGGTCAGGGTAAGTCCAACTTCAATCCCAACAACCTGTACATCGCCACTGGCGACGGCGGCGGCAGCGACGACCCCTTCAACAGCGCGCAGAACCGCAACCGCCTGCTGGGCAAGATGCCTTGGGCAGCAGCGTTTCTTTCGGCGCAGGCGCGGGCGGCGAGATCTAGATCGTCGACATCGCCGGCAAGGTGGTGCAGATCACTTCGGCCGCTCACTTGCCGTAACGGGCCTCCTGGTGGTCGAGTTCGCTGACCATGCGGCGCAGCAGGGTGTCGTTCAGGCCGTGTTCATGACCATGGGCCAGGATCTCGCCGCGTTCGGCGCGCAGCGCCAGCAGGCGCAGGCCGCGTTCGAGCCCGTCGATGCCCGCACCCTCGGGCTCCACCGCGCCGCGCTCGTGGCGCGCGATGCGTTGGCGGTAAGGCTCCAGCACGCGCCGCACGGCGTCGTCGAAGCGCCGGGCATCGGCAGGGCCGGCCGCCAGGCTGGCCCGTTCGGCTTGCACGGCCCGAACGGCCGCATGCGCCGCAGCCAGCAGCGCGGCGTCGCGGGCCGGCTGGACTGAAGGCTCCACCGGCAGCGACTGGCCTTGCAGAGCGAGGGGCAGGGCCACGGCCGCCAACACCAGCGACAGGACGATCACACCCGCCGCCAGCAGGATGCTGAGGTCGCGCGCCGGGAAGGCGCTGCCGTCTGCCAGGGCCAGCGGCAAGGTGAACACACCGGCCAGCGTGACGGCGCCGCGCACACCGGCCAGCGCCATCACCAGCACCATGCGCCAGCCGTTGGCCACCGGCGGCTCGGCACCCGCCGGGTTGTGCAGGCGGACCAGCTTCAGCGCCACCCAGACCCAGATGAAGCGAAGCGCGACGAGGGCCAGCACGATGGCCACGATCCAGCCGCCCAACTGCAAGGCGGCCTGCGGTGCCGCCTGCCCGACGGTGCGCGGCGCGGCCGAGATCAGCGCCGGCAGTTGTTCGCCCAGCAGCACGAAGACGCTGCCGTTGGCCACCCGCTGCAGCGTGTCCCACACGGCGGTGCGGCGCAGGCGCGTGGCGGCCTGCCAGGGCCAGACGTTCATGAAGCTCATCGTGATGCCGGCTGCGGCCGCCGCCAGGATGCCCGAACAGCCCAGGTGATCGGCCAGCAGGTACACGCCGAAAGGGATCAGCAAGGTAACCAGGATCTGCTCGTCGGCGTCATGCCCGAAGCGCGCGATGGTGCGTGCCGACAGCCAGGCGATCAAGGCGGTGAAGGCCACGCCGATGGCCACACCCCCCAGCGCCACCCAGGCAAAGTTGCCCACAGCCTGGGGCAGCGAAAAGCTGCCGGCCAGCACAGCCGCAACCGCAAAGCGCATGCAGACCAGCCCAGTGGCGTCATTCAGCAGCGCCTCGCCCTGCAGGATGTGCATCAGCCGCCGGGGCAGCGGCGTGTGGGCGGCGATGCTGGAGACCGCCACCGGGTCAGTGGGCGACAACACCGCCGCCAGCGCGAACGCCACGCCCAGCGGGATGGCCGGGATCAACCAGTGGATGAACAGGCCCATGCCCAGCACCGTGAACAGCACCAGGCCCAGGGCCAGCCGCAGAATGGCGTCGGCGTCCTGGCGCAGCGCGTCTTTGGGGATGCGCCAGCCGTCCAGGAACAGCAGCGGCGGCAAGAACAGCAGGAAAAAAACCTCCGGGTCCAGCACCGCCGAGGTCAGGTGGCTTTGGTAGAGCAACGCCCCCAGGGCCATCTGCACCAAAGGAGTGGGCCAGCGCGTCACGCGGGCCAGGAAGCCACTGACCACGACAGCCAGCAGCGAGGCGAGAACCAGGCTGATTACCTCCAAGGGCTACCCTCACGTGTGCGCCCAGGGCGGCAATGTCTTGACTGTGCGCCGCGCCGCGTTAGGGGTCTGTGCGCTGCGGCACGCCCGCGCTGGCTGGCGCTTGGCACCGCCTGGCGGTCGTTTCGTCGCACCCCGCGTCGGTGCACGGCCTTCCGGGCGGTAACCTTGCGCCTTTACATTTCCCAGCCCGATCCTGAGCCGTGCTGAAGCCATGCCCATGCGCACCTTGATTTCCGTCTTTTTCGCCGTGGCCCTGCTGGCCGCCTGCGGCAAATCCGACAAGCCTGCGGCCGCCGCCGCCGCCTCCGCCGCCTCTGCAGCCGCTGCCACCAAGCTCCTGCTGGCCCCTGAAGACCTGCTCACCGTGGCGGCCAGCACACTGGCCAGCGGTCCGGTCATCACCGGCTCGGTGCAGCCCGAACGCCGCGCCGACCTGCGCGCCGAAGTGGCCGCCGTGGTGCTGCAGATCCTCAAGGACAACGGCGAACCGGTGAAGGCCGGCGAACTGCTGGTGCGCCTGGACGACACCGCCATCCGCGACAGCCTGGCGTCGGCCGAAGAGGCGGTGCGGGCTTCCTCCCAGGCCTTCGACCAAAGCGAACGCCAGGTGGCCCGCTTGAAGACCCTGCAGGCTCAGGGCATGACCAGCACCCAGGCGCTGGAAGATGCCGAGGTGCGCCGCAACAACGCACAGAGCGACCTGGTCGCCGCCAAGTCGCGCGTGGTGCTGGCCCGCCAACAAATGCAGCGCACCGGCGTGCGCGCGCCCTTTGATGGCGTGGTCAGCGAGCGCAAGGCCTCGGCCGGCGACACGGTGCAGATCGGCAAGGAACTGCTGAAAGTCATTGCCCCCAGCAGTATGCGTTTCGAAGGCCTGGTGTCGGCCGACCGCATGAGTGAACTGCAGCTGGGCCAGGCCGTGCGTTTTCGCGTCAACGGCTACAGCCAAAGCGAATTCAGCGGCAAGGTCAAGCGCATCGACGCGGCAGCCAATGCCACCACGCGCCAGGTTGAAGTGGCGGTGGCCTTTGCCGAGCCGGCCAGCGCGCCCAAGGTGTCGGGCCTGTTCGCCGAAGGCCGCGTCGAAACCGGCAGTTCGCAAGCCCTGACGCTGCCCGAGAGCGCCGTGGTGAGGGCCGGCGACGCGGCCTGGGCATGGCGCGCCAGCGGCAGCGGGAACGACGCCGGCGGGGCGCTGAACAAGGTGGCCCTCAAGCTGGGCGATCGCGACCCGCGCAGCGGCCGCCTGCCGGTGCTGCAAGGGCTGAGCAGCGGCGACCGCGTGCTGCGCAACCCGGCCAGCACACTGAAAGATGGCCAGACTTTCGACTTCGCGCCCGCCCGGGCGACTGCGGCCTCGGCCGCGAAGTGAGGCTCCATGTTCCTCTCTGAATTCAGCATCAAGCGGCCCATCGCGATGATCGTGATCATCGCGGCGCTGATGGCGCTGGGCCTGCTCGCGCTGTCGAAATTGCGCGTCAACCAGATCCCGGACGTCGAGCAACCGGTGCTGGTCGTCGCCATCCCCTACCCGGGCGCTTCGCCCGACACGGTGGAACGCGAAATCGTCAACCGCATCGAGAAAGCCCTGCAGGGCATATCCGGCATCGACCAGTTGCGCTCCACGTCCAGCGAAGGCAACGCCCAGCTGGTGCTGATCTTCAATTTCGACAAGAACATGGTCGTGGCCGCAGACGAGGTGCGCAATGCCATCGCCTCGGTGCGCTACAAGCTGCCCACCGAAATGCGCGAGCCCATCCTGCAGCGCATCGACCCGGCGGCGCAGCCCATCATGCAGCTGGCGCTGTCGTCCAGCACCCTGTCGCACGCGGCCATCTCCAGGCTGGGTGAAGACCAGTTGGCCGACAAGTTCCGCGGCGTTCCGGGCGTCGCCGTGGTCAACATCAACGGCGCGTTGAAGCGTGAGTTGTCGGTGCTGCTGAAGAGCCAGAAGCTGCGCGAATACGAGGTCTCGGTGACCGAGGTGGTGGCCGCATTGCGCGCGCAGAATGCCACCGCGCCAGTGGGCAAGGTGCGCGGCACGCTGGAAGACCAGAGCATCCGCCTGGTCGGGCGCATCGAGTCGCCGAAGGCCTTCGAGCAGATCGTCATCAAGCGCCGCGGCAGCGAACTGGTGCGCCTGGGCCAGGTGGCCACGGTGCAGGACGGCTTCGCCGACCTGAGCGGCTTTTCGGTGCGCAACAGCAACCCGAACGTCGGCATCTCGGTGACCCGCACGCGGGAAGCCAGCACCGTGACGGTGGCCGACGGCATCCGCAAGCTGGTCAAGGACATCAACACCACGCTGCCCGCCGGCACCAAGCTGGAAGTGACGCAGGACGGTGGCGAGAACGCCTACAACAGCCTGCGCAACGTCATCGACGCGCTGGCCTTCGGTGCCATCCTGACGGTCTTCGTGGTCTATGTCTTCCTGAATTCCTGGCGCAGCACCCTGATCACCGCGCTGTCGCTGCCGACTTCGGTCATCGTGGCTTTCATCGCCGTGTGGCTGGCCGGTTTCACGTTGAACTTCATGAGCCTGCTGGGCCTGAGCCTGGCCATCGGCGTGCTGATCGACGACGCCATCGTGGTGCGCGAAAACATCGTGCGGCACATGGAAATGGGCGAAGACCGGCGCACCGCGGCGCTCAACGGCACGGCCGAGATCGGCTTGGCGGTGGCCGCCACCACCTTCAGCATCGTGGCCGTCTTCGTGCCCGTGGCTTTCATGCCGGGCGTGTCGGGCGAATGGTTCCGGCCCTTCGGCGTGACCGTGGTCGCATCGGTGCTGGTCAGCCTGTTCATCAGCTTCACGCTCGACCCGATGTTGTCGGCTTATTGGGGCGACCCCCCTGGCCAGCACCTGAAGGAAAAGCGCGGCATCAGCAAGCTGCTGGGCCGCTTCAACGACTGGTTCGACCACCAGGCCGAACGCTACGGCCGGGTCATTGCCTGGGCGTTGCACCACCGTCGCTGGATGGCCGTGTTCGCGGGCGCCAGCCTGGTCGGCGCGCTGGCGCTGCAGGCCCAATACGGTGGCACCAGCTTCTTCCCTTCAGCCGATGCCGGCCAGATCGCCATCGACGTGCGCACCCCGCCCAGCAGCAGCCTCGAGTATTCGCGCCTGAAGGTCGAAGCGGCTGCCGCGCTGGCGCGCACGCTGCCCGAGACCATCGCCACCAACAGCAACGTCAATGCCAATGGCGGCCGCGTCTATGTCGACATCGGCAAAAGCGTGAAACGCAAGCGCATGGCCGCCGAAATTTCGAGCGACCTGCGCAAGCTGACGGCCCGCCTGGTGGGTGCCGAATACGTGGTGCTGGACGACTTCAACAACGGCGTGCAAAAGCCGGTGCAGATCCGCTTCACCGGCACCGACACGCGCAAGCTGCTGGAGATCACCAACGACTTCATGAGCCAGCTGCGCAAGGTGCCGGGTGCTGTGGATGTGGGCTTGTCGGAACAGGACCCGCAAAACGAATTGAAGATTGAACTCGACCGCAGCCTGGCCAACACCCTGGGCATTTCGGTGGGCGACGCCGCGCAGGCCTTGCGCGTGGCCTTCGCGGGCGTGGAGGTCGGCGATTGGGTCGACCCGAGCGGCGAAACGCGTGACGTCGCGGTGCGCCTGGACCCGGCCGACCGCGTGGACGCCAGCAACATCGAACGCCTGCCGATTGCCGTTAGCGGCAGCAACCGCATGGTGCCGCTGGAGCAGATCGCCAAGGTCACGATGGGCAAGGGCCCCAGCCAGATCCAGCACAGCGACGGCAAGCGCACCATCAGCGTGGCGGCCAATGCGCAGGGCCGCGCACCCGGCGAGGTGACGGCTGATGCGATGAAGATCGCCAGGGCCATGACCTACCCGCCGGGCTTCGGCCTGGAACTGGCGGGCTCGTCGAAAGACCAGCAAGAGGTGTTCAAGCAGATGGGCATCGCGCTGCTCTCGGGCATCGGCCTGATGTACTTCGTGCTGGTCATCCAGTTCAGCTCGTTCACGGCACCGCTGGCGGTGATGATGTCGCTGCCGCTGTCCTTGATCGGCGTGGTGCTGGCGCTGCTGCTGACCAAAGGCACGCTGAACCTGATGAGCCTGATCGGCGTGATCATGCTGATGGGGCTGGTGGCCAAGAACGCGATTCTGCTGCTTGACGCCGCGCGCGTGCTGGAGGCCCAGGGCATGGACCGCGAGGACGCGCTGATGGCTGCTGGCAAGAAGCGACTGCGGCCGATCCTGATGACCACCTTCGCGCTGATAGCCGGCATGTTGCCGGTGGCCATCGGGCTGGGCGAGGGCAGCGAGTTCTACCGCCCGATGGCGGTGGCCATCATTGGCGGCACCATCACCAGCACCTTCCTGACGCTGCTGGTCATTCCCAGCTTCTACGACAGCATCGAGAAGTCACGCGACGGTGCCATCGCCAAGTTCCACCAGCGCGATGCCCGCTGGCCCACGGCAGTGGCCTTCATCGTCACCGGCCTGGAAGCCGTGGCCACGCTGTTGATGCTGCGCCTGGTGTGGCGGCTGCTGGCCCAGGGCTTGGCCCGGCTGCGCGGCCGAGGTCGGCCGGCTGTGCCGGCTGTGCCGGCTGGCGCATGACCGCGGGCGCGCCGCAGGACAGCGGCCTGACGCTGGCCTTGCTGGCCGAGGTGGAGGCCATCGCCCGCGCTGCGGGGGCCGTGATTCTGCAAATCTACGGCACCGATTTCACGGTGGCAGGCAAGGCCGATGCCTCGCCCGTGACGGCGGCCGACGCGCAGGCTGAAGCGCTGATCACCCCGGCTTTGCAAGCGCTGCGGCCGGACTGGGCGGTGGTCGCCGAAGAAGCCGCCGCGCACGGCCAGACGCCGCAGACCGGCTGCCGCTGGTGGCTGGTCGACCCGCTGGACGGCACGCGGGAATTCGTCAGCCGCAACGGCGAATTCACGGTCAACATCGCGCTCATCGAAGACGGTGTGCCGCTGCTGGGCGTGGTCTACGTGCCGGTGCAAGACCTGCTGTACGCAGGCTGGGTGGGGCAGGGCGCGTGGGCTGAAGTGCAGGGCGTGCGGCGCGCCATACGCTGCCGCGCTGCACCGCCCGAAGGTTGGACGCTGGCCTGCAGCCGTTCCCACGGCGACGCGGCCGCCACCGCCGCCTGGCTGAACGGGCGCGCGGTGGCCGCCACCATCAAGGCCGGTTCGTCGCTGAAGTTCGGCCTGATCGCGGCCGGGCTGGCCGACGTCTACCCGCGCCTGGGCCGCACCATGGAATGGGACACTGCCGCCGGACATGCCGTGCTGCGGGCCGCCGGCGGCGAGATCACCGACCTGGCCGGCGCGCCCTTGCGTTACGGCAAGCCGGGCCATGAAAACCCGCATTTCGTGGCCAGCGGGCTGACGCAGCCCTAGACCGCGGCTGGTCAGCGCCAGCCCCGCATATGCGGGGCTTGTGGCCTGCCGTGCACGTGGGAAATCCCCGCCGCAGTCGCCAGGTGGCGGCTCCTAGAATGAAGGCGTTCACCACCTTCGGAAAGCCTGCATGCCGTCCCACCGCCGCGCCGCGGAACCCGCGCCCCACGAGGCCCAAACGGCTGATCCGGCCCCTGCGGCCCCCGCCTTGCGCACGCTGAAGAAGTACCCCAACCGGCGGCTGTACGACACCCGCAGCAGCAGCTACATCACGCTGGCTGACGTCAAGCAGATGGTGCTGGGCGGTGAAACCTTCGAGGTGCGCGACGCCAAGACCGGCGAGGACCTGACGCGCAGCATCCTGCTGCAAATCATCCTGGAAGAAGAGTCGGGTGGCATGCCCATGTTCACCGCGCAAACGCTGAGCCAGATCATCCGTTTCTACGGCCACGCCATGCAGGGCGTGATGGGCACCATGCTCGAAAAGAACATGTCGGCCTTTGCCGAGTTGCAGGCGCAGTTCCTGCTTCAAGGCAAGGGCCTGTACGACCCCAAGCAGCTGTCGCCCGAAGTCTGGACGCAGTTCCTGAGCGGCCAGCCGGCCGCCTTGCAAGGTTTGATGGGCAGCTATGTCGAACAGAGCAAGACCCTGTTCGAACAGATGCAGCAAGCCAGCGCCCTGTTCCCCGGCGTGGGTGGTTTTTCGACGAAACGATAGCTGGGGTGTTTGCGGGCGGTGGCCCGTCTGTCCATGAATCTGCCCGATACCCAGCCGCTTTCCACTCAGTCACCCGCTGACCCGCCCGCAGGGCCCACACCGCGCCCGGTGCTGTGGTTCACGGGTCTGTCCGGTGCCGGCAAAACCACCATTTCCACCTTGGTGCTGAACCGCTTGCGCGCCAGCGGCGTGGCGGCGGTGCTGCTCGACGGCGACGTGCTGCGCGGCGGGCTGAACCGCGATCTGGGCTTTTCCGATGCCGACCGCACCGAGAACGTGCGCCGTGTGGGCGAAGTCGCGCGCCTGATGGCCGATGCCGGCCAGCTGGTGCTGGTGGCCCTGATTTCGCCCTTCCGCGCCGACCGCGACCGCGCCCGGGCCCTGTTCGAGCCGGGGCGGTTTTTTGAGATCCATGTCGATGCACCCTTGGCCGTGGCCGAAGCCCGCGATCCCAAGGGCCTGTACCGCCAGGCGCGGCTGGGTCAGGTTCGGCAGTTCACCGGCATTGCATCGGGCTATGAGACGCCGCTGCACCCGGAGTTGACCATCGACACGGTGCAGACCCCGGCCGCGCAGGCCAGCCTGGCCGTGCTGGCCCTGGTGCAGGCCGCCAAAACGGCCCGGTCCGCGTCTTGAAACCGGGCCCTGCCCAAAGCCCCGGCGGCCCGGGCGGCCCGGTCGATGCGGGCCGTGCCAAAACGGCAAATGGCCGACCGGCCGCCACCCTGGTGCAGCGCCTGCGGGGCCTGACGCCCCGGCAGGCGGCGCAATGGCGCGAAGCCGCGCGGTGGCAGGCCCAGGGCGACAGCTTGATGTCCGGCCAGCTGTTGCTGGAACTGGCGCGCAGCGCGCCAGGCCACCCCGAGGTGCTGCGCCTGCGCGGCACCCAGCACTTGCGCGCGGGTGACGGGCCGGCCGCAGCGCGTTGCCTGGACGAAGCGGCCAGGCAACGGCCCGATGACTTTGCGCTGCTGCTGGACCTCGCCAAGGCGCAAGACCAGGCGGGCGAATTCGCGGCCGCCCTGCAGGCCCTGCAACAGGCTGCGCCGCAGGCCCGGACTGCGCCAGACTGCTTCGCGCTGAGCGTGGCCTGCGACGCGCAGGGCCATGCCGAAGCCGCCCTGGCGGCGGTCGAACGCTGCCTGGCCCTGCAGGCGGATGACGCCGCTGCCGTGCTGCAGCGCGTGCGCTGCCTGAAGGCATTGGGCCAGGCCGAGCAGGCGGCCGCTGATTGCCGCCAGCTGATCGCCGCCCGGCAGGTGACGGCACGGGCCTGGTTCAGCCTGGTCGATCTGAAGACCGTCCGCCTGACGGCTGACGAGCGCGCGCAGTTGGGCCGCCAGGCCGTGGCACCGGGCAACGCCGTCAGCGACCAGCTGATGCTCGACTTCGCCTGGGGCAAGGCGCTGGAAGACGCTGGCGAATACGGGGCCGCCTACACCGCGCTGGAACGCGCGAACCGGGCGGCCCAGGCGCTGTACCCGTGGGACGCAGCCGCTTTTACGCAGCGTGTTGAGGGCGTGCTGAACGCCTTTGCGGCGGCACCGCCATCGCCGGCTGAGTCGGCTGGCGACCTCGGCCGCGAGGTGCTGTTCCTGGTCGGCTTGCCGCGTTCCGGCAGCACGCTGGTCGAGCAGGTGCTGGCCAGCCATTCGGCGGTGGAAGGGGCCAGCGAACTGCCCTACCTGAATGCCGTCATCGAAGCCGAATCGCGCCGCTTGGCGCGTCCATTTCCGCACTGGGTGGCGGCGGCCAGCGAAGATGACTGGGCCCGCCTGGGTCAGCACTACCTGCGCCTGAGCGCCCGCTGGCGCGCCCGGCGCCCCATTGCTACCGACAAACTGCCGGAAAACTGGCTGCTGGCCGGCGCGGCCCTGCGCATGCTGCCGCAGGCCCGGGTCATCGACTGCCGGCGCGATCCGCTGGAAACCTGCTGGTCCTGCTACAAGCAACTGTTCGCGCCGCAGCGGGTTGCCTTCACCTACCGCTTCGATGCGCTGGCGGCCTATTCGGCCGATTGCACGCGCGCCGGGGCCTTCTGGGCCGACCGCTTTCCAGCGCGTTTCCGCATCCAGCACTACGAAGCCCTGGTCGCCGACCCGCAAGGGCAGATCCGCGAACTGCTGGCGTTCTGCGGCCTGCCCTTCGAGGCGGGTTGCCTGTCCTTCCATGCCTCACAGCGCGCCATACGCACCCCCAGTGCGCTGCAGGTGCGCCAGCCCTTGCGCCAGGCGTCCACGCCGGCCGCTGGCTACGGCACCCTGCTGGACCCGCTGCGCGGGATGTTGGCCAACCCCTGAGCTGGGGGGGTTGACGCCGGGTGTCAATCCCAAAGAATGGAGTTACAACTTTGCCAAACAGTGCAAGCGGCTGTGTGCTGAACGTTGCGGCAGAGCGGCCTGATCCGGCTGGTCTGCACTTGCCCTTCAACCCCATCGAAGCACCACGCATGAACACCCACTCATTCGTACCGAAGAAGTTGCATCTGGCCCTTTTCTCTGGCGCTGCGGCGTTGTTCGCCGCCGCACTTCCCGCGCAGGCCGCGATCATCTCCGTCACCCCTGCCGCGCCGATCTTGATCACCAACAGCATCGACGGCATCTACTTCAACGTCGTCACCGGTGTCACCGGTGCCACGGGCGCTTCGGTGCCCGGCTGGGACATCAACCCGTACAACAACAATGCCGGCCTCACCTTTTACGGGGCGGCGTCACCTGCAGGCGTGCTGGCCACAGGCACACCCGGCACGACGGCCCAAGCACTGGCCTTGCCTTTCGGCTTCTTGATCGGTTCCGGCGGTCAGTACAACCAGTTCCAGACCGTCGGCACGGCCTTCCAGACCGCCGGTGACCGTTATGTCGGTTTTCGCTTCATCAACGAAGCTGCTGGCAACGCCCAGAACTACGGTTGGCTGCTCATCCGCAGTGGTGCTACGGCTGGTTTCCCGGCTGGCATCGTTTCTTATGGCTACGAGAACGCGGGTGCCAGCATCAACGCTGGCGCTGTTGCTGCCATTCCCGAGCCTTCGACCTACGCCATGTTCGGTCTGGCCTTCGCCGCAGCTGCCGGCTGGCGCAGCCTGAAGGGCCGCCGCGCGGCTTGAACGGGTGTGCAGGCAGCGCGTTCGCGCGCAACACGAAGGCCGCCTTGGGGCGGCCTTTTTTTGTTCTGCCCAGGTTCTGTGCGGTGCCGCCGTCCCATCGGCCAAAATCAGGCCATGAATGAAAAATCCACCAGCGCCATCGCGGCCCACCCCGCCGGGCGCGCACCCACCGTCGGCTTCGTCTCGCTCGGCTGCCCCAAGGCGCTGACCGACTCCGAATTGATCCTGACCCAGTTGCGCGCCGAGGGCTACGAAACCAGCAAAAGCTACGAGGGCGCCGACCTCGTCATCGTCAACACCTGCGGCTTCATCGACGACGCGGTGAAGGAGAGCCTGGACACCATCGGCGAGGCACTGGCCGCCAACGGCAAGGTCATCGTGACCGGCTGTCTGGGTGCCAAAGGCGGCAAGGACACCGGCGGCGACAGCGGCAACTTCGTGCGCCAGATGCACCCCAGCGTGCTGGCCGTCACCGGCCCGCACGCCACGCAAGAGGTGATGGACGCCGTGCACACCCACGTGCCCAAGCCGCACGACCCTTTCCTCGACCTGGTGCCCGAGTCGCGCGGCATTGCCGGCATCAAGCTCACCCCACGCCATTACGCCTACCTGAAAATCAGCGAGGGCTGCAACCACCGCTGCACCTTCTGCATCATCCCCAGCATGCGCGGCGACCTGGTCTCGCGGCCCATTGGCGACGTGTTGAACGAGGCCCGCGCGTTGTTCGAGTCAGGCGTCAAGGAATTGCTGGTGGTCAGCCAGGACACCAGTGCCTACGGCGTCGACGTGAAGTACCGCACCGGCTTTTTCGACGGCCAGCCGGTGAAGACGCGGCTGTTCGAACTGTGCGAGCGCCTGGCCACGCTGGCCGAAGCGCATGGTGCCTGGGTGCGCCTGCACTATGTCTACCCCTACCCCAGCGTGGACGTGGTGCTGCCGCTGATGGCCCAGGGCCGCATCCTGCCGTATCTGGATGTTCCTTTTCAACACGCGCACCCCGATGTGCTGAAGCGCATGAAGCGCCCGGCCAGCGGCGAACGCAACCTGGAACGCCTGGCCCGCTGGCGCGAGCTGTGCCCCAAGATCGTGGTGCGCAGCACCTTCATCGCCGGCTTCCCGGGCGAGACTGAAGCCGAATTCGAAACCCTGCTCGACTTCGTGCGGGTGGCGCAGATCGACCGCGCCGGCTGCTTTGCCTATTCGCCTGTGACGGGTGCCACCGCGAATGAGCTGGCGGGCCAACTGCCGCAGGCCGTGCGCGAAGAACGCCGGGCCCGCTTCATGGCCGTGGCCGAGGACGTGTCCATCGCCAAGCTGCGTCGGCGCATCGGCGCGACCATGCAGGTGCTGGTCGACCACGCACCGGCGCTGGGCCGCAAGGGCGGCATCGCGCGCAGCTACGCCGACGCGGCGGAGATCGACGGCACGGTACGCCTGCTGCCGCCCGAGAAAGCCAGCAAGACGCTGAAGGTGGGCGAATTCACGCGCGCCCGCATCGTGGCCGCAGAAGGCCACGACCTCATCGCGCAACCGATCTGACACGGCCACCCATGACCCGCGAACTCGTCACCGAACTGCTGCACCACCCCTACCAGCCGCCGGCCGGTTTCGAGGCCCCGCAAGGCCCCGTGCACAAGGCCAGCACGGTCGTGTTCAAGGACACCGCCGCGCTGCGCAGCCGCGACTGGAAGCGCCGCGATGGCTACACCTACGGCCTGCACGGCACGCCCACCACCTTCGCGTTGGAAGCACGCATCGCCACGCTGGAAGGCGGCGCGCAATGCCTGCTGCTGCCCAGCGGGCTGGCGGCTGTCACGCTGGTCGACATGGCGCTGCTGTCGGCCGGTGACGAGGTGCTGCTGCCGGCCAACGTGTATGGCCCGAGCCGCGAATTCGCGCGCCATGAACTGGCGCGCTGGGGCATCACACACCGCCTCTACGACCCGATGGACACGGCCGCGCTGGCCGCGCTGATCAGCCCGCAGACCCAGCTGATCTGGCTGGAAGCCCCAGGCTCGGTGACGATGGAATTCCCCGATCTGGCGGGCCTGGCGGCGGTGGCGCGGGCGCGTGGCGTGACCACGGCGCTGGACAACACCTGGGGTGCCGGCATCGCGCTGCGCGGCTTCGAGCACGGCATCGACATCGTGATGCAGGCGCTGACCAAATACCCCAGCGGTGGCGGTGATGTGCTGATGGGTTCGGTCGTCACCCGCGACGCCGCGCTGCACGAACGCCTGAAGTTCAGCCACATGCACAGCGGCTTCGGCGTGGCCGGCAACGACGCCGAACTGGTGCTGCGCTCGCTGGCCACGCTGCCCCTGCGCTATGCCGCGCAAGACCATGCCGGCCGCGAACTGGCGCAGTGGTTGGCCGGCCGCAGCGAAGTGGCGGCCGTGCTGCACCCGGCGCTGCATGGCGCACCCGGCCACGCGAACTGGCAGCGCCATTGCTCGGCGGCGGCCGGCCTGTTCTCGGTCATGCTGGACGCGCGCTACACGCCAGCCCAGGTGGATGCTTTCGTCGATGCGCTGAAGCTCTTCCGCATCGGCTATTCCTGGGCCGGCCCGCAAAGCCTGGTCGTGCCCTACGACATCGCTTTGCTGCGCGACGCTGCGGCGTTGGCAACGTCAGCGCATCTGCAAGGGCATCTGGTGCGCTTCTCGCTGGGCCTGGAAGGCGTCGAAGACCTTAAAGCGGATCTGGCGCAGGCGCTGGCCGTCGCTTTCGGCTGACCGTTTCTTGCCGACCGTTCCCGGTCAGGACTTGGACGACACCTTGTGCCGCATCAATCGCCCGTGTTCGCGGTTCCAGTCGCGTTCTTTCTCGGTGTTGCGCTTGTCGTGTTCGGCCTTGCCCTTGGCCAGTGCAATCTCGGCCTTCACGCGGCCGCCCTTGTAGTGCAGGTTCAGCGGCACCAGCGTGAACCCCTTCTGCTCGACCTTGCCGATCAGCCGGCGGATCTCTTCCTTGTGCATCAAGAGCTTCTTGGTGCGGTCGGCCTCGGGGTGGATGTGGGTCGACGCCGTGCGCAGCGCATTGATGCGGCAACCGATCAGGAAGAGCTGCCCGTCGCGGATGGTCACGTAGCCGTCGGTCAGCTGCACCTGGCCGGCCCGCACGGCCTTGACCTCCCAGCCCTCCAGCACCATGCCCGCCTCATACTGCTCGTCGATGTGGTACTCGTACCGGGCACGGCGGTTTTCAGCGATGTTGGGAATCTGTGCGGGACTGGCGGTCTTGGACATGGGGACGGGAAAGAACAGGGTCGGGCAGGCAAATGGGGCTGAACTGCACTTCTACAATCACGGCATTGTATGAAGCACGTGCGCAAGTCGGTCCTGCTCTGGTACTCGCCCCGCGAGATGTTCGACCTGGTGGTCGGTGTCGAAGCCTATCCGTCCTTCCTGCCCTGGTGCCAGAGTGCCGAGGTGCTGGAGCAGCACGCCGACGGTGTCATTGCCCGCCTGGGTTTGTCCTACATGGGCGTGCGGCAGTCCTTCACCACACGCAACCGCAATGTCGACGGCGTGTCGGTGCATTTGCAGCTGGTTGACGGGCCGTTCTCGCTGCTGGAAGGCCACTGGCAGTTCAAGCCGCTGGGTGCGCCCGGTTCACCGGGCCAGGGCCAGACGGCCTGCAAGATCGAATTCGACATGCGCTACGACTTTTCCAGCAAGGCGCTGGAGGCCGTCGTCAGCCCGGTCTTCGACAAGGTGGCGAACACCTTCGTCGACAGTTTCGTGCGCCGAGCCGAGGTGGTCTATGGCGCTCGCTGAACACGCTGTCACCACGCTGCACATCGAGGTCGTGTATTGCCCCGGGCCCGACACCTGCGACCGCGTTCAGCTCAGCCTGCCGGCGGGCGCGACGGTGGCCGAGGCCCTGGCCGCCAGTGGCCTGATCGAGCGCCACGGCCTGCCGGCGCAAGGCTTGCGCCTGGGCGTGTGGTGCAAGCCGCGCGAGGCCGACGCGGTGCTGCGCGAACGCGACCGGGTCGAGGTCTACCGGCCACTCACCGTCGACCCGAAAGAGGCGCGCCGGCAGCGTTACCAGCAGCACAAGGCGAGCCTGGCTGCGCGGCCGAAACGGCCCGGGCCGGCCTGAGGCCCGGATCCGAAAACCGGCCTCGATCAGCGGCAGTTGGCGCTGGCGGCGTCGCGCGCTTGCGCCAGTTCGTCGGCGCGGGCCTTGTCGTCGAGCATCTCGCGCTCGCCCTTGCTGTTGACGCGGGCCAGGCGCTGGCCGCTTTCCAGGGTGCTGATCTGGCTGCGGGCGCGCTGGCAGTTCTCGGTGCGCTGCGCCGCCACCCGCGTTTCGTCGGCCTTGGCTTTGGCGGTCTGCTCTTGTTCAGCCGCCCGCCGGCGGGCCTCGACCTCGCGGTCCAGCGGGCCCTTGCCGTCGCCGGCTGGTGATGTGGCCGATGCGGCCGAGGCGGCCGAAGGGGCCGCTGACAAGCTGGCGCGCCTGGCCGAGGCCGGGCGGCTGAGGATGTCCTTGTCGGCCACATCGCGCGGCGGCGGCCGGTCGCTGACCGTGACGCCACCGTCCTTGTCGCGCCACTTCCATTGCGCGTGGCCGGGCAGGCTCAGCAGCAGCATCGACAGGGCCGCCAGACAGGTCGCTGTCCGTCGGGCAGAAAAGGCAGTGGCAAGGTGCATGCCGGGAGTGTAGGACGCCAGACAGACAGCACGCACCCGTTCATGACTGGAAATGCACGCTGAGCGGGCCGGGCAAGGGCACGTGACAGGGCACACAACGGAGCCCGCGACGGGGCCTACCTATAATCTGGTTTTGGGTCTGGAGCTTTTCAGCATGCGCCTACTCGGCAAAGCGCTCACCTTCGACGACGTGTTGTTGGTTCCCGCGTATTCCCAGGTGTTGCCGCGCGACACCAGTCTGGCCACCCGGCTGTCCCGCAACATCCAGCTGAACCTGCCCTTGGTTTCAGCGGCCATGGACACGGTGACGGAAGCGCGCCTGGCGATCGCCATCGCGCAAGAGGGCGGCATCGGCATCGTCCACAAGAACCTCACGCCCAAGCAGCAGGCGGCCGAAGTGGCGCGCGTGAAGCGCTACGAGTCGGGCTTGCTGCGCGACCCCATCACGGTGGCACCCGATGCCACGGTGCGCCAGGTGATGGCCCTGTCGCGGCAGCACGGCGTGTCGGGCTTCCCGGTGGTGGAAGGCAAGACCGTCGTGGGCATCGTGACCAACCGCGACCTGCGTTTCGAGACCCGGCTCGACGCCCCGGTGCGCGAGATCATGACGCCGCGTGAACGGCTGGTCTACGTCAAGGAAGGCGCGTCGCTGGAAGAAGGCAAGGCGCTGATGCACAAGCACCGCCTGGAGCGCGTGCTGGTGGTCAGCGACAGTTTTGAGCTGCGCGGGCTGATGACGGTGAAAGACATCACCAAGCAGACCGACTTCCCGAACGCCGCGCGCGACGCCCACGGCAAGCTGCGCGTGGGTGCGGCAGTCAGCGTGGGTGAGGGCACCGAAGAGCGCGTTGAACTGCTGGTGCGTGCCGGTGCCGACGTGCTGGTGGTCGACACCGCCCACGGCCACAGCGCAGGGGTCATCGAGCGCGTGCGCTGGGTCAAACGCAACTTCCCGCACATTGACGTCATCGGCGGCAACATCGCCACCGGCGCAGCTGCGCTGGCCCTGGCCGAAGCCGGGGCCGATGCGGTGAAGGTCGGCATCGGCCCCGGCAGCATCTGCACCACGCGCATCGTGGCCGGCGTGGGTGTGCCGCAGATCCGGGCCATCGACAGCGTGGCCCAGGCGCTGAAGGGCAGCGGCGTGCCGCTGATCGCCGACGGCGGCATCCGCTACTCGGGCGACATCGCCAAGGCGCTGGCCGCCGGTGCGAGCACGGTGATGATGGGCAGCCTGTTCGCCGGCACCGAAGAAGCGCCCGGCGAGACGATCCTGTACCAGGGCCGTACCTACAAGAGCTACCGTGGCATGGGCAGCATGGGTGCCATGCAGCAGGGCTCGGCCGACCGCTATTTCCAGGATGTCGACAAGAGTCTCGAAGGCACCAACAACCCGAGCACGGCCAAACTGGTTCCCGAAGGCATTGAAGGGCAGGTGCCCTACAAGGGCTCGGTGGTGTCCATCGTGTTCCAGATGGCTGGCGGTCTGCGCGCTTCCATGCACTACTGCGGTTGCGCCAGCATTGAAGAAATGCAGGAGCGCGCCGAGTTCGTCGAGATCACCACCGCCGGCATCCGCGAGAGCCACGTCCACGACGTGCAGATCACGAAGGAAGCACCGAACTACCGCATGGAATGACAGCGCCCAAGTCCTCGGCCGTCACGCCCCTAACGCCCGTCACGCCCGTCACGCCCGCCATGCCCGTTACGCCTGTCGCTCCCGTCCCGCCGACGGGTGGCCGCCAGGCCGCCATGGGCTTCATCATGATCACGGTGCTGATCGACATGCTGTCGGTGGGCCTGATCGTGCCGGTGCTGCCGGCCCTGGTGGGCCAATTCACCAGCAGCCCGGCCGAGCAGACCTACTGGTACGGCATCGTGGCCGGGGCCTATGCCATTGCCAGCTTCGTCGGTGCGCCCTTGCTCGGCGCGCTGTCCGACCGCTACGGCCGGCGGCCCATCCTGCTGCTGGGCTTTTGCGGTCTGGCGATCAACTTCTTCACCACCGCGCTGGCCACCACGGCCTACACACTGGTGCTGTCGCGGCTGATCGCCGGTGCCATGCAGGCCAACGCGGCGGTGGCCAATGCCTACGTGGCCGACATCACCCCGCCGGAGCAGCGCGCCAAGCGCTTCGGCATGCTGGGTGCGATGTTCGGCATCGGCTTCATCCTGGGGCCGGTGGTGGGCGGCATCCTCGGCGGCATCAACCTGCAACTGCCGTTCTTTGTCGCGGGTGGCCTGGCGCTGACCAACCTGGCCTACGGCTATTTCGTGCTGCCCGAATCGCTGCCGGCCGACCGCCGCCGCGTGGTGGACTGGCGGCGCGCCAATCCGCTGTCGTCGCTGAAGCAACTGGCTGAATTGAAAGGCGTCGGCCTGCTGGTGGGTGTGCTGGCCTGTGCGGCACTGGCCCAGTTCACGCTGTACACCACCTGGGTGCTCTACGCCACCTTCAAGTTCGGCTGGGGCCCGACCGAGAACGGCTGGTCGCTGTTCGCCGTGGGCATGGTCTCGGCGGTGGTGCAGGGCGGTTTGCTCGGGCGCCTGCTGAAGGTCTTCACGCCTCAGAAACTGGCCGTTCTGGGGCTGGTTTCGTCGACTGCCGCCTTCATCGGTTTCGGCCTGGTCACCGAGGGCTGGATGATGTACGTCGTGATCGTTGCCAACCTGCTGGGCAGCACCGTCGGCGCGGCCATGCAGAGCCTGGTTTCCGGCGCCGCCAGCGGCAACGAGCAAGGCCAGACCATGGGCTCGATCAGCGGCCTGAACAGCCTGATGGCCGTGGTGGCACCGCTGATGGCGGCACCCCTGTTGGCCGCCGTTTCCCACCTGCCCGCCGGCGACTGGCGCATCGGTGCGCCGATGTACTTCTGCGCCGCGCTGCAGGCGTTGGCGCTGGTCCTGGCCGTTGCCCATTTCCGCAGTGCGCGGCGCGTGTCGCTGGCCACCCCCACCCCCAGCACCTGAAGCGCAAGCTGAACCGCAGACCGATCCGCCCATGACGCACGACAAGATCCTCATCCTCGACTTCGGTTCTCAGGTCACCCAGCTCATCGCCCGCCGCGTGCGCGAAGTGCATGTCTACTGCGAGATCCACCCGAACGACGTCACGGACGCGTTCATTCGCGAGTACGCCCCCAAGGGCATCATCCTGTCGGGCAGCCACGCCAGCACCTACGAAGAGCAAGACCTGCGCGCGCCGCAGGCGGTGTGGGAACTCGGCGTGCCGGTGCTGGGCATCTGCTACGGCATGTTCACGATGACGGTGCAGCAGGGTGGCCAGGTCGAGGCCAGCAGCCACCGCGAATTCGGCTACGCCGAGGTGCGCGCGCACGGCCACACGAAGTTGCTGGAGGGCCTCTCAGACTTCGCGACGGCCGAAGGCCACGGCATGCTGAAGGTCTGGATGAGCCACGGCGACAAGGTCACCGCGCTGCCGCCCGGCTTCAAGCTGATGGCCAGCACGCCGAGTTGCCCCATCGCCGGCATCGCCGACGAGGCGCGTGGCTACTACGGCGTGCAGTTCCACCCCGAAGTCACGCACACCGTGCAGGGCAAGGCGCTGCTAGAACGCTTCGTACTGGACATCGCGCAGGCGCAGCCCGACTGGGTGATGCGCGACCACATCGCCGAAGCGGTGGCCCTCATCCGCCAGCAGGTGGGCGACGAGGAAGTCATCCTGGGTCTCAGCGGCGGCGTCGATTCCAGCGTGGCCGCGGCGCTGATCCACCGCGCCATCGGCGACCAGCTGACCTGCGTTTTCGTCGACCACGGCCTGCTGCGCCTGAACGAAGGCCAGATGGTGATGGACATGTTCGTCGGCCGGCTGCACGCCAAGGTCATCCATGTCGACGCCAGCGAGCAATTCCTTGGCCATCTGAAGGGCGTGACCGACCCCGAAGCCAAGCGCAAGATCATCGGGCGCGAGTTCGTTGAAGTCTTCCAGGTCGAAGCGAAGAAACTGAAGAACGCCAAGTGGTTGGCCCAGGGCACGATCTACCCGGACGTTATCGAAAGCGGTGGTGCCAAGACGAAAAAGGCCACCACCATCAAGAGCCACCACAACGTGGGCGGCCTGCCGGCCACGCTGGGTTTGAAGCTGCTGGAGCCGCTGCGCGACCTGTTCAAGGACGAGGTGCGCGAACTGGGCGTCGCCCTGGGTCTGCCACCCGAGATGGTCTACCGCCACCCCTTCCCGGGCCCCGGCCTGGGCGTGCGCATTCTGGGTGAGGTGAAGCCCGAATTTGCCGACCTGCTGCGCCGTGCCGACGCCATCTTCATCGAAGAACTGCGCGCCTTCAAGGACGAGAGGCCCGGTCCCAGTTTCGGCAAGAGTTGGTACGAGCTGACCAGCCAGGCCTTTGCCGTTTTCCTGCCCGTGAAGAGCGTGGGCGTGATGGGCGACGGCCGCACGTACGACTACGTGGTGGCGCTGCGCGCTGTGGTCACCAGCGACTTCATGACTGCCGACTGGGCTGAACTGCCGTATGCGCTGCTGAAGAAGGTCAGCGGCCGCATCATCAACGAGGTGCGCGGCATCAACCGCGTGGCCTACGACGTGAGCAGCAAGCCGCCAGCGACCATCGAGTGGGAATGA
>JANMZP010000287.1:0-4874 GCA_031383435.1 Betaproteobacteria bacterium | reverse complement strand
ATCGACGCCAGCGGCTTCAAGCTGGCCGTCGGCACGAGGCTGGATTTCAGCCAGCTCTACACCACGGGTGAGATCAGCGTCCAGGCCGGCGTCACGGCCGTGCCCGAACCGGCGACCTACGCGCTGTGGCTGGCCGGCCTGGTCGGCATGGGCTTCGTGGCGCGGCGGCGCCGGCTGGCCGCGGGTTGATCGCGCGGCGCCGGTGCACGAGGCCCGACGGCAGCGTCAAAGGCTGGCCGAACGCCGGGATTGACGACTTGGTGGAGGTTGCCGGAATTCATCATCATGATGAATGTCAGGCTTTGGTGGGACCCGATCCACCTCGGAAGGCTGGCCACGTTTACACGCGGCTGACATGTTGTCCAAACGAACATGTGGCTAGAACGTGTTAATAAATAACATTCATTTTTAACATATGGTGATCGAGTGACGCGTTCATCGCGTCAACAGCGCAAACAGCGCCCGGTTGATGAAGTACAGTTCGCGGCCGATCTTCTGGCCGTGCAGCACACCCAGGCGCTCCAGTTCGCGCAGGTACTTGGCGCAGGTTTGCCGCGTGCCCATGCCGGCACGTTCAAGGAACTGGATCTTGCAGTAGGGCTGCCGGAAGATTTGCTCGATCAGGTCTTTGCTGTAGACGCTTGGCGCCTCGCGCTGCACGCGCTCGCGCACGGCTTCCATCAGTGCCAGGATGTCGGTGATCTGCTGCCGCGTGCGCAGCGATGTCTGCTCCACCGCGTCCAGCATGTACAGCACCCAGTCGCCCCAGGCGCCTTCTTCCGTCACTCGCCGCAGGCCATCGTAGTAGGCCGGCTTGTGGTCGATGATGTAGCGCGACAGGTAGAGCACCGGCAGGTTCAACAGCCCCTGGTCCACCAGGTACAGGATGTTCAGGATGCGCCCCGTACGCCCGTTGCCATCGGGGAACGGGTGGATGGCCTCGAACTGGTAGTGCACCAGCGCCATCTTCACCAGCACGTCCAGGCCATCGTCGGCGTGCATGAAGTTTTCAAGGTCACGCAGCTTGTCGCGGATGACGGCTTCGCCTTCGGGCGGCGTGTAGATCGTCTCGCCACGGCTATTGGCGATGCGTGTGCCGGGCGTACGACGCACGCCGAAGTCGGTCTGTTTGATGAGCTGCACGATTTCGATAAACAGGCCTGTGGCCAGTGGCCGTTCCTTGATCTGCCTAAAGCCATGGTTCAAGGCCTGGCGGTAGCGCAACACCTCCTTGGCTTCCGCACTGGCCGGCAACGCCTCATCCGACGCCGCCTTGAACAGCTCATCGTTCGTCGTCA
The DNA here is from genome assembly GCA_031383435.1 of Betaproteobacteria bacterium. Lineage (GTDB taxonomy): Bacteria > Pseudomonadota > Gammaproteobacteria > Burkholderiales > Burkholderiaceae_C > Rubrivivax. The sequence continues at coordinate 3,576 of JANMZP010000287.1, read as the reverse complement.
GGATGTTATCTATCTCTGACGATGCCCGCGCTTCCTGAAGCACCAAGCTGTCGATCAGCATGGCCTGGTTGGGCATGCGCTCGGCCATGCCCTTCAACTCGGCCAGCGCGCGGCTGGCTGCGATTGCCTTCTTCAGGATTGCGGCGGTCTCCACCTCAGCCGCGGGCGGGAGGGCCGGCAGATCGTTGAAAGGGGCGTTGCGGTCGAACATCCTCATTGAAGTGGTTTCACGCCGCCTCTGCGACCAAACCCGAAGCCGATGCGATACACGTCTGGCATCTGAATGCGCAGATCACGCAGACGTTCGATTAGCCCGAGCGCCTGAAGGTCCTCCAACAAGCCAGCGGTGCCCAGGCTCAAACTCTGTGGCGGCAGCTTGACTCCCAGGCTTAACTGGCCCAACTGATCCCTCAACTGCTCGATCGTCTTGTCCTTCTCCCACAGGCGCTTGAATTCATCTGCCGCACACGGCACAGTCAGCTTGCCGCGCAGCGGTTGCATGACGAACTCGATCCAGGGGTAGTCCTCTGTCGTCACCTCAGTCACGCGAATCTTCGATGCCGCCTGGACGCCGGCCTGTATGGCACGAAAGTGGAGGGCTGTCTGTGTTTCCGCAGGCGTGATTCGCGCCGCGTGACGAACGGCTTCGCAATAGCTTCGCGGGCTGACCTGCCCCAGCCCATCCACAAGGTGATTGACCAGCCATGTATACGGCTTGCCGCGCTTGTAGCCACTCGGCCCGGAAGCCATGGCGTTGCTGGCAAGACGCTCGAAGATTCGTTCCTGCAACTTCTCGTCGGTGCGAAGCGCACGTGGCAGGAACCAGCCCTCTACTGACGACGTGAAGGCCTGGCCAGTCACGTCGGCGACAGCTTGGCGAAACGAATCACCGCCCTGTGCCGCATTGCCGGCGCACTGATACATCAAGGCATAAAGGTCCGCGCGCTGCCAGCGCAATTCCGCCTTGCGGGCGAGGAGCTTCGAAGCGTCGGGAAACCCGATGATTTCCCTGTCCTGAAGCATGTCCGGGCGCAGGAAGACCTTGAAGCGAATACGTCGTGTCGAACGTACATCCAGAGCCAACTGCAACAACGCACGAGCCAGGGGGCGAATCGTGGTCCAGTCGTCTGCCAGTCGGTCCAGTGCGTCGAAGAGCACGACGAGCGTTCGCCCTTTCGCCTCCAGATCCAAGTCCTTGGTTCGCAGCAGTTCGTCGAATTCTTCGGGCTGCTCGGAGACCCACTTCACGCGCTCCGACCACTTGGCTGATGCAGGAAATGGGGCGCCGAAGCCAGTGCTGTGGGCCAGCACCGCGCGCCATATTGCGCGTGCAGGGTATGCCTTGAGAAGGGCAGTCAGCACGTCTTGACTGGGAGCCTGCGTCGAAACACTTTGGGCGCCGAACGCCTGCACGGCATCGAAAGTGCCTCCTAAACGAATGTCAGGGAAGGCAGTCTCGATATAGCGCCTGTGGGCGTCTGAGGCCAGATGTGCCCACCAGAAGCTCTTGCCCGAGCCCCGGATGCCTTCGACAACACTGCTGTCGATGTCAAGAGCCTTCGCATGGCTCGGCGGCACAAACGTGAAAGCCGGATGACGCGTATCTGCGGCCCCAGCTTGGTCCACTGCCGGCAGTGAGTCGATCAGCGCCGCGCGCAGTTGAGCGGCTTCAGACATTGGCCAACTCCGGTAGCGCGGCTATGACTTCCTGAACGAACGGTCCAAAGGCCAGGTCGATGTCCGTGTCGTCTACGCCGCCTGCGTTGCGGCCCAGGAGCGGATCGAACTCTTGAAAGCGGGCATTCCAGCGCACGCGCATTGGGAAATGCGGCCCATCCTCGTTGTGCAGGTCGAACGTGAACGCATCCTCAGGCGCATCGGCGCCTGGCTCCAACTGGTCATAGACCATTTCCCGGAACAAGTCCCAGGAGTTCTGGACGAACCGGCTTGCCCGTTCGACCTGATCGCTCTCTGGGAAGAGCGCCTGCACCATCACGATCCGGTTGCGCACCTGACGCAGGACCGCTGGTCGCTGCTGCCAGTGCTTGAACAACTGCCGATAGCCTTGCCAATTTTGTTGAGCATCGGTGGCGAAGAGCAGAGCCACCGAGGCGAGGCTGCTGATGGCAATGGCAGCGACGTCATGCAAACCAGCTCGGCTGTCGATAAGCACGATGTCGGGCCGCTCTTGCTCCTCCAGCAGCTTGGTGATCCGCAGCATCCGGTCCGCGAAGGTTTGCGGTCCTGCCTGCGAAGGCGTGTCCGCATACACCCTGGCGAGCTTGCTCAAATAGGCACTTTCGCCCTGGCCCATTGCGGCAGCTACTCGGATCGAGCCTTGTGTGTTGTCGGCCAGCGGGCTGACCGACACCATGTCCCGCAGGGCCTCATCGCCTTGTCCGACAGCATCTTCGACGAACCAATCTACGAGACCATAAGTGGCAACTCGCTCTGGCGGCAGCAGCAGGCCGGACAAACCGGGCGACTCAAGGTCGAAGTCGATCAGCAAGACGCGCTTGCCATCGCGTGCCAAGCGATAGGCGAGCATCGCCAGCCCGGTAGAGCGTCCGACCCCGCCCTTCAGCCCATAGAAAACCACACGCGGCGGGTGGCCCTGCTCATCGAAGCGATTAGTTCGCAGCCAGTCTTGCCCCGTGATCTGGCGATCCAGCAGTTGGACCTCAGCCGTTCCGAGAGAAACACCCTCTTCGTCAAACCCCAGCTCGACCAAGGTGCGGTGCCAGTCGGTGCTGCCGAACACAAGCTTTGGATCAAAGAAACTCTCGTGGGACAGCACTTCCGCGTTCGTGGCATACGGGCCAAGCGCCGCCTGAGCCTGCTGAAGCTTGGCCAGTGCCGTCGCGGGATAGTCGGCCAGAGGGCAGTCAAGCGCGAATCGCAGGCGACCGTACACATCGCGGATCAAGCGCGGCAGAGGGGCCGCCTGCAATTCGGGGTCACCCAGGGATAGGGCCGCCAGCCGCAGCGCGTCATTGAAATGAATACTTGCCATCACAGAACTCCGTCTTGTTTGGCTTGGTCGAGCATGGTGGAGACCTCTTGTGCCGCACTGCGCCATTTGGCCACGGAGGCCAGCGGCAATGCAGCGTCACGCCAGTACCGATGATCAACGGACCAGTCGTTGTAATGTCCCAGGCTGCGCATGGCGGCCAGGTATTTAGTTGCCTGTGGACCATCGGGAATCAGTTGCCCATGAGCAGCAATGCGGCCAGTCAGCTCGGGCATGTGCTGACGCAACGGATGCCGTTTGCTGGGGTTCGCCGGATGCTTTTCAGGAATTCCTCCATCTGCACTGGGGGTGACTCCGCACGCAAGCAGCATCGCCTTCAAGCCGCATTCAGCGACAAAGCCGTAAAGCTGGCCTGCGTTGGCCAAACGTCCTTGGTTGAATAAGGTTTCAGCGTCCGCCAGGTGGCGACGGGCTGCATGGTCGTAGGCGACGGGCGTGGGTGTGGCGGGTACTGTGCTCATGATTTTGTTTTCCTTCCCCTCTTGGCCACCGTCACCACTGGCTTCCATGCCCGCAAATCATCAAGCGTGAAGCCGAGCGCGCGC
>JANMZP010000260.1:0-3556 GCA_031383435.1 Betaproteobacteria bacterium | reverse complement strand
TGTAGGCCCGCGCGGCGCGTTCGGCGTGGGCGGCGGTGGGCGCGAACTTGGGCGGGTCGAGCACGATGGCGTCGAAACGCCGGCCGGCTTTCAGGCTGTCGCGCAGGAACTGGTTGACGTCGGCGTCCAGGCCCACGCTGCACGCGGCATCGAAGCCGTTCAGCGCCACGTGGGCCTGCACGCGTGCGATGGCCGGGCCAGATGAATCGACGCTGGTGACCTGGGCCGCGCCGCCGGCCAGCGCGGCCACCGTGAAGCCGCCGGTGTAGCAGTAGCAGTTCAGCACGCGCTGCAGCTTCAGCTGCCGCACCCAGCGCGCGAAATGCGCGCGGTTGTCGCGCTGGTCCAGGTAGAAGCCGGTCTTGTGGCCCTCGGCCACGTCCAGCGTCAAACGCCAGTCGTGTTCGGTGATGGTGATCTCGGTGGACCCCTCGTCGTTGTCAGGTCGGCGCAGCCAGCCGGTCTGCGCCGGCAGGCCTTCCAGGCCGCGCACGCTGGCGTCCGAGCGTTCGTACACACGCATCAAGCCCGTCGCCTGCAGCAGCGCATCCACCAGGGTCTGCTTCCAGCGTTCGACACCGGCCGAGCCAAACTGCGCGCACAGCGTGTCGCCGTAACGGTCGACGATCAGACCCGGCAGGCCGTCGGCCTCGCCGTGCACCAGGCGCAGGCCGGTGCTGTGGATGGGCAGGCGCGCGCGCAGCGCCACGGCGGCCTGCACGCGGCGTTCGAAGAAGGCCGGGGCGATGCGCTCGGCCTCGTCGAAGGACCAGGCACGCACGCGGATCATCGAAGTGCCGCTGTAGGCACCCCAGGCCAGGAAGCGGCCGTCGGCGTCTTCCACCCGAACGGTCTCGCCGGGGTCGGCCTTGCCGCTGGCCACGCCGCCTTCGAAGACCCAGGGGTGGCGGCGTTGCAGGGAACGTTCGCGGCCGGCGCGCAGGCGGATGGATTTCATGCGCGCATTCTCGCTGTCGCTCTGCTTCAGGCCCCGATTGACGCCGTGGCGCGCGGCCCGTAGAACCTGACGGTGCTTGTTGGCGAAGGTGCGCGATGAAAACAGTTTCCCGTTCGTTGTTGGCCAGCGCCGTGCTCGCGGTGCTGACGGCCTGCGCCCTGGGCCCGCTGCAGCCCGACCGCGCGGCCCGTGCGCCCGATCTGAAGGGCTTCGGCGACGTGCAGGTGCCCATCACCACCGCCGTGCCCGCTGCGCAGCGCTGGTACACGCAGGGCGTGCTGCAGGCCTATGCCTTCAATGAAACCGAGGCTGTTCGCATGTTCAAGGCCGGGCTGGCGCAAGACCCCGACTGCGCGATGTGCGCCTGGGGCGTGGCCTGGCAGCTCGGGCCCACCATCAACGACACCAAACGCGGCCGCGTGCCCGAAGCCCTGCGCTACCTGGACCACGCCCTGGCCCGCGCCGCCCACGCCACCCCGCGTGAACGCGACTTGATGGCCGCGCTGGCCCTGCGCTACGGCCACGGCAGCCAGGCCCGCGAAGAGCGCGAGATGGCACCCTTGCTGGCCGACCGTTGCGGCGCGAAAGGCAATGACAGCGAGAAAGCCGACCCGCTGGACCTGGCCTATGCCGAACGCCTGCGCAGCCTGGTCGCGGCCGCGCCCGCCGACCCCGAACTGCTGGCGCTGTGGGCCGAGGCCGAGATGGTGGCCACGCGCGCCGACTGGTGGGACGCCAAGACCGGCCAGGCCGCCGGCCGCATCGGCGACGTCGCCAGCGCGCTGGAAAGGGGCCTGGCGCTGCAGCCGGCGCACATCGGCCTGAACCACTACCTGATCCACGCGGTGGACGCCCGCGGCGTGGCGCAGCGCGCCGAGGCCGCTGCCGACCGCCTGGGCACGCTGGCACCCGCGTCGCCGCACCTGGTGCACATGCCCTCGCACACCTACGGCCGCATCGGGCGCTATGCCGACGCGGCGCGGGTCAACGAAAAGGCCGTCGCCGCCGACCTGGCGCTGGCGGCCGGGCAGAAAGCGCAAGGCTTCGACAACACCAAGGACTGGCGCAACCACAACCAGCACTTCCTGTGGTTTGCCGCGCTGATGGAGGGCCGGGGCGACGCGGCCGTGCAGGCCGCGCGGCAGATCGCCGGGCGCGCCGCCAAGTCCCGCCACATCTACGGCGAATACCGGCGCAGCCTGCCGCTGCTGGCGCTGTTGCGGCTGCAGCGCTGGAACGCCGTGCTGCAAGAGCCCGCGCCCGACACCACCTTCGGCCTGGCGCAAGCGCTGGGCGAACAGGCGCGCGGCGTGGCCTACGCGCGCACCGCCCGCTTGCCCGAGGCCCGCGCCGCGCTGGCGCTGGCCGAAGCCGGCGCGGCAACGGTGGCCCAGTCGCATCGAGGCAAGGGCGGTTTCGACCGCACGCTGCGCGAAGTGGCCGATGCGGCCACTTCGCGGCTGCGCGCCGAGATCGCGTCCGCCGAGGGCCGCCACACCGACGCCCTGGCGCAGCAGGCGCAGGCCGTGGCGGCGTCAGAACGGGCCGACAACGACGAACCGCCGATGCTGGCCGCCGGTGCCCGCGTGGCGCTGGGTGATCTGCAACTGCGGGCCGGGCAGCCGGCGCAGGCCGAGCAGACCTTCCGCCAGGACCTGGCCCTGATGCCGGCCAGCGGCTGGGCGCTGAACGGCCTGGCGCAGGCGCTGCGGGCACAAGGCAAACCAGCCGATGCAGACGCCTTGAAGCCGCAACTGGACCGTGCCTGGGCGCAAGCCGACGGGGCACTGCGGGCCGCTCGCTGATCAGCGCTTCCTGGCTCTGGGGTGCGCCGCGTCGTAGGCCTTGGCCAGGTGCTGGAAGTCGAGCTTGGTGTAGACCTGGGTGGTGCTGATGCTGGCGTGGCCCAGCAGTTCCTGCACCGCGCGCAAGTCGCCGCTGGACTGCAGCAGGTGGCTGGCATAGCTGTGACGCAGCATGTGCGGGTGCACGCGTGTGGGCAGACCGGCCTGCTGCGCCTGGGCTTGAAGCCGATTCCGCAACTGGTTGGGCGTCAGGCGCGTGCCGCGGCGGCTGACGAACAGCGCCGGCTCGTCGGCGTCGGCCAGTGTGGCGCGCACATCCAGCCAGGCCTGCAGCGCCAGCAGCGCCGCCCCGCCGACGGGCACGCTGCGCCGCTTGCCGCCCTTGCCCAGCACGTGGGCGGTGGCGTCTTCCGGATCCACCCAGCCGCGCGCGCTGCTGCTGGCCACGCGGTCCAGTCCGACCAGTTCGGCCACCCGCAAACCGCAGCCGTACAGCAGTTCGGTGATGGCGTGGTCGCGCGCCGCCAGTTGCGGCGCCTCAAGGGTGCTGCCGTGCTGCGTGCGGTGTTCGGCCAGCGCCACGGCCTGCTCCACCGACAGCGCCTTGGGCAGCGGCATGGCGGCTTTCGGCGGGCGTATGCCTTCCACCGGGTTGACCTGCACCAGCCCCTGCCGACCCCACCAGCGGTACAGCCCGCGCCAGGCCGCCAGCGCGATGGCGATGCTGCGCGGCGCCAGCCCGCGCAGCCGCAACTGCCCCACCCAGCTGCGGATGTGGTGCGGTTGCGCAGCG
>JANMZP010000232.1:0-3177 GCA_031383435.1 Betaproteobacteria bacterium | reverse complement strand
CCGACGACGACGGGGATGCTGTATTGCCGGCCCTGCGCGTTGACGATGTTGGTGAACAGGAAGGCCTTGCGGTCGGCTTCTGCCATGCCGCCGACGAACTGCCAGCGCACCAGCGGGTGCAGTTCGCTGTCCTTGTCGATGGGCCGCGAAATCTCTTGCAGCAGGCCGCGTTCGCGCAGCGTTTGCAGGTGGGCGTGGAAGTCGGGGTAGCCGGTGTTGCTCATGGGTGCTGTCTCGGGCCGGGTCGGCACAGGGGCCTGATGCCAGGGTGATGGGGCGTCACTCGAGCGTGACGCCGCTGCGTTTGACGACATCGCCCCAGCTCTTGAATTCACTGCGCAAATAGGCGGTGGCTTCTTCGGGGCTGCTGCTGAAACGGGGTTGCAGGCCGGCGCTGATCAGCTTGGGTTCCACCTCGGCGTCGCGGGCGGCGGCGTTGAATTCGGTGTGGGTGTTTTGCTCCAATTGCTTGGCCGCGCCGGCTGGGTAAAGCACCATCAGCCAGGTCACGGCATTGAAGCCGGCAAAGCCCTGCTCCTGCAGCGTCGGCACGCCGGCCAGTGTGCCGGGCAGGCGCGTGGCGCTGCCGGCGGCCAGGGCGCGCAGCTTGCCGGCCTGCACCAGCGGGCGCACGGCGGCAGCGGTTTCCAGCGCCACCGACACATTGCCGCTCATCACGTCGGTCAAGCCGGCCGCGCTGCCCTTGTAGGGGATGTGCGTGATCTTGATGCCGGTCTTGCGCTTGAGCTCTTCCATCGCCAGGTGCGACACCGTGCCGTTGCCCGACGAGGCGTTGTTCAGCTTGTCGGGGTTGGCGCGGGCGTAGGCCACCAGGTCGACCACGTTCTGGAAGGGCAGGGCGGGGTTGCAGACCAGCACGAAAGGCAGGTCGCCGATCAGCCCCACGGCTTCGAAGTCTTTCAGCGTGTCGGACGGTACGCTCTTGTACAGGTAGGGGTTGGTGCACAGCGCCGACATGTGGGCCAGCATCAGCACGCTGCCGTCGTTGGGCGCCTTGGCCAGGTTGCCCAGGGCCAGGCTGCCGCCCTGGCCGGGCAGGTTCTCGACGATGAAGGTGTCGCCCGAATTGCGCTGCAGGCGTTCGGCCAGCATGCGCGCCACGTTGTCGGTGGCCTGGCCGGGCGGGAAGCCGACGATGATCTTCACCGGCTTGCCCTTGGGCCGCGTGCCGCTGCTTTGCGCGCCGGCGACGCCGGTGAATGCGGCGCCAGCGCTGGCGACGATCAGGCTGCGGCGGGTGATGGTTGTCATGGCGGTCTCCTTACGGTCTCTTGGCGGACTTGCTGTCGACGTTTCGCGTTCTCGGGTCGAACGCCGGATTGGCTCAATGCGCGGGTTTCTTTTTCATGGCCGCCGAGGTGTTGACGATGCTGTGCAGGCTGCGCGCGTAGTCGATGGCGCCCAGTTCGTCCATGCGCGGCGCGACGTGCAGGTACTCCTTCAGGCCCAGGATGGCCGGGCGCGGGCGGCTCAGCAGCTGTGACAGGAAGCGGTCCACGCTGGCATGCAGGTCGGCCGCCGGCACCACGTTGCCGACGAAGCCGTAGGCCATGGCGCGGTCGGCGCTGATGAAGTCGGCGCTGTAGGCCAGCCACAGCAGCGCGTTGCGGTTGATGCGGTCGTAGAGCGCCGACATCACCATCGTCGGCATCACGTTGTGCTCGATCTCGGGGATGTTGAAGGTGGCCGTGTCGGCCGCGAAAGACACGTCGCACAGCGCCGCCACGGCCGCGCCGAAACCCATGCAGCGGCCTTCGATGGCCGTGACCACCGGCACCAGGCAGTCGCGGATGGCGCGGTAGCTGCCGAAGATGGCGTCGTACTCGGCGCGGCGGGCGTAGGCCTCGGCCTCGGGCGGCGGCGATCCGGGTTCGCGCACGCGGCCGGTCACGTAGTCGGGGCCGGCGCTGGTCAGCAGCACGGCGTCCGAGGTTTCGTGGGCGGCGCGCAGCGCCTTGGACAGCGCGGCGGCCATGCCGTCGCTGACGCCGTTGCCTTCGCGCTGCAGCGTGATGCGCAGCAGGCGGCCGTCTTGTTCGATGCGCAGGGGTTCGCTCATGGTCGGTTATCCGTTCAGCGGTTCAGGTTGAAGTGGCGCAGCAGCGCCGCGTTGAAGACGGCGGGCTGGTCGATGTTGGGCAGGTGGCCGGCACCCGGTATGACGTCCAGCGCGGCACCGGGGATCAGCCCCTGCAAGGCCTGCATGGCCTGCGGCAGCGGACCGTCGTTGGCGCCAACGATCATCGTCGTGCGGGTCTTGATGTCGCCGACGCGCGGCAGGTAGTCCAGACCCATCAGCGCCTGCGCGCAGCCGACGAAGCCGGCCATCGAGGTGCGGCCCACGGCGTCCACGAAACGCGCTTCGATGGCCGGGTGGGCGTCGAGAAAAGCCCGGCCGAACCAGCGTTCGACGGTGGCCACCGCCAGGCCCGCGCAGCCTTGGGTCTGCGCCGTGGCGATGCGTTCCGGCCAGACGGCCGCAGCGGCCGGCGGCATGTCGGCGCGGGCGTCGCACAGCACCAGGCTGTGCAGGCGCTGCGGGTGCAGGATGCCCAGTCCGAAGCCGCTCATGCCGCCCAGCGACAGGCCGACGAAGTGAGCCTTGTGGATGTCCAGCGCGTCCAGCACGCCCACGCTGTCGGCCACCAGATCGTCCATCGTGGTCGGACCCGCGGGCGCATCGGAAGCACCATGCCCACGCGTGTCGGCGCGCAGCACCAAAAAACCCTGTTCGGTGAGCAGCGCGGCTTGTTCGTCCCACATGAAGCTGGCCGACAGTATGCTGTGCGTCATCAGCACCGCCGTCCCGTTCACCGGGCCCTGCACAGTGAGGCTGATTTCGCCGGCCGGGCCGGGTACGCGCAGCGTGTGGATGTCTTCCCCGTTCATACCGGGCTCGCTTTCTGATCGGCCGCCCGCAGCGCGCGCCATACGGCCTGCGGCGTCATCGGCAGGAAATGGATGGCCGCGCCGCGCGGCGCCAGCGCGTCGTTGACGGCGCTGGCGATGGCCGCGGGGCTGCCCAGGTAGCCGGCTTCGCCCGAGCCTTTTTGGCCGAACTCGGTCAGCGGGCTGGGCGTGCAGTGGTCGACGATGGTGATGGACGGCACCTCGGTGGCGCTGGGCAACAGGTAGTCCATGAAGGTGCCCGACAGC
>JANMZP010000196.1:0-54639 GCA_031383435.1 Betaproteobacteria bacterium | reverse complement strand
CAGCAGCGGCGTGCCGGCCCGGTTCAGGTCGATGCCGGTCTGGTTGGCGTAGCCCTCGTGCAGGCTTTTGCCGGCGTCTTCTTCCAGGTGGGCGCGGGTCAGGCGCACGCTGCGCGGCGCGCCGTCCAGCACGAAGTCGATGCGGCCGCCCTGCACCACCGGCGTCTCGTACTGGCTGATCTGGTAGCCCTTGGGCAGGTCGGGGTAGAAGTAGTTCTTGCGCGCGAAGATCGACACCGGCGCCACCTTGGCCCCGACCGCCAGACCCAGGGCTACCAGATCAGCCAGTACGAGACGCCGGTGGTGCAGGGCGGCCGCGTCGACTTCGTGCTGGACGGCGCGCCGCGCAGCGTGCGCCTGACCCGCGCCCACCTGGAAGAAGACGCCGGCAAAAGCCTGCACGAGGGCTACGCCAACCAGACCGGCATCGACCTGAACCGGGCCGGCACGCCGCTGCTGGAAATCGTCAGCGAACCCGACATGCGCAGCAGCGCCGAGGCGGTGGAATACGCCCGTGCCCTGCACGCGCTGGTGGTCTGGCTGGGCATCTGCGACGGCAACATGCAAGAAGGCAGTTTCCGCTGCGACGCCAACGTCTCGGTGCGCCGCCCCGGTGCCGCTTTGGGCACGCGGCGCGAGATCAAGAACCTGAACAGCTTTCGCAACATGCTGACCGCCATCGACTTCGAGGTGCAGTGGCAGATCGACCGCGTTGAAGACGGCTTGCCCATCGAGCAAGCCACCGTGCTGTTCAACCCCGACAGCGGCGAAACGCGGGCCATGCGCAGCAAGGAAGACGCGCACGACTACCGCTACTTCCCCGACCCCGATCTGCCGCCGCTGGCCATCGCCGCCGACTGGATCGACCGCGTGCGCGCGGCCATGCCCGAACTGCCCGCCGCGATGGCCACGCGCTTCTTGCGCGACGACGGATTGGGCACCGACGACGCCGCGCTGATGACGCAGAGCCAGCCCTTCGCGCGCTATTACGAAGCGGTGCGCGACGGTTGCAAAAATGCCAAGTTGGCGGCCAACTGGCTGATGGGCGACGTCTCCAAACGCCTGAATGCCGAAGACCGCGACATCGCGTCGGCCACCTTGCTGCCGGCCACGCTGGCGCTGCTGATCACCCGCGTGGTCGATGGCACGCTGTCGAACAACGGCGCGCGCCAGGTGTTCGAGTTGCTGTGGACCGATGCGCGGGCCGATGTCGATGCCGTCATCGCGGCCAAAGGCCTGAAGCAGATGAACGACAGCGGCGCGCTGGAAGCCATCGTCGACGCGGTGCTGGCGGCCAACGTCAAGTCGGTGGAAGAGTTCCGCGCCGGCAAGGAAAAGGCCTTCAACGCGCTGGTCGGCCAGGTCATGAAAGCCAGCCAGGGCAAGGCCAATCCGGCGCAAGCCGGCGAACTGCTGCGCCGCCGCTTGAGCTGAACGACGGGCTGATCAGTGCGCCGGTTTGGCCGCCGGTTTGCCGGCCGCTGACACCGAGGCAGATGAAGCGGACGGCCGCGCCATCTGCGCCATCTGCGCCAACTGCGCCGGCGGCAGCGGGCCCAGCGAACCGGCCGGCGCGCCCGCCCACAGCGCCCGCAGCCGCGCCAGTTCGGCGTCGTAGAGCTTGTTGATGCGGTCGAGCTCGGCGGTCTGGTTGGCCACCGCCGAACGCTGGGCCTCGATGGCCGCGTCGTTCGCGTCCATCGCCGCGCGCAGCTTGGCCGGCAGGTTCTTGCCGACGTAGAACTCGGCTTCGGCCAGCAGCGGCTTGCGTTCGGCAGCCAGGTCGCGCAGGCGCAGCTCGGTGGACTTGATGGCCAGCCGCACGGTGTCCAGCGCCGCTTCACGGCCGCGGTTGTGCGCGGCTTCGGTGGGATAGCGGGCGGTCAGGTTGCGGTCGCGGCGCACGGCGTCGGCTTGCGCTGCGCGGGCCTCGTTGCTGGCGCGGTCGCGGGCTTCTTTTTCAGCGCGCTCTTCGGCGGTCAGTGTGGGCGGCTGCAAGCCGCGCACCGAGCCGTCGCGGTTCAGCAGTTTCTGCTCGCGGTTCGTGCATTCGGCGATGGGCCGGTCGGCGGTGAGCTTGCGGCCCTTGTCATCGACGCAGCTGTAGATGCCCGCCGTGTTGGGGCCGGCCTGCGCAGAGGCCCCGGCAGCCAGCACCACCAGCGCCGCCAGCAGCAGCGCCAGGGCGGCACCCTTCACGGGGCCGAAGACCGGCAAGGCGGTCCGCATTCAGACCCCATACCGCTCGCGGTAGGCCTGCACGGGCGCGGCGTGCGCGGCCAGCGCGGGCGCGTCGGCATGGCGCAGGTACTGCAGCAGGTCGGCCAGTGTGGCGATGGCCACCACCGGCAGCTTCAGCTGCTGCTGCACGAACTGCACGGCGCTTTGGGGCGCGCTGCCGGCTGGGTCAGTGGCGTCACCACCCGTGCGCTCCTGGCGGTCCAGCGCGATGGCCACGCCGCAGGGTGTGGCACCGGCGGCGGTGATCAGCGCCACCGATTCGCGCACCGAAGTGCCGGCCGAGATCACATCGTCGACGATCAGCACGCGGCCGCGCACTGGCGCGCCGATCAGCGTGCCGCCTTCGCCGTGGTCTTTGGCTTCCTTGCGGTTGAAGGCCAGCGGCACATTGCGGCCGCGCCGGGCCAATTCAACCGCCAGCGTGGCAGCCAGCGTGATGCCCTTGTAGGCCGGGCCGAAGAGCATGTCGAAGGGCGGCGCGGCGGCGTCTTCGGCCAGCAGGCGGCGTGCATAGAATTCCGCCAGCCGACCCAGCTTGGCCCCATCGTCGAACAGGCCCGCGTTGAAGAAGTACGGCGACAAACGCCCGGCCTTGGTCTTGAATTCGCCGAAACGCAAGACGCCGACTTCGACGGCGAACTGCACAAATTCAAGCGCCAATGTGGGGTCGTGTGCGTTGCTCATCAATCTGACTGGGGGTTCCCTTGGCTTTTCGGCTCGTCTCACTGAATCTGAACGGCATCCGTTCTGCAGCCCGCAAGGGCTTCGTCGAATGGGCCGAAAGCGCCAACGTCGATTGTATGGGGGTGCAGGAGATCAAGGCCCAGACCGAAGATGTGACGGGCCAGTTCGACACCGTGGCCGGCATGCACGCCCATTTCCACTATGCCGACAAGAAGGGCTACTCGGGCGTGGGCCTGTACAGCCGCAAGGAACCCAGCGACGTGCTCATCGGCTGGAACAACGCCGAGTTCGATCCCGAAGGCCGCTGGGTGGAATGCCGCTACGACACACCCCAGCGCATGCTCAGCATCATCAGTTGCTACTTCCCCAGCGGCAGCAGCGGCGAAGAACGCCAGGCCGCCAAGTTCCGCTTCCTGGCCGCGATGTACCCCTACCTGTTGGCCCTGAAGGCCGAACGCGAGTTCATCCTGGTCGGCGACATCAACATCGCCCACCAGGAGATTGACTTGAAGAACTTCAAGGGCAACCGCAAGAACAGCGGCTTCCTGCCCGAAGAGCGCGACTGGATGACCCGACTGCTGTCGCCAGAAGCAGGTGGCCTGGTCGACGTTTTCCGCACGCTGAACCAGCAACCCGACCAGTACACCTGGTGGAGCGCACGCGGCCAGGCCTGGGCCAAGAACGTGGGCTGGCGCATCGACTACCACTTGGCGACTCCTCGCCTTGCAGCGCTGGCCCGGCGCGAGTCAATCTACCTCGAGCAACGCTTCAGCGACCATGCGCCGCTGATCATCGACTACGACTTCGATCTCTGACCTAACGCTGAACTTCTGAACGCCTGCTGGCGGTCCAAGCAGTCGTTCACCTGGCGACGGTTGTGCGATAGAAACCGACCCAAAGGAGCCACCGGCGCTGCCGCCCTGAAGCAGCCGTCCGCACGGTCTGGCGCACGCGCGCACAGGCGCAAACCACGGGTAATTGCTGAGACGCAAATGTCGAAAATTCTTACAGTCGTCCCGGTCATGCAAGCCAGATTCAATGCTGAGCCATTGATATTCATAGGTATTCAGACGCCTGGGGGGGGGTCCAAATCTTGCTCAAGCCACTGTGTTGATCAATCTTTTGAAGGACCATTCATGAAATTCACGAAATCTTGTGCGGCTGCGGCCGCGGTGGTGGCGCTGACGGGCTCGGCGCAAGCCGCTTTGGTCGACCGCGGCGGCGGCATGATCTACGACACCACGCGAAACATCACGTGGCTGGCGAACATGAACACCAATGGCCTCATGAATTGGGCTGCGGCCACGACCTGGGCCAACAACCTGGTTCATGGCGGTTTTGACGATTGGCGGCTGCCGACGCTGAATCCAGCGGACGCGAGTTGTACCGGTGGCTTTGGCGTCGGCTTTGGTTTCAACTGCACCGGCGGTGAACTGAGTGGACTGTTCGTCACCGACTTGGGCAACAAGGCTAACGAGTCCGTCCTGAATCCGGCGGGCGACACGGCCGAACAGATCGCCAACCTGGCCCTGTTCAGCAATGTGCAGTCCTACGACTACTGGTCCGGTACGGAGTACGCGCCGGATCCTGACCGCGCGTGGTACTTCAGCACCGTCGTCGGCAACCAGAACGTCGACTTCAAGTTCAGTGCGTTGTATGCCGTGGCTGTGCGCCCCGGCGATGTGGCCGCCTCTGTGCCGGAGCCACAGACGCTGGCGCTGGCACTGCTGGCATTGGGCGCGACGGTGGTGGCACGCAGAAGGCGGCCAGTTTGAGGCTTCGGCGCATCGGGCGCGGCAGTTTGACTGCCTGTGATTGACCGCCCGTAACCCCGGCATGGCTACACTGCCTGCCATGCATCCGCTGATCGAAACCCACCGCGCCGAACTTCTTGCCCTGGCAAGCAGGCGCGGTATCACGGGTATTCGGGTCTTTGGCTCGATGAGCCGTCATGACGGCAGCGACACCAGTGACAAAAGCGACGTCGATCTGTTGGTGACGCTGGCGCCAGGCACCAGCGCATTGGCCTTGGGCGGCCTGCTGCTCGATGCTCAAGACTTGTTCGGCCGCCGTGTCGATGTCGTCACCAAGGCGAGTTTGCACCCTGCGCTGCGTGAACGCGTGATGGCGAGCGCCTTGCCACTGTGAGCCCAGGCCCCGAGGCAGACCGGGTGCTGCTGGCGCACATGCGCGACTGCCTGGACCGGATCCTCGCGTACACCCACGCTCAACGCGCCCGGTTCGAGGCTTCGCGCCTGGTACAGGATGCGGTCATCCGCAACCTGCAGACGCTGACCGAACCAAGCCAGCGCTTGTCGAGCGAGATCAAGGGCACGGAGCCGCACATCCCATGGCGTGATCTCGCAGGCTTCCGCAACGTGATCGTGCATGGCTACCTGGGCGTTGACCTCGGGGCGGTCTGGCTGGTCGTCGAACAGGATTTGCCGGCGCTGACCGAGGCCGTGAACCGCATGGCCGCGCACCTCGGCCCTCAGGGCTGATTCGAACGGCTGCTTGGCCGTTGAACGACCGGCCGCTCCTGGCCGCGAGCGCCACACCGAAGCGTGAATGTCGGAGACTGCTGCACCGCGGTCTGCCGACGGTCATGGATCGACCTCGACCCTTGGGGCGCCCGTGACACTCTGCTGTGGATGGCTGGAGATTTGTAGACTTTTGTCGCATCGACTACCACTTGGCGACTCCAGGGCTGGCCGCGCTGGCCCGGCGCGAGTCGATCTACCTGGCGCAGCATTTCAGCGACCACGCGCCGCTGGTCATCGACTACGACCTCGCCCTTTGAGGTAGACCGCTCGAGGTTTGGGATCGAGCGGTTCTGCCGAGGCCTCAGGGGCGGTCGACCCGGGTGTCTGCAATGGGGTGTTCAGCCGACCCGAGTCCGGTGGCTCATCGGGTCAGCCCCGGCCAGGAGCTGACCTTGGTTCTGGGTTTCGTTGCTGGCCACGCGGCGTGCAAACAGGTGGCGCGCCACCTGTCGTGCCGGAGCATGCGATTGGGGTGTCCTGCGGAGCGAAGTCAAGGAGGAGCGGCGGGCGAAGCTCGACGCGGGGGACATGAGCGGAGCAGGGCACCCCAAGTGCACGCGACCGTCACAGCAGCAACGACTGCATCGGGTCGCGGCTTGCCGGCCAACTCAGCGCGATCAGCATCCGGCATCCGCCACACCGACGACCTGCGCTGCATCGGGCAGGCATGCGTCCATCTGGACGCAAGGGGCGTGCGGTTCGAGCGCGGCAGCGCCCATCCAATCCGCGCCGAATCATGGAACTTGTCCAGGTTTTTTGTGCAAGTGACCACCACCTGGCCACGCCGGCCATTGCAGCCCCCCGCCATGGCCGAAGCCAGCCAACTCGGGCAGCGCTTTTCCGACCACGCGCGGCTGGTCATCGACTGCGGCTTCACGCTCTCATCGAGCGGCCGGTGGCCTGCGTAAACTCGCCGCGAACCACAGAGGGGCGCATGAAGAACAACACCGACGCCAAGCCGGGCCGCCGCGCCACGGCCTTCAAGGACGAAGGCAAGGTGACGCTGGAAATGGTGGCCGCTGCGGCCGGCGTTTCGCCCAGCACGGTGTCGCGCATCCTGAACGGCACGGCGGTGGTGGCCGACGAAAAGCGTGCGGCGGTGGACGCCGCCATCGCCCGCCTGGGCTTCGTGCCCAACCCGGTGGCGCGCGGCCTGGCCGGCGGGCGCACGCTGAGCGTGGGCGTGGTCACGCAGACCATCGACAGCCCCTTTTTCGGCGGCGCGCTGCGCGGCGTGGAAGACGAACTCAGCCGCGCCGGCTACAGCCCGCTCTTCGTCAGCGGCCACTGGAACGCGGCACAGGAGACGCGCTGCATCGACATGCTGCGTTCGCGCCGGGTGGACGGCATCATCGTGCTGACCGGCCGCCTGCCCGACACCGCGCTGGCCGCCTACGCGCAGCAACTGCCCATCGTGGTGACGGGCCGCACGCTGAAGGCGCCGGGCCTGTACGCACTGAACTTCGACAACTACGAAGGCGGGCGCCTGGCCACCCACCACCTGCTGACGCTGGGCCACCGGCGCATTGCCTTCATCGCCGGCGACCCGCGCCACCCCGACGCCAAGGAACGCCTGCGCGGCTACCGCGCCGCACTGCAGGCCGCTGGCATCGCCTTCGAGCAAGACCTGGTGGTGCCCGGCCAGTACACCGAAGACAGCGGCAGGATGGCGGTGGAACGCCTGCTGGACAGCCGTGAGGCCTTCACCGCCATCTTCGCGGCGAATGACCAAATGGCGTTTGGCGCCGCGCTGGCCCTGCACCGGCGCAACCTGCGCGTGCCCGACGACGTGTCGCTGGTCGGCTTTGACGACTTGGCCGGCGCGCTGTACACCTTGCCGCCGCTGAGCACCGTGCACCACCCGGTTTATGAACTGGGCCAGATCGCGGCCACCACGATGCTGCAACTGCTGGCAGGCGAAGTGCCCACCGCCAGGCTGCCGGCACCGCGCTTAGTCTCTCGCGAAAGCAGCCGCGAATTGCGCGCTGCGCGATAACCCTGGATTGACAGCCTGCCCCTCGCACCGTAAATTCTGAAAGCGCTTTCATAAAACCATGAAAGCGACGACAAGACTTCGCGGGGCGCACTGATGAACCACAAGGCCGGCAGGCTGCTGCAGCGCCGGGGCTGGCTGGCTGTGGTGGTGGCCTGTGCGTTCGGGGCACCGATGCCGGCGCGGGCCCAGCAGGTGCTGACCGTGGCCGCCTACCCGGCGGTGGACGAGATCGTCAAGGCCGCCATTCCGGCCTGGAAGAAGCTGCACCCGACGGTCGGCATCAAGGTGGTCAGCCGCGAATTCGCCGACCACCACACGGCCATGACCACGGCCCTGTCGACCAGTTTCTACCTGCCCGATGTGATGGCGCTGGAGGTCGGCTACGTGGGCCGCTTCGCCACCGGCGGCGGGCTGGAAGACCTGGGCAAGGCCCCGTACGACATCGGCCGCTTTGCTCCGCTTTATGTGCCGTATGCGCTGGCCCAGGCGACCAACCGCAAGGGTGCCATCGTGGCGGCTCCGGCCGACATCGGCCCCGGCACGCTGCTGTTGCGCACCGATGTGCTGGCCAAGGCTGGCGTCACCGAGACCGAGCTGACCAAGTCCTGGGACAGCTATGTCGCAGCGGGCGTGAAGATCAAGCGCACCACCGGTGCCTACCTCATGCCCCACGCCCGGGACATGAAAGACCTGCTCATCCGCACCGGCCTGCAGCCCGGCGAGGGGCTGTATTTCGACCGGGACAGCAAGGTGCTGGTGACCTCGCCGCGCTTCGTGCGTGCTTTCACGCTGGCCAAGGCCGTCCGCGCAAACAAGCTCGACGCCCGCGTGTCGACCTGGTCCAACGAATGGAGCGAAGGCTTCAAGCGCGGCACGCTGGCCACGCAGATGTCGGGTGCCTGGCTGGCCGGCCACCTGAACAACTGGCTGGCACCGAACACGCGCGGGCTGTGGCGCGCGGCGCAGTTGCCCGAAGGCGCGTTCGCGGCCTACGGCGGCACCTTCTTCGCCATCGCGCGCGGTGGCCCGGCAGCGAACAAGGCGCTGTCCTGGCAGTTCATCCAGATGATGACGCTGGACCGCGCGCAGCAACTCGCGGCCTTCAAGAGCCAGGACGCCTTCCCGGCCCTGCTGTCGGCCTACGACGACCCCTTCTTCGAGCTGCCGATCGCCTTCCTGGGCGGCCAGCCCGCGCGGCTGCTGTGGCGCGAGGCGACGCGCCAGATCAGCGCGCCCAGCGTGCACAAGCAGGACGCCTTCGCCGCCGAGGTGATCGACACCGAACTCGACAAGGTGCTCGACCAGGGCAAGGACATCACCACCGCTTTGGCGGACGCCGCGCGCCTGCTGGAAAAGCGCGCCAAACGCTGAGCCCCGATGAAGCTGCCCGCCTTCTTGCGCATCTCGCCCCAGCTCACGCCGTACCTGCTGCTGAGCCCCTTCGTGATCCTGTTCCTGGTGTTCGGCATGTTCCCGCTGGGCTTCTCGCTGTACCTGGCTTTTCAAAGCTGGGAGCCGACGGCCGGGCTCGGTGCGATGCACTTCGTGGCGCTGGACAACTTCGCCTTCGCGCTGCAGGACGAGTGGTTCTGGAAGAGCCTGAAGAACACGGCCTGGCTGGCGGTGGCCAGCGGCGTGCCGCAGCACCTGGTGGCCATCCCGCTGGCAGTCTTCATCCACACCAGTTTCAAGCGCTTGCGCAACGGCGTGGTGGGGGCCTATTTCCTGCCCTACATCACCAGCACGGTGGCTGTGGCCATCCTGTTCAGCAGCCTGTTCTCGAAAGACTTCGGCCTGGTCAACCAGGGCCTGGGCGCGTTGTTCGGCGGCGCACCCATCGACTGGCTGGGCGCACCGGAAAACATCAAACCGGCGATTGCGATGATCGTCTTCTGGCGCTACGTCGGCTTCAACTTGGTGCTGTACCTGGCGGCGCTGCAGACCATTCCGAAAGACCTGTACGAGGCCGCCACGATGGACGGTGCGGGCCGGCTGCAGCAGTTCTTCTTCATCACGCTGCCCAGCCTGAAACCGATGATCTTCTTCGGCGTGACGCTGTCGGTCATCGGCGGGCTGCAGATCTTTGAGGAGCCCTTCATCCTGACCGGCGGCCGGGGCGGTTCCGACCAGGCCGGCATGACCACGGCCATCTACCTGTACCGCATGGCCTTCGACTTCAACGACTTCGGTGCAGCCAGTGCGATGTCGTGGTTGCTGTTCTTCGTGGTCGTGATCCTGACCTGGCTGACCAACCTCGCGTTCAAACCGCGAACAGCCGGCGGCTGAGATGAAGGCCGACAAGCTCGCCCCCTGGGCCGCCTACGCCTTCGTCGGTGTGGGCTCGCTGATCATGCTGGCGCCCTTCTATTTCATGTTCGTGTTCGCCACGCAGTCGCGCACCGAGATCTTCAGCCTGCCGCCCCCGCTGTGGTTCGGCGACGACTTCCTGAACAACCTGAAGGTCCTGACCACGCGCATCCCGTTCTGGCGCAACCTGGGCTGGAGCCTGTACGTGGCGGTGGCCAACACCGCACTCACGCTGCTGTTCTGCAGCATGGGCGGGTATGCGTTCGGCTTGTTCGAGTTCCGCTACAAGAACGCGCTCTTCACCTTCGTGATGGCAACCATGCTGCTGCCCAGCTTCATGAACATGATCCCCACCTTCATGATCATGGACGTGCTGGGCTGGATCGACCAACCGCGCGCCCTCTACATCCCCGGCGCGGCCAGCGCTTTCGGCATCTTCCTGATGCGCCAGTTCGTCACCACCTCGGTGCCCAAAGACCTGATCGAAGCGGCGCGCATGGACGGCTGCAGCGAACTCGGCATTTACTGGCGCATCGTGCTGCCGCTGCTGAAGCCCGCTCTGGGCACGCTGGGGCTGATCACCTTCATCGCCAGCTGGAACAACTTCATCGGCCCGCTGATCGTCATGCGCAGCCCCGAGATGTACACGCTGCCGCTGGCGCTGCGCAGCCTGCAAAGCCCGGTCGACACCGAGTGGGGCGCGCTGATGACCGGCTCGGCCATCGCCACCATTCCCCTGGTGATTCTTTTCATGATGTCCTCACGCCAGTTGATCAGCGGTCTCACGGCTGGCGCCGTCAAGTAAACCCGAAACGCACGCGCCATGACCGCAGCCACCCAACCCGACTCCACCGCCGCCACCGCGCACCCCGCCCACGCCTTCCCCGCCACCTTTGTCTGGGGCGTGGCCACCAGCGCCTTCCAGATCGAAGGTGCCGCCACGCTGGACGGCAAGGGCCCGTCGAACTGGGACACCTTCTGCCGCGTGTCCGGCGCGATTGCCGACGCCAGCAATGGCGACGTGGCCTGCGACCACTACCACCGCTGGCCGGCTGACCTGGACATCGTGCAGAAACTGGCCGTGGACGCCTACCGCTTCAGTGTCAGCTGGCCGCGCGTGCAGGCCACCGGCAGCGGCGCGTGGAATGCCGCCGGGCTGGACTTCTACGAACGCCTGGTCGACGGCCTGCTGCAACGCGGCGTGGCACCCTACCTGACGCTGCACCACTGGGACCTGCCGCAGGCGCTGCAGGACCAGGGCGGCTGGGCGAACCGCGACACTGTGCACCGCTTTGTCGACTACGCGCGCCACGTGGGCGAGCGCCTGGGCGACCGCGTGGCCAGCATCACCACGCACAACGAACCCTGGGTGATGGCCACGCTGGGCTACGAGACGGGCATCTTCGCGCCGGGCATCAAGGACCGGAAGCAGGCGATGCAAGCCGCCCACCACCTGCTGCTGAGCCACGGCCTGGCCCTGCAGGCGCTGCGCGCCGACGGCTGTAGCAGCGCTTTGGGCATTGTGTTGAACCTGAGCCCGGTGCAGCCGGCCAGCGCGTCGCCGGAAGACAGCGCTGCAGCCCGCCTGGAAGACGGCCGTTTGCTGCGCTGGTACATGGACCCGCTGTTCCACGGCCGCTACCCGCAAGACGTGCTCGATTTCCTGGGCGCTGAGGCGCCGCAGGTGGCGGCTGGCGACCTGGCGGCCATCGCGCAGCCGATGGACTTCATGGGCCTGAACTACTACTCCCGCGCGGTGGTCAGCGCACAAGGCCCGTGGGACGTCAAGCAAAGCGGGCTGGAACTGACCGACATGGGCTGGGAGATCTACCCCGAAGGCCTGACCGAACTGCTGCTGCGCCTGCACCGCGACTACGCCGTGCCGCCGCTCTTCGTCACCGAGAACGGCGGTGCTTTCAAAGACGCGCTGCAAGACGGTCGCATCCACGATGCCGGCCGCACGGCCTACATCGCTTCGCACATCGCGGCCGTGGGTGAAGCGTTGCGCCAGGGCGTGCCGATGGCCGGCTACATGGTGTGGAGCCTGATGGACAACTTCGAATGGGCATCGGGCTATGACAAGCGCTTCGGCATCGTGCACGTGGACTACGCCACGCAGCAGCGCACGCTGAAAGACAGCGCGCTCTGGTACCGCGAATTTCTGCAACAGCAACGGGCCTTGCGCGCCACGCGCAGCCCGGTGCTTGAGAGGGTGTGACGATGGGCCAGGTCTCGCTGAAGGGCATCCGCAAAAGCTACGGTGATGTGCAGGTCATCAAGGGCATTGACCTGGACGTTCACGACGGCGAGTTCCTCGTTTTCGTCGGCCCGAGTGGCTGCGGCAAGAGCACCACGCTGCGCATGATTGCGGGGCTGGAAGGCATCACCGCCGGCGAATTGACCATCGACGGCCAGCGCGTCAACGACATGCGCCCGGCCGACCGCGGCACGGCCATGGTGTTCCAGAGTTACGCGCTGTACCCGCACATGACGGTGGGCGAGAACATGGGCTTCGCGCTGAAGATGTCGGGCGTGGCCAAGGCCGAGCGCAACGCGCAGGTCGGCAAGACGGCCGAGATCCTGCGCATCACCGAACTGCTGGGCCGCTACCCGAAGGAGTTGTCGGGCGGCCAGCGCCAGCGCGTGGCCATCGGCCGCGCCATCGTGCGCAAGCCCAAGGTGTTTCTGTTCGATGAACCCTTGTCGAATCTGGACGCCGCGCTGCGCGTGAACATGCGCATCGAACTGACGCGGCTGCACCAGGAACTGGGCACGACGATGATCTACGTCACCCACGACCAGGTCGAAGCCATGACCATGGGCGACCGCATCGCGGTGTTCAACAAGGGTCACGTCGAACAACTCGGCGCGCCGATGCAGCTGTACACGCGGCCGGCCAATGAATTCGTGGCCACCTTCATCGGCGCGCCCAGGATCAACATCGTAGACCGGCCCGGCACCGGTGCCAGCGAGGCCCACCGCGCGCTGTGGGCCGCCGTGGCCGCGCACGCACCGGCGCAAGCCCGGCGTGCTGGCCTGCGGCCCGAGCACCTGCGCCTGGTGGCCGCCGGCCAGGGCATACCCGCGGCCGTGGTGCTGGCCGAGCACCTGGGTGATGCTTCGATCTTTCACCTGCGCGTTGAAGGTGTGGCCGACCTGCTCAGCGCCAAGGTGGGTGCCGAACACAGCCAGGTGCATGCAGGGCAAAACGTGGGCCTGGTGCCCGATGCATCGTGGGCCCTGGCCTTCGATGCGCAACACCAACTGGCAGCCTGAACATGGCGAAGCAACCACCCAAAGTTCCGGGCTGGAAACTGGTCTGGCACGACGAATTCGAGGGCAACGAGATCGACCGGACGAAGTGGGACTTCGACATCGGCAATGGCTTCTTCGACTACAAGAACCACGCCTGGATACCCGGCTGGGGCAATGAAGAATTGCAGTACTACACCGACGCACCGGCCAATGCGCAGGTGAAGGACGGCGTGCTGACGATTCGGGCGCAGAAGGAATCGCTGCACGGTTGCGGCTACACCTCGGCGCG
This sequence comes from Betaproteobacteria bacterium, assembly GCA_031383435.1. Taxonomy (GTDB): domain Bacteria; phylum Pseudomonadota; class Gammaproteobacteria; order Burkholderiales; family Burkholderiaceae_C; genus Rubrivivax. The sequence continues at coordinate 41,324 of JANMZP010000196.1, read as the reverse complement.
CCTGAAGACGCGCCAGCGCGACGGCACGCCGCTGTTCACCACGCAGTTCGGCCGCGTTGAATTCCGCGCCAAAGTGCCTTGGGGCAAAGGCCTGTGGCCTGCGCTGTGGATGCTGCCGCAGGAAGACAAATACGGCGGCTGGGCGGCCAGCGGCGAGATCGACCTGATGGAAATCGTCGGCGAGAAACCGCACGAGGTGCTGAACAGCCTGCACTTCGGTTCGACCTACCCGCAGCGCACGCTGGTCACCACCGTGTACCCGCTGCCAAGCGGCAGCACGGTGGCCGACTGGCACGACTACACGGTGGAATGGGAACCGGGCGAAATCCGCTTCTATGTCGACGGTGTGCTGACCAGTACCCACAACCACTGGTGGAGCTGCAGCAAGCTGAAGAACGGCCAGGGCGTGGACGCCAAAAAGTCGGCCGACCTGAACCCCTGGCCGGCCCCTTTCGACCAACCCTTCTACCTGGTGATGAACGTGGCCGTGGGCGGCAACTTCCCCGGCTTGCCCGACGAGGCCACGCGCTTTCCCGCCGAGCTGGTTGTAGACCACGTGCGCGTCTATCAAAAGGTTGGCGGCTACGGCCTGACGAAACCCATCGGCAAAGGGCGTTTCCCTTGGCAGTTGAAGCAGAAAGCTTGAGGAAAATCCAGATGTCGCGCCCCGCTTTCACCAAAGGTTCAGCCCCACCCGCCAGCAGCGAGCCCGAGGTGTGGACACCGGCGGCGCGCAGCACGCTGGCCGCCGACTTCCGCGCCACGCTGCAGCAGGGCGTGCACGGCCTGTGTTTCAGCCCCTACCTGGAAGGCCAGCAGCCGGGCTCGCAGGTCAGCGAAAAACAGATCCGTGAACGCCTGGCCATCCTGCAGCCGCACGCCGCCTGGGTGCGCACGTTTTCCTGCACCGATGGCCATGAACAGACACCGCGCATCGCCCACGAACTGGGCTTGAAGACGCTGGTCGGCGCCTGGCTGGGCACCGACGCGGAGATCAACGAACGCGAGATCGCCGGCGTCATCGAAGTGGCCCGCGCCGGGCATGCCGACATCGTCGCCGTGGGCAATGAAGTGATGCTGCGCGAAGACCTGTCCGAAGATGCCTTGCTGGGCCACCTGCAGCGCGTGAAAGACGCGCTGCCCGGCGTGCCCGTGGGCTATGTCGACGCTTATTTCCTGTTCGAGAAACACCCGCGCATCACCGCCGCCTGCGACGTGGTGATGAGCAACTGCTACCCCTTCTGGGAAGGTTGCCCGCGCGAACAGGCACTGGCCTACATGCAGACCCTGCTGGCCCGCACGCGCGCCGCCGCACCCGGCAAACGCGTGCTGATCAGCGAAACCGGCTGGCCCGACCAGGGCAGCGCTTTCGAAGGCTCGGTGCCGTCGCGCGAAGGCGCGATGCAGTACTTCGTGGACACCGCCCGCTGGGCCGGCGACGAAGGCATCGAGCTGTTCTATTTCTCGGCTTTCGACGAGGCCTGGAAGGTCGGCGCGGAAGGCGACGTGGGCGCGTATTGGGGTCTGTGGAACAAGGACGGCGGACTGAAGTTCGGATGAAGCGCATGACGACCGAGTTGAAGCTGCCCTCGGGCAACGCCATCTGCTACAGCGGCTACCGCGAGGGCCAGAGCCCGAACGACCGCAGCTATCCATCGACCGACGAGATCCTGGAAGACCTGTTGATCCTGCAGAAGAACTGGTGCCTGCTGCGCCTGTACGACTGCAGCCTGCACGCCGAACGCGTGCTGCAGGTCATCGAAGAAAACCGCCTGGCTTTTCAGGTGATGCTGGGTGCCTACCTGGGCGCCGAGATGAACAACTTCGGCTGCCCCTGGGGCGGCACCTTCAGCGAAGAACAACTGGAAGCCAACACGCGCGAAAACGAAGCCGAAGTCGGCCGCCTGATTGCACTGGCGAACCGCTACCCCGCCATCGTGTTCTCGGTGGCCGTCGGCAATGAGGCCACGGTGGACTGGACCGACCACTTCGTGCCCGTGCACCGCATGATCGACCACGTGCGCCGCACGAAGGCCGCCGTGCGCCAGCCCGTCACCTTCTGCGAGAACTACGTGCCCTGGCAGCACAAGCTGCGCGAGCTGGTGGCCGAGCTGGACTTCATCTCGCTGCACAGCTACCCGGTGTGGGAATACAAGCACATCCACGAAGCGCTGGACTACACGAAGGACAACCTGGCCAGCGTGGCCCGCCTGTACCCCGGCAAGCCCATCGTCATCACCGAAGCCGGCTGGTGCACCAACAGCAACGGCCGTGGCATGCACGCCGAGCACGCGGTGCAGGAACTGCAGGCCCGCTACTACCAGGACCTGATGGACTGGACCCGGACCGAAGGCCTGCTGTGCTTCGTGTTCGAGGCCTTCGACGAACCCTGGAAGGGTTCGCCCGACCCGCTGGAACCCGAGAAGCACTGGGGGCTGTTCACCGTGGACCGCAAGCCCAAGCTGGTGGTGCAGGCGCTGTATCCCGAACCCATGCGGCAAGTCACCGCAGGCTGACCAGCGCGCGAGCGGCGTGACTCACCACCGAAAGCCATCAATGACCGCATCCGCCACCACCGACGTGACCGACGTGACCGACGTGACCGACGTCACCCACGTGACGACCACCCCGGCCACCCACAAGGTTCCCTTCGGGCAGAAGGTGGCCTTCGGCCTGGGCATGCTGGCCAACCAGATGTTCCCGGCGGCCCTGGGCATCTTCATGGTGGTGCTGGTGCAGGACATGGGTTTCCCGACCTGGATGTGGGGCATCCTGTTTTTCCTGCCACGCGCTTACGACGCCATCCTCGACCCGATCATGGGTTTCGTGTCCGACAACACGCGCTCGAAATGGGGCCGGCGGCGGCAGTACGTGTTCGTCGGCGCCATCCTAATGGGCATTGCTTTCGTGGCCATGTGGCAGCTGCACCGCGCCGACGGCCTGACCTACAACTTCGTCTATTTCCTGCTCTGGTCGCTGGTGTTCTTCACTGGGCTGACGGTATTCAGCATCCCCTACGTGGCCATGGGCTACGAGATGAGCGATGACTTCCACGAGCGCACCAGCATCATGGCCGTGGCGCAGTGGATAGGCCAATGGGCCTGGGTCATCGCACCGTGGTTCTGGGTGGTGATGTACGACCCGAAGTGGTTCGCCAACGCTGACAGCGCCGCGCGCACCTTGTCAGTCTGGGTGGGCGTGATCTGCATGCTGCTGGCGATGGTGCCAGCCCTGTTCATCCCCAGCCGCTCGACGGTAGACGATGATCACCTGGCCCCGCTGACGCTGGCCAACGTGGGTGCCGGTGTGAAAGAACTGCTGGCTGGCTTCAAGGAAGCCTTTGGCTGCACGCCTTTCCGCAAGCTGTGCTTTGCCACCTTCCTCATCTTCAACGCCTTCAACACGGTGGCGGCCTTCTCCTTCTTCATCGTCGTTTACCACCTGTTCCAGGGCAACACGGCGGCGGCCGGCATCTGGCCCACGTTATTTGGCAGCATCGGCGCGCTGGTCACCACTTTCGCCGTGATTCCCACCGTGGCGTGGATGTCCGGGAAGATGGGCAAGAAGAACGCCTTCATGCTGTCGCAGGGCATTTCGCTGATCGGCTACGCCTTGCTGTGGTTCCTGATGGTGCCCGGCAAGCCGTGGCTGTTCATGTTCGCGCTGCCTTTCTTCTCCTTCGGCATCGGCGGCCTGTTTACGCTGATGATGTCGATGACGGCCGACGTCTGCGACCTGGACGAGCTGGCCACCGGCAAGCGCCGCGAAGGCATCTTCGGTGCCATCTACTGGTGGATGGTGAAGCTGGGCTTCGCCGTCGCCGGCCTGCTCAGCGGCGCCATCATGGCCTTCGTGGCCTTCACGCCGGGGGCTGCCATTCAGCCTGCTGGTGCCGTGGACGGGCTGCGGCTCTTCTACTCGGGAGTGCCCATCATCGGCACGCTGCTGGCGATGTGGATCATGCGCAACTACGACCTGGACGAGCAGCGCGCCATGGAAGTCAACGCCGAATTGCAGCGCCGCAAGCAGCCGGTGGCACCGGCACCTTCGCAGGCTTCGGGGGGTTCGCAAGGTTCACGCGGCCGGCCGACGCTGGCGGCGCGTGGGCTGGACCTGTCGGCCCTGCAAGGCAGCAGCACCCTGCGCGCAGCGGGCCTCACGCCGCAGCAGCTGCCAGCGGTGTACGCGCAAGTGCTGGCGGCAGGCACGCACGGTCTGTGTTTCAGCCCTTATGCCGACGGGCAAAAAACGGGCGACCTGCTGACGGAACGACAGATCAGCCGCCGCATGGACATCGTCGCGCCCAGCGCGCAGTGGGTGCGGTCTTTTTCGTGCACCGAAGGCCACGAGCTCATCCCCAAGCTGGCCCGCGCGCGGGGGCTGAAGACGATGGTCGGTGCCTGGATCGGCAGCGACCGCGCGCGCAACGAACGCGAGATCGCGGCGCTGGTGCAACTGGCGCAGGCCGGCCTGGTCGATATCGCCACGGTGGGCAACGAGGTGCTGCTGCGCGGCGAACTGCCCGAAGCCGAGGTGCTGGCCTGCATGCGGCGTGTGCGGGCGCTGCTGCCCGCCACGGTCCCAGTGGGCTGCGTCGACGCCTACAGCGAATTCCTGGGCCGGCCGGCGCTGGTGCAGGCCAGCGACGTGCTGCTGGCCAACTGCTACCCGTTCTGGGAAGGCGTCAACGTCGCCGACGCGCCGCTGGTTTTGCAGCACATGCACGCGCTGGTGCAGCAGGTGGCCGGGGGCAAGCCGGTCATCGTGGCCGAAACCGGGTGGCCAGGCCTCGGTCAAGCGGTGGCCGCTGCCGTGCCTTCGCCTGAGAATGCGATGCGCTACTTCATAGCCACGCAAGACTGGGCGCGCCGCGAGGCCGTCCCCTTGTTCTACTTCTCGTCTTTCGACGAACCATGGAAGCGCGGGCAGGAAGGCGAAGTGGGTGCGCAGTGGGGCCTGTGGGACAAGGACGAGCGCCCCAAGTACGGCACCGCGGCTTCGTGAGTGGCCTGTTGCGGCTTGCCGCTGTCGGGGCCTTGCTGCTGTGCCTGCTGCCGCTGGCAGCCTGCGGCGGCGGGGGAACAACAACGACGGCTGCGGTGCCAACGCCGGTTCCGGTGCCCGTTCCCGAACCGATACCCACACCCTCGCCGAACCCCGGCTACGTGCCGGCGAACTACAAGCTGGTCTGGGCCGATGAGTTCCATGTCGATGGCCTGCCTGACGCCACGCACTGGGCCTACGACACCGAACGCAACCGCCTGGGTTGGTACAACAACGAACAGCAGTACTACAGCGCGGCGCGGCTGGAAAATTCACGGGTCAGCGGCGGCACTTTGCGCATCACCGCACGGCTGGAAAGCCTGAGCAACGCCGCCGACTGGGGCGGCCAGCGCTACACCTCGGCGCGCCTGCTGACGCGCGGCAAGGCGGCCTGGACCTACGGCTACTTCGAAGTGCGCGCGCGGCTGCCCTGCGGGCGCGGCACCTGGCCGGCGATCTGGACGCTGGGCACCGGCGGCCTGTGGCCCGACGACGGCGAGCTGGACATCATGGAACAGGTCGGGAGCAACCCGACGCGCGTTTTCGGCACCGTGCACACCCAGGTCAGCGGCGGCACGGGCACCGGCGCTGCGGTGCAGGTGCCCGACGCCTGCACCGCCTTCCACAGCTACCAGATGCACTGGACGGCCGACGAGATCGCGATGGCGCTGGACGGCGTCGTCTACTACCGCTACGCCAACCCGCGTTCGGGCAAGCCCCGCTGGCCTTTCGATGCGCCGCAGTATTTGCTGCTGAACCTGGCCATCGGCGGCGTGCTGGGCGGCACGGTGGACGACGGCATCTTTCCGGTGACGCTGGAAATCGACCACGTGCGAATCTGGCAGGCGCCGCCTTGAGCCTGACTCGGGCTTGGACCTGCGCCTGGGCTTGGTTCAGGCCGCGTCGGTCTGCACCGTCTGCACCGTCAGCAGCGCGTGCGCCGGCAGGTGCAGGGCGGCGTGGCGCGTGCCCACCTGCAAGCTGAAATACAGCGGCACATCGCTGCGGTTCAGCACCACCATGGCCAGGCTGCCGTCGGAGTTGACGGCCGCCGTGCATTCCAGCGCCTCGCGCGTGGCGGCGCACAGCACGCGCTGCGCGCCGGGTTGCATGAAGCGCGCGAAGTGGCCCAGCGCGGCGTAACTGCTCTGGAAGTTCAGCTGCCTGCGGCCGGCGTCGGCCAGCACCGGCGCACTGCAGTAGTTGCCGACGTGGTTGGGGCCGCCGTGTTCATCGAGCAGCAGGTTCCAGTCGATCCAGCCCACCGTCCAGTGATTCAGGTCTTGAATGATCGAACGGGCGTAACGCTCGGCCAATGACCACTCGCCGTGGTGCGGGCCGCCTTCCTGGCAGCCCTCGGTGAACAGCAGCGCCTTGTCGGGCCAGGCGTCGTGCAGGCGCTGCACGTGGTCGAAATGGTCCTCCACGTACCAGTGGAAACCGGCACCCCAGACGTACTTCGCGGCCTCAGGGTCGGCGTAAATGGTGGCGGCGCGTTGCAGCAACTCATCGCGGTTGTGGTCGTGCACGACGACCTTCACGTGGGCCAGGCCGGCGGCGTGCAGCGCGGGGCCCAGGTGGTCGCGCACGAAGTCGCGTTCTGCTTCGGCGCTGTAGATGCACGAGTCCCAGCGCTGCACGGCCTGCGGTTCGTTCTGCACCGTCACACCCCAGATGGGCACGCCCTCGGCCGCGTAGGCCTGGATGAATTTCACGTAGCACTGCGCCCACGCGGCGCAGCATTCGGGCTTCAGCCCGCCGCCGTTGTTCATCGCGCCGGTGGTCTTCATCCAGGCCGGTGGGCTCCACGGTGAGGCCAGCAGGTGCAGCGGGCGGCCGGCTGAACCTTGAACCATCGCCTGGGCGGCGTGGATCAGCGGCAGGATGTGCCGCCGGTCGTGGTCGATGTTGAAGCTGGCCAGGGCGAAATCACCCGGCGTTTCCACGTGCGCGTAATTGCCCAGGCCGAAATCGCTGCTGCCCATGGGCACCCGGCACAGCGTGTAGCCGTGGCCTTCGGTGGGGCTGAAGCAGGCGCGCAGGAATTCATCGGCGGCCGCTGCCGACAACTGCTGCCAGGTCAGCGCGGCGGCTTCGGTGAAGGCCCCGCCGAAACCCAGCAGCGTCTGCATGCGGCGCGCCGGGTCCACAAACACCGAAGGCCCCGCCGGGGCAGGGCCTTCGTGCCAGGCCAGCCCCGGCTGCGGCGCCAGCCGCTCGCCGCTGTCGCGGCTGCTCAGCCAGCAGCGCAGGGCTGGCTGAGCGAGCCTTGCGCTCACTTCGACCAGTAGATGGAGTCGATGTAGACCTTGGGCAGCCCGGTCGTGTTCAGCGGCTTGCCGGTGTAGCTGTAGCGGTCGGCGATGACGAAGGGCAGCAGCACCGCGCGCAGGTCGAGCTTGGGGTTCACCGCCAGGAAGGCCGACACCGGGATGGTCACCTTGCACCAGGCGCCGGTGCTGCAGTAGTTGTAGTCACCGGGTGACAGCTGCAGGTAGGCCTCGGCCCCCTTGCGATCTTCGGTGTCGGTGCTGATGCCGATCTCGATCTTGCTCGGGTAGCCGGTGGTCTTGACCCAGGCCGTGATGCTGCCGCCCGAGTAGCCCGACAGGTTCGCCGCGTTGCCATAGCGCAGGATGCCCCAGCCGTAGTCGGCCGGCGTGGGCGTGATCTCCAGACTCTGCGGTGCGTCGCCCGGGGCGAAGGTGGCCGTGGTCAGCGGGCGGTCGGCTGTGACGCCGCCGTTCTGCTTGCCGAAGGCGGCCCAGTCGCCGCCGGTCTGCAGGGCCTCGCCGGCGGTGGCCACGTCGGCAAAGATCGTGAAGCGGCTGGCGCTGACGGCGGTCGGCACGGTCAGGGTCTGGAAGTACAGGGCGCTGGCCACGTCGCAGGGCGACGAGGTGTCCCACACCCAGGTGGCCGAACCCGCCGCGCTGTTGTTGGCCTTCAGCGCCTGGATCGCGCAGCGCGCCTTGCGGTCCACCGTGAACATGCCGAACCAGTTGTCGTCATTCTTCCAGGGCTCGTCAAAGGCTTCGAACACGAAGATGGCGCGCGGGCCAGCGCCCGTGCGGTCGGCGGCCTCCCAGGTGCGCAGGCGGTCGATGAACATCTTCTGGTTCGCAGGGCTGGCGCGGAAAGGCAGGTTGCCGTCGCCGTTGCCGGTGTTCACGGACTTCCAGCCCGTCTCGCCGACCAAGATCGGCAGGTAGGGCTTGCCGATGCCGTCGATGTGACTGCGCACCGCGTTGTACTGCGCCTTGGTGGCCGCGATGGCCGCGTCCATCATCGCCGTTGCGCGGCCTGCGGGCGCGGTGCCCAGCTGCTGCCAGTCCCACAGGCCCTCTGCGTAGTAGGTATCCAGTTGGACGTAGGTGTGCAGGGCGACAAAGTCGACGACATCCGTGATGCTGGTCTGCGTGTCTTTCCAGTAGTTGTAGTTGTCGTCGGTGGTCACCGGCTGGTTGATGGCGTTGCGCACCTTGGTGATGTAGCTGGCCAGTGTGGCCGGGCTGTCGATCTTGTTGGAGTCGAAGATCAGCATTTCATTGCCGACGCTGACCGCCAGCACGATGGCACTGAACTGGTTGGCCAGCGCGATGGTGCGCGCCACTTCCGCGTCGTTGGCGCTGCTCTTGCTGTTGCCGTAGCCCTGCAGGTAAGCGCCCAGGTAGACCTTGATGTCCAGGCTGTTGTCGCGGATGACTTCCAGCGTCTGTTTGGTCACCATGTCCGAGCTGTCGAAAACGCGAATCAGCTTGAAGCCGCCGGCCACCAGCAGGTCCATGTCCTGCTTGATCATCGTCTTGGTGATGACCTCGGTGTCGCGGTTGAAGGTGCGAAAGGGCGAGTAGTTGATCGCCTTGCGGGTGGTGAATTCCGCGCTCAACGGGCGCACTTTGGCCACCTCGACGCCAGTGACGGGCGTGCTGCCACCGCCGCCGCAAGCCACCAGCACGGCGGTCAGGGTGGCGGCAAGGGCTGCGCAAAGCCAGCGTCCGGCGCGTGCAGACAGGGCGGTGACGGGAGATTGCTTCATGGCCAAGACCTCGAGCTGGTGCATTTCAGAACGCAATTCAGAAAACATAGGCCGCACCCAGCGTGAGCCAGTTGCCGCGCGTCTTGACGCGCGAATCGACATTGGTGAAGGCCGCGTTGCCGGGCATGGACATCGGCGACAGGCCAAGGCGGGCGTAATTCACCATGCCCAGCGTGCTGTAGACCTCCAGGCCGTTCTTGAAGTCGTAATTCAGGCGCAGCGTGTTGATGGTGGCCGCGTTGCTCTGGCCGCGGTCATAGGGGTTGGCCGTGGCCGCCGCACCCAGGTGCACCATGCCCGTGGACAGGGACCAGGGGCCAGCGCGGTAACGCAGCCCCAGCATCATGTCCAGCGAGGTGGCGGGGTAGCCTTTGTAGACCGCGCCACTGGCGTCGCCGATGTTCTGGCTCCAGTCGACGTTGAACATGTTGTTGTAGCGCGCGGGATCGATCAGGCCCGTGCCGGTGTGGGTGTTTTCCGCGGTGGTGACCACCGCGTAAGCGCCGCTCCATCGGTTGGCACGCAGTCCCCCCGACACCTCCCAGTTCGAATCGACCTGGTAGCGGCCCATGATCAGGGCGATGCCCTGGCTGGAACTGCCCAGCTTGCTGTCGTCGGCCGGGAAAGGCGTCAGCCCGGTGAAAACGCCGTGGGTGAAGGCGGTGGGCGTGCCGTTCTTCGCTGACTGGTACACGGCGTCGATGACCAGATCGCCCTTGGCGTACTGGGCAAAGACTTCCAGGAACTGCGGCTTGTTCTTGACCCAACCGGCTTTGCCCTGGTCATAGGTGACTTCAAGCACCAGGTTGCCGTCGAAAACGTCCAGCGGCCGGGTGGCCACGCGCGCGGCGCGCGTCAGGATGCCGTAGCCCGCGCCGCTGTCGCTCCAGACGGCGCCGAAGCCCAGGCTGGTGCTGTAGGGGTGGTCGGGAATGCTCCAGCCCCGGGCCGCCATCGCGCCGACACGCACGCTGCCGTAGTCGTCGTTGCTGATGTAAACGTTCTTGTCGTAATAGAAGCCCTTGTAGTCTTCCTTGCCGTCGCGAAAGCGCTGGCTGAGCAAGCCGCCGACCTTGAAGCCGCGGCCGACGTCGAACTTCACGCCCAGGTAGGGCTGGAACAGCGTCACGTGGGCCACGTGCGTGTCGTAGGTCCGGTTCTGCCGCAGCTGGTCGGCCCAGTAGCGCTGCTTGTCCTCACCGGCGGCGACCTGGCAGTTGTCGCAGTAGGGCCAGACGGGCGTGAGCTCGGCCTTGGCGAAACCGGTCAGGCTGAAGGGGCCGTAGTCGATGGCCTGCACCGCACCGGCAAACAACAGCCCGATGGCAGCCGCAAGCAGGTGGGGCGCACGGGACGGGAGGATTGGTTTCATGTTCGGGTCGCCGATGAAGGCGCGCGGAATGGAAAAGGGCGGCAGACCGGCCGTGCTTTGAAAGCGCTTTCAGCAGCGTAGTCGATGCGCCATCTTGGCGTCAACGGCTGCACGCCCCGTGTTTTCCCGTGGGCGGTGCAGCGACTGCGCAACATGCCGGCGGCACGCTGGCGTGTGGGTTGTTTGGCGAGATGGCGGACGTGCCGCCTTGCGTTCGGGTAAGCCCCGGGATCGGTTTCTGAAAGCGCTTTCAATAATCAGAGCCTGCGGGGTCGGCCCTGCCGCTGTGGAGTGAGGCCATGAAGTTGATCGGGCGGGTTTTCTGGGGTGCCGTGTGGGCCGTGGGGGCCGTCGGCGGCAGTGGGGCCCAACCGGCCACCACGCAGAAGCTGGGCGCTGCCACCGTGATGCTGCAACCCAAGGGCAGCGACAAATCACCGCCGACCGCACCGCTGCGCACCGACGCGCTGTTGAAGCAGGCCGCGCCCAGCAGCCAGTGGTATTCCACGGTGGCCTTCAACGCCACGCCTGGCCCTGTATTTGCCCAACCGCTGAGCTTCAAGACCACGCCGGCCGGCTTCGAGATGGCGCTGCCGCGCAAGCGCGACGCCGCCGAACTGATCCCTTTCTCCGTCAACCCCGAACACGTGGTGGCCTACCCGCACGACGGCGCGCTGGTGTTTTCGCCGCTGGCCTTCCAGCCTGAGGCCGCCAAGCTGGCCCGCGTGTCCGACTGGTCGGTGGACATCAGCATGGCGCGCGGTGCCGACCAGTTGCTGGCCACCGTGGGCCACGGCAGCCCGTACGCCTATTTCCAGCTGAGCCGCGGCGACGTGCGCATCCGCCTGCCGGCACCGGGCGAACGCCTGGTCGCCGTCACCGACGCGCGCCAGCTGGGCCTGCGCGTGAAGGGTGCCAGCTATGTCGTCTTCGGCCCCACCGGCGTGCGCTGGGAAGCGGTGTCGGCCACCGAATGGGTGGGCCGTCTGCCCGAGGGCAAAGGCTACTTTTCAGCTGCGGCCTTGCCCGACGACAAACCCGAAACCCTGCAACTGCTGGCGCGCCACGCCTACGCCTTCGTCACCGACACCACGGTGGGCTGGGCCTACGACGCCGCCGCCGCGAAGGTGACCACCACCTTCACCGCCAAGACCCGCGTGGTGGAAGGCACCGACAACGGCCCGCTGCTGGGCCTGTACCCGCACCACTGGTTCCAGAACCCGTCGGTGGCCGCCAAGCTGGGCCCGGGCTACGACACCGTGCGCGGCAAGCTGCGGCTGCTGGCCGCCGCCGAATTCAAGACCGAACGCCCCTGGCAGGGTTTCATGCCGCACTGGCCGGGCTTGGGGGAACGGTCAAATGGCCCACGCCTGGCCGCCTTCAACGACGAGTTCAAGCGCGACTTCCGCCGCCGCCGCGACCTGCTGCCCAGCCGCGAAAACCCCGACAACTGGCGCGTCAGCCCCTACTGGGCCGGCCTGGGCCTGACCCGGGTCACGCAACTGGCAGCCGTGGCCGAACAGCAGGGCAACACCAGCGACCGCGACGCGCTGCTGGCGCTGGCCAAGGAACGCATGGAATTCTGGTTCTCCAACAAGGGCAAGGCCAGCTACTTCATGCTGGACAAGAAGCTGGGCACGGTGGTGGCCTACCCCGACGAGTTCTTCTCGGTCGAGCAGATGAACGACCACCACTTCCATTACGGCTACTGGATACGCGCCGCCGCCGAGATCGCGATGCGCGACCCGGCCTGGGCCGCGCCCGACCAGTACGGCGCGATGGTCGAACTGCTGATCAAGGACATCGCCCACACCCAGCGCGGCAGTGCTGAGTTCCCCTACATCCGCAACTACGACGCCTACGAAGGGCATTCCTGGGCGGTGGGCATCGGCGGCGTTGATCAGTACGGCAACTTCGGCAACAACCAGGAATCCAGCAGCGAGGCCGTCAACGCCTGGGCCGGTTTGATCCTGTGGGGCGAAGTCACCGGCAACCGCGAACTGCGCGACCTGGGCATCTACCTGTTTGCCAACGAAACCAACGCCATCGACCACTACTGGTTCGACATTCACAAGCTGGTCTTCCCGCCCGAATACAAGCCCGTCGAGACCAGCATGGTCTTCGGCGGCATGTACGTGCACAACACCTGGTGGACCGACGAGCCGCGACAGATCCACGGCATCAACCTGCTGCCCGTCACCGGCTTTTCCACCTACCTGGGCCGCGACCCGGCGTTCATCCAGCGCAACCTGGCCGCGATGGACGCCGAGAGCGCGGCCTACAAGAAGCGCGGCAAGTTCCCGCCGAACCCGCCGCCCGAAGACATCTGGCAAGACGTCTTTGCCAAGGTGCTGGCGCTGGCCGACCCGGCCGCTGCGCTGGCGCAGTTCAACCCGCGCGGCAGTGTGCAGGACGGCAACACCGCCACCCACACGCTGCACTGGATGCTCAGCCTTCAAGCGCTCGGCACGCCCGACTTCAGCGTCACCGCCAACACCGCGCTGTACCAAGTGTTCAAGCGCCCTGACGGCACGCGCAGCCACCTGGCCTACAACGCCGGCAAGGTGCCGATCACGGTGCGTTTCAGCGACGGCAAAGAGCTGACCGTGGCGCCCGGCGCGCTGAGCCGCCTGCCGTAAGCCCGCGATGAACCACTAAGGGAAAGCACAGGGTGGGTGGCGCTTGCCACGCATCCGGTGACGCTTTAAGCTGAATGCTGAAAGCGCTTTCAAGGCGCTTCCGAATTCCATGAATCGCAGCACCGAACGGGCCGCCCTCGCGCTCCGCTCCAGTCAGGAAGACACCATGAACCGACACTCGAAGCTTCTCGCGCTGACCGCCACGGCAGTGGCCACGTCGTGGCTGATGACCGCCTGCGGCGGTGGCGACGCCACCCCGCCGTCAGGCGCGTCGGCCATCAACGCGGGCACCACCGCGCCGGTGCCCGACACGCGCGTGCCCAGCGTGACGGTCTTCGATGACACGCCAGCGGCCACCGCCACCGGCCCGGTCACCTTCACCTTCGTCTTCAGCAAGGACGTCGGGGCCAGCTTCACCGCCAGCGACGTGGTCGTCACGGGCGGCACCGCCGGCACCTTCACCAAGGTCAGCGGCACGCAGGCCACGTTGGTGGTCACGCCCACGGCCAATACCGCCGGCACCATCAACATCAGCGTGGCCGCAGGCACCTTCAGCGACCTGGCCGGCAACACCAACACCGCCGGCGCCACCGCGCAGCAGGCCTACAACTCGGTGGTGCTGACGCAGATGGCGCTGCCGGTCAGCTTCGACGCCACCACCGTGGGCTACGGCCTGACAGGCTTCGGCGGCGCGGAAGACTCGACCATCGTGGCCGACCCGACCAACGCTGCCAACAAGGTGGCCAAGGTGGTGCGCGCGGCCGGCTCCGAGACCTATGCCGGCACCACCGTCACCGCCACCACGGCGGCCGGCGTGCAGACCGGCTTCTCGCCCAAGATTCCCTTCAACACCACCGACACGCGCATGACCGTGAAGGTGTGGTCGCCCGATGCGGGCATCCCGGTGCGCCTGAAAGTTGAAGACTCGGCCGACTCGGGCAAGTCGGTCGAAACCGAGGCCACGGTCACCACCGCCGCAGGCTGGCAGACCCTGACCTTCAACTTCCTGAATCAGTCGGCTGGCACGGCGGCCCTGAACGTGGCCTACAACTACAACAAGGCCACCATCTTCTTTGACTTCGGCCGCGCCAAGGCAGCGGCGGTGCAGAAGACCTACTACTTCGACGACCTGACCTTCCTGCCCGGCGCGGCCGGTGGCGGTGGCGGCAGCTGCGGCACCACCACGCCGACCTGCGCGCCGACGACGGCCATCCCGGCCGGCTCCACCGTGATCTACAGCGACGCAGCGTCCGTCACCGGCCTGGACACCAAACCTGACTGGGGCCAGAACCCGGCCGTGGTCTTCAGCGAGCCCACCATCGCCAACAACAAGTCCTTGAAGTACACCTTCGGCGGCACTGCGCTGTATGAAGGCATCGACTGGTCGGGCAACCCGCAGAACGTGTCCACCAAGACCACCCTGCACCTGGACTTCTTCTCGGCCGACATCAGCAGCGTGAAGGTGTCCATCATCAGCGCCGGCAAAGAAAACGCAGTCACCAAGGCCGTCACCGCCGGCAGCTGGAACGCCATCGACATCGACCTGGCACAGTACACGGTGCCGGACAAGACGGCGATCATCCAGATCAAGCTAGAACCCAGCACGGCCGGCACGCTGTACGTGGACAACATCTACTTCTACGGCGCAGCCGCCGGCGCGGCTTGCGGCACCACCGCCCCGACCTGCGCACCGACCACCACCATCCCCTCGGGTTCGACGGTGATCTACAGTGACGCGGCCACCATCACCGGCATCGACAAGAAGCCCGATTGGGGCCAGAGCCCGGCCGTGGTTTTCAGCGAGCCGACCATTTCCAACAACGCTTCGCTGAAGTACACCTTCGGCGGCACGGCGCTGTACCAAGGCATCGACTGGGCAGGCAACCCGCAGAACGTGTCCACCAAGGGCACGCTGCACCTGGACGTGTGGTCGGCCGACGTGAGCAGCCTGAAGATTTCGCTGATCGGCGGCGGTGCCGAGAACGGCGTCACCAAGACCCTGACGGCCAAGGCCTGGACCTCCATCGACATCGACATGGCGCAGTACAGCTCGCCGGACAAGACCAAGATCATCCAGATGAAGCTGGAGCCCGGGACCGTGGGCACGATCTATGTGGACAACATCCACTTCTACGGCACGGCTGCAGGCGGTGGCGGTGGTGGCAGCACTACCTTCACAGGCGGCATCTTTTCCAGCGACTATTCCGGCAACCTGGGTGCCAACACGGCCAAGTCGGACAAGGGTGGCACGGTGGGCTTCTTCGTGGACCCGCGCCTCTATGCCGTCAAGATCTTTGAAGACGGCTCGGTCTGCGGCAGCGCGTGCAACCCCGGTGGCATCTTCAACTTCTACTACGGCATCGGCAAGCCGGCCACGCCGACCTACACCGACGCCTACTTCGGCGCTTACGTCAACGCGCCGGGCAACACCACGGCCGATGCATCGGCCTACGCCAAGGTGCAACTGAAGTTCTGGGGTGATGCCGAATCCTGGGAAAAGTCGAACTTCACCGCCCAGGCCGACGTCGTCCTCCAGGGCCCGACGAACGCTGCCTGCACCAACGGCTCGGGCCGGCCCGAAATCACCAAGACGGTGACAGCCCAGAAGATAGGCGCGGGTTCGCTGTACACCATCCTGAAGACCGACTTCGCGCTGACCCAGAGCTGCGGGGGTGCTTACACCGTGAACAGCGTGTGGTCGGCCGTCGGCGCGGTGGTGGTGCGACTGACCGGCAGCAGCAACCTGAACTACGTCAACTCGACGCCCAGCACGCCGCCGTCCTACCCCACCTTCATCAACGTCGGGCCGATCTCGTTCATCAACTGAAGCGACCGGGCCCTCCGCCCGGTCGCCCGGGCACAGGCCGCAGCACCTGACGGGGCTGCGGCTTTTCCTTCGGGCGGCTGTGGCCCGGTGCCCCGCCGACCTGCGGGGCGGTGGCCGGCAGCCGGCATGGTTCAATGCCCCATGGAAACCCTGCTCACCGGCGATGGACGGACGTTGCATTTGCGCCGCTGGCCCGCCGCCCTCGAGGCCGGCCCGGCGCGCGGCACCGTGCAGATCGTCCACGGCCTGGGTGAACACATGGGCCGCTACGAAGGCCTGGCCGCGGCGCTGAACGCCGCAGGCTGGCATGTCGCCGGCCACGACCTGCGCGGCCACGGCCGCAGCGAAGGCGCGCGCGGTGCCATCGTCGGCGAGCAGACCCTGCTGGCCGACCTGGGTGCGGTCACCGAGCACCTGCGCAACACCGGCCAAGGCCCGCACGTGCTGCTGGGCCACAGCCTGGGTGGCCTGATCGCGGCGCGCTTTGTCGCTGAATCGCTGATGAACAGCGCCTCGCGGTGGGCCTGCGACGTGGACGGGCTGGTGCTGTCGTCACCCGCACTGGACCCCGGCCTGGGGCCGGTGCGCCGGGCCCTGGTCGCCCTGCTGGCTGCCGTGTTGCCCGGTCTGCCGCTGCCCAACGGGCTGAAGGCCGCGTGGCTCAGCCGCGACCCGGCCGTCGTGCGCCGCTACCGCGAAGACCCGCTGGTGCACGGCCGCATCACGCCAGGGCTGGCGCAGTTCATCGTCAACGCCGGCGACCTGGTGCTGCGCCGCGCGCCGCGCTGGCGCACGCCCACCTTGCTGATGTGGGCCGGTGCCGACCGCTGCGTGGTGCCGGCCGGCAGCGCCACCTTCGCGCGCCTGGCACCGCCGCAGGCCGTGACGGCGCGCGAGTTCCCGGCGCTGTTCCACGAGATCTTCAACGAGCCCGAACGCAAGGCCGTCACCCAACACCTGACGAGCTGGCTGGAGCGGTTCTAGACTCGCGTTTCAACCGTTTTCGTTCTGGAGACCGCCTCATGAATGCACCCCTGCGCGCCGCTGAAACCAACGCCCTGGCCACCTACGCCAACCAAGCCTGGGACGAGCGCATCGTGCCGGCCCTGACCGACTACATCGCCGTGCCCGCCAAAAGCCCGATGTTCGACGCCGACTGGGCCGCGCACGGCCTGATCGACCGCGTGGTGCGCGACGCCGCCGCCTGGGTTGAAGGCCGCAAGGTGGCCGGCCTGAAGCTGGAAGTGGTGCGCATCGAAGGCCGCACGCCGGTGATTTTCTTCGACATCCCGGCCACCAAGGCTGGCAGCACCGAAACGGTGTTGATGTACGGCCACCTCGACAAGCAGCCCGAATTCAACGGCTGGCGCAGCGACCTGGGCCCGTGGACGCCAAAGTACGAAAACGGCCTGCTTTACGGCCGCGGTGGCGCTGACGACGGCTACGCGGTCTACGCCGCCATCACCGCCATCGAGGCACTCGACAAACAGGACATCCCGCGCCCGCGCTGTGTGGGCCTCATCGAAGCCTGTGAGGAAAGCGGCTCGCCCGACCTGCCGGCCTACCTGGCGGCACTCAAGCCCCGCCTGGGCCAGGTCGGCCTGGTGGTATGCCTGGACAGCGGTGCCGGCAACTACGACCAGCTCTGGCTGACCACCAGCCTGCGCGGCATGGTCAGCGGCGTGCTGAAGGTCGAGATCCTGAGCGAGGGCATCCACAGCGGCGACGCATCGGGTCTGGTGCCCAGCAGTTTTCGCATCCTGCGCAACGTGCTGGATCGCCTGGAAGACAGCCGGACCGGCCGCCTGCTGCCCGACAGCTTCCACTGCGAACTGCCGGCCGCCCGGCTGGCTCAGGCGCAGGCGACGGCTGCCATCCTGAAAGACGAAGTCTGGAAGCGCATGCCCTGGGCCTGCGGTGCCGACGGCGGCCCGACCCTGCCGACGACCACCGACCCGGTGCAAGGCCTGCTGAACCGCACCTGGCGGCCCACGCTCAGCGTGACCGGCGTCGACGGTTTCCCCGAGATGGCGAGCGCCGGCAATGTGCTGCGCCCCTACACCGCCTTCAAACTGTCACTGCGCCTGCCGCCGCTGGTCGACGGCAACGAAGCCAGCCTGAAGCTGAAAACGCTGCTCGAAGACAACGCGCCCTACAACGCCCGGGTCACCTTCCACCCCGACGGTCGCGCCGGCGCTTTGGGGGCCACCGGCTGGAACGCACCCGACCTGTCACCGTGGCTGCAGACCGCACTGAACGATGCCTCGCAGGCTCACTTCGGCGCACCGCTGGGCTACGTCGGCCAGGGTGGCACCATCCCGCTGATGAGCATGCTGCAACAAGGCTTCCCGCAGGCCCAGATGATGGTGTGCGGGGTGCTGGGTCCGAAGAGCAACGCCCACGGCCCGAATGAATTCCTGCACGTGCCCTACGGCAAGAAGCTGACGGCGGCGGTGGCGCAGGTGATAGCCGCGTGTCCTTGAGCCCCCAAGCTCGCTGGCGCTCGCTACCCCCCGAGGGGGCCGTCCGCCAGCGGCCCGGCAAAGCCGGTTCCGCGGCGGGAAGCTGGGTCAGGCCGATCGACGAGCCTTGACTGCCCCGAGCAGCACGATCAGGCCCGGCACCGCAATCATGGCCCAGATGATGATCGACAGGTTCGCCTTCACCCAGGGCAAGTTGCCGAACAGATAGCCCGCGCCGATCAGCCCGCAGACCCACAGCAGTCCGCCGCCGACGTTGTAGGCGGTGAACTTGCTGCGCGTCATCTCGGCCACACCGGCGACGAAGGGCGCGAAGGTGCGCAAGAAGGGCGCGAAGCGGGCCACCACGATGGTGATGCCACCGTACTTTTCGTAAAAGGCGTGGGTGCGGTCGAAGGCGTCGCGGTTGAACCAGCGCGAGTTCTGCCAGCCAAACACTTTCGGACCCAGCGCCCGGCCTATCGTGTAGTTGGTCTGGTCGCCCACGATGGCCGCGACCGACAGCACGGCCATGGCCAGGGGCAGGCTCATCAAGCCGGCACCGCACAGCGCGCCCACCACGAAGAGCAGCGAGTCGCCGGGCAGGAAGGGCATCACGACCAGACCGGTCTCGACGAAGATGATCAGGAACAGCAGCGCATAAACCCAGCCGCCGTAGGCCTGCACGAAATCGGCCAAATGCCGGTCGACGTGGAGGATGAAATCGATGAGGGTGGTGGCGTATTCCATGGTGGCCACCATTGTCACAGCAGGCGCGCGGGGTTCAGCCGCAGCGCGCCTGCGGGCATCAGGCTGCGCCGTACGGCAGATCGGCGCGTTGCGGGTTGCGCGGCTGGTTTCGCGGCTGGTTTCGCGGCTGGTTTCGCGCCTCGGCACGCACCTGCTCGCGGGTCAGCAGGCTGGGCGCGGCGGTGACCACGGGCTGAACGGTGCCGTCGATCTCGGTCGAGAACGGCGACAGGCCGCCAGCGCGGGCCTTCAGCACCTCGGCGCGCACGGCGGCGCGGGTCGTGGTGGCCTGGAACGGCGTGGTGTCGACGGTGACTTCCTGGGCCATCGCAGCGGTGCTGGTGAAGGCAGAGACGGCCACGGCAGCAAGGGCAGCAAGAGCGATGCGGGTCTGGGTGTTCACGGTGGTTCCTTGGAAACGGGTTGCGATGGATGAACTTTAGGCATTCACGGTTATGTGATAAATGAGACGCTCGCGAATGCACTGTTCGTGTTCAAGGAATAAAGATGGATCAACTCAAGGCCATGAAGGTCTTCGCCCGCGTCGTCGATGAAGGCGGTTTTGCCAAGGCGGCGCGCGCGCTGGACATGGCACCGCCGGTCGTGACGCGGGTGGTCGCCGAACTGGAGAACCACCTCGGCGCGCGGTTGCTGAACCGCACCACGCGCCGCATCGCGCTCACCGAGACGGGCGAGCAGTACCTGGAGAAGGTGCGCGCCATCCTGGTCGATATCGAAGAGTCGGAAGCCCTGGCCAGCGAATCGACCCAGGCGGTGCGCGGCCACCTGCGCGTGCTGTGCCCACCGGCGGTGGCCGTGCACCAGTTGGCCAAGCACCTGCCGCGCTTCCAGGCCCAGTTCCCAGAGGTGACGTTGGAAATCGACTCGCCGGGCGCTGTCGACACCGTCAACGAAGCCTATGACCTGACCCTGTTCGCGCGCCGCGACGCGCCCGATGGCGATTTCATCGCCCGGCGCCTGGCGCGCACCGAAGTGGTGGTCTGCGCGGCACCCGAATACCTGGACCTGCGCGGCCGCCCGCAGCACCCGCGCGACCTGGTGCACCACGAAGCGGTGATTCCGCCGATGTCGGCAGTGACCCGCGGCCTGGTTTTCTACTCCGGCCCCATGGGCAGCGGCGACAGCCCGTTCGAGTCCTACACGCTGGCCCCGCAGCGCCATTCGGCGCTGTCCACCGCGCACATCGACACCATGTACGCCGCCGCGCTGGCCGGGCTGGGCATTGCGGGGCTGCCGTCTTATGTCATCGAAGACGCGCTGCTCGAACACGCGCTGGAACGCGTGCTGCCCGAATGGCGACTGTTCGACGTGACCTTGTGGGCCGGCATGCCCTCACGCCGCCACCTGCCGGCACGCACGCGGGCTTTCCTGGACTTTTTGTTGTCGATCTTTGGCGGCGAGGACTGCGACCCCTGGCTGTCGGCCGCCGGTTGCGCGACCCAGATCGGTCACGCCAAGGTCCGGGCCCAGGCCCAGACGCTGGCCCGGGCTGACGGCCCTGCGGTCAAAAAGTGAAGCCAGCCTGCACGCGCGCGCCCGACAGCGGCTCCAGCAGGCGCAGCAGCGGCTTCAGCGCGCCATAGCGCAAGGCCACGCGGCTGGCGTGTGCCAGCAGGCGCGGCAGGTCGGCGGTGGCCAGGGGCTGGGCATCGCGCTGCCGGGCGCGACAGGCAAGGCCCATCGCTGTCAGGTCGTGCAGCAGGCCCAGCCATTCGTAAGCGCGCCAGCAGACGCCGAAGTCGGCGTCCACCGGCAAGCCGGCGCGCCGCGCGGCATCCCACCAGCGAACGGCCCAGTCGATTTCCTGGGGCTCTTCCCAGTCGAAGTCCGGGGCGCGCAACAGCAAAACCAGCTCATGGCCGATCACCTGACCGGCCGCTTCGGCGACCAGCAACCCGCCAACGCGCTGCCACACGGCCTGCTCGGCCTCGGTCCAGACGACACCGAATTCGCGCGCCACACACCATTCGGGGAACAGCGCCAGTGCGGCCGCCAGCTCGGCGGCCTGGAAGGGCGGTTCGCCGCGCGCCTGAGCGGCCTGCTGGTCGGCGACCACGGCCTGCAGCGCGTCGCGCATCAGGCTGTCGGCCTGGGCGGGCTCTGCATCCTGCAAGGCCAGTCCCAGCGCGCGGATGCGGGCTTGAAAGGCCGTGTCAGGCGCGGTGTCAGGCAGGGTGGCGGCGATGTTCATCGGTGTGTGCTCAGGCCCGTGGTGACAGACCCCTCATGGATAATTGATTCTACGAAGTCGCGTCCGCCCCACCACCCGTCCTCAGCCCCCCAGCCCGCCGTTTTGTTCCCGATGCGCCTCACCCCGCTGGCCCTGGCGGCAGGCCTGCTCGCCGCGGGTGCCGCAGTCCGTGCCCAGCCCGCCCCGGCAGCCTCAGCAGGCCAGACAGGGCAGGCGGCCCCCGCTGTGCTCGGCCTGCAGGCCAGCCCGCAGTTGCAGCCGCTGCCACGCGGCGAGGCGGCCAGGGGCCTGCCGACCTTCCTGCAAGCCGACAGGTTGCGCATCCAGCTCGACATCGGGAGCGTGGCGCAAGGCCATGCCGAATTCCGCCGTGGCGGCCTGCTGATCCGCGCCGACAGGCTGGCCTACGACGACGCCCAAGACCTGGCCACGGCCAACGGCCAGGTTCGGGTCAACCGCGACGGCGCCCGCTACAGCGGCCCCGAATTCCAGCTCAAGGTGCAGCGCTTCGAAGGCTACTTCCTGATGCCGGAGTTCGAGTTCCCCTTGCTGGGCTCGGGCGGCCGCGCCGACCGCATCGACTTCCTCGACAGCGCGCGCTCGCGCGCCACGGCGGCCGAATACACCAGCTGTCCGCGCAACGGGGTCGAAGAGCCGGCCTGGCTGCTGCGCACCGACAGCGTCACCCTGGACCTGGAAGCCAGCGAAGGCGTCGCCGTCGGTGCCGTGTTGCGCTTCCAGGGCGTGCCCATCCTGGCCCTGCCGTCGCTGAGTTTTCCGCTGTCCGACGCCCGCCGCTCGGGCTGGCTGCCGCCCTCCTTCGAAACCGACAACCGCAGCGGTATCGAACTGGCGATGCCCTACTACTGGAACATCGCGCCCAACCGCGACGCCACGTTGACGCCGCGCGTCATCACGCGGCGCGGGCTGGGTCTGAACAGCGAATTCCGCTACCTCGAGCCTTCGATGCGCGGCGCGCTGGCGCTGGACTGGCTGCCCAACGACCGGGTCGCCGGGCGTGCACGCGAAGCCTTGCAGTGGACGCACGAGAGCAACTTCGACGGCGGCGTGCGCGCCACCATCGACGGCGTGCGGGTCTCGGACGACGATTGGTGGAAAGACTTCCCCAGCGCCAACCGTGGCCACACGGCACGCCTGTTGCCCTTGCGCCTGGGCCTGGAAAAGCCCTTCGATCTGGACGGCGGCGGCCGCGGCCTGGTCTATGCCCGCGCCTTGCGGTGGCAAGCCCTGCAGGGCTCGGACTCGGCCATCGTGGCACCTTACGAGCGCAGCCCGCAGATCGGCGTGCGCCTGGGCGGCGGGATCGACGGCGGCTGGGACTACACGCTGGAAAGTGAATTCAACCGCTTCACGCTGCCGGCTGGCGAACAGGCCCAGGCCGGCCGCGTTGGCGGTGAACGCTGGCACCTGCTGGGCGGACTGGCCCGGCCCTTTCGCGAGCCGGGTTGGTTCGTGGTGCCCCGCTTGAGCTTGAATGCCGCCGCCTACAGCGACAGCGGTTTGCTGCCCAGCGGCAGCACGCGGCGCGGGCGCACCATCCCGACACTGAGCGTGGACGCCGGCTTCGAGTTCGAGCGCCAGACCGAGGCTTTCGGCCGCGCCCTGCGCCAGACCCTGGAGCCGCGCTTGCTGTACGTGCAGACGCCCTATCGCGAGCAAAGCCCGCTGCCCAATTACGACTCGGCGGCCAAGGACTTCAACTTCAGCTCGATCTACACCGACAACCAGTTTTCGGGTGTCGACCGGGTGTCGGACGCGCACCAGCTCACGGCCGGCTTCACCACCCGTTTCGTCGACGCCAACACCGGTGCCGAGGCCTTGCGCCTGGGCCTGGTGCAGCGCTACCTGTTCCGCTCGCAGCGCGTGACGGCGCAGGACGACGGCACGCCAGACGGCCCACCGACCGACAAGCGCTTGTCCGACGCGCTGCTGTTGGGCTCGACCAGCGTGCTGCCGGGCTGGACGCTGGATGGCGCGCTGCAGTACAGCCCCGACATCCAGCGCTCGGTGCGCTCGATCATCGGCGTGCGCTACTCGCCCGGCCCTTTTCGCACCGTCAGCACCACCTACCGCTTCACGCGCGGCCTGAGCGAGCAGATGGAAATAGGCTGGCAGTGGCCGATCTGGTCCAGCCAGCCGGCCTCGGCACGCGCCGGCGGCAGCAGCCGCGGCAACGGCGCGTCCTGTGCCGGCACCTGGTACGCCGTGGGACGCATCAACTACAGCCTGAAAGACAGCCGGGTGACCGACTCGGTGCTGGGTGCCGAGTACGACGCCGGCTGCTGGATCGTGCGCGCAGTGGCCGAGCGCCTGTCCACCGGCCGCAGCGAAGCCACCACGCGGATGATGTTGCAGCTGGAGCTGGTGGGACTGTCACGCATTGGCTCCAACCCGCTGAAAGTCTTGAAGGACAATATCCCCGGTTACCGCCTGCTGCGTGACGAACGCCGCAGCGGTTCGGCCTTTGATGACCGGCAGACCGTTTCCTCCTATGACTGAATTCCAAATCCGCTGGGCTCGTTCGACGCCAGCTCCGGCACGCTGGGGCCACGTGGCCAAGGGTGCTGCGGTGCGTGCTGTGGTGTGTGCTGCCGTGCGGACTGCCGTGCTCAGCGCCTGCCTGGGTGCCGGCGCTGCAGGGGCGGCCGAAAGCCGCGCCCCGCTGCGCCCCGGCGACTACATCGCCGTCATCATCAACCAGGAGTTGGTCACGGCCGGCGAGGTGGAACGTCGCGTCGAACGCGCCGTGGCCGACGCCGGGCGCAACGTGCAATTGCCACCCGAGGCGGAACTGCGCAAACAGGCGCTGGACGCGCTGATCGACGAGCGCGTGATGATCTCCAGCGCGCGCGAGAGCGGCATGCGCATCGACGAGCCCGAGATCGACCGCGCCGTGCAAAGCATCGCCTCGCAGAACCAGATCACCATGGAGGTGCTGCGCGAGCGCCTGCGCGCGGAAGGCACCGACTACGGCCGCTTCCGCAGCAACGTGCGCGACCAGATCATGATCGAGCGCCTGCGCGAACGGGAGGTGTACGGCCGCATCAAGATCAGCGACGACGACATCGAACGCTATCTGGCGCAGCAGCGCGCGCTGGTCGACGCCGACCCCGAAACCCAGATTGCGCAGATCCTGATCACGGTGCCGGAAGACGCCAGCCCGGCGGTCGTCGCCGCGCGGCGCGCCATCGCGCAAGGCGCGCTGGACCGCGTGAACCAGGGTGAAAGCTTCGCTGACGTGGCGCGTGCCTTGTCCGAGGACAGCAACAAGAAGAACGGCGGCGACCTCGGTCTGCGGCCCGCGTCGCGCCTGCCGGACATTTTCGTCGCCACCACCCAGGCGCTCAAACCGGGCCAGAGCGCACCCGAGTTGCTGCGCACCGGGGCCGGCTTCCATGTGCTGAAGCTGGTCGACCGCAAGGAAACCGTCGCCGGCCGCATCACGCAGACCCGCGCCCGCCACGTGCTGCTGCGCACCTCACCGCAGCTGAACGCCGAGGTGGCCGCGCGCCGCCTGGCCGAATACCGCAAGCAGATCGAAAGCGGCTCGCGCAGCTTCGAAGACGTCGCCAAGCAATACAGCGAAGACGGCTCGGCGGCGGCCGGTGGCGACCTGGGCTGGTCTTCGCCGGGCGTGATGGTGCCGGAGTTCGAAACGGCGATGAACGCGCTCGCCATCAACGGGCTGTCGGCGCCCGTGGTGTCGCGCTTCGGCGTGCACCTGATCCAGGTGCTGGAACGCCGCGACACCGCGCTGGAGCCCAAGCAGTTGCGCGAGCAGGCTCGCACGGCGCTGCGCGAACAGCGCTTCGAGCAGGCCTACCTCGACTGGACCAAGGAACTGCGCGCCAAGGCTTACCTCGAATACCGCGAGCCGCCACAGTGAGTCGCACTTGAGTTCCGTCGACCACGGCGGGCACCACGCGCGAAAGCGCTTCGGCCAGCACTTCCTGACCGACAGCGCCATCATTGACAGCATCGTGCGGGCCATCAACCCGCTGCCCGGCCAGCCGCTGGTGGAGATCGGACCCGGTCTGGGCGCACTCACCGGCCCGCTGAAGGCACGCTGCAAGGCGCTGACGGTCATCGAACTCGACCGCGACCTCGCTGTGCGGCTGCGCCGGCAAGACGACCTGGACGTCATCGAAGCCGACGTGCTGAGCGTTGACTTCGCGGCCTTGGCTGCTCGCCTGGGCGGCCCGCTGCGCGTGGTGGGCAACCTGCCCTACAACATCTCCACGCCCATCCTGTTCCATCTGCTGGCCAGCGTCGAGCACGTGTGCGACCAACACTTCATGCTGCAAAAGGAAGTGGTGCAGCGCATGGCGGCCTCACCGGGCAGCAAAGATTACGGCCGCCTGAGCGTGATGCTGCAATGGCGCTACCGCATCGAGAGCGTGCTGGACGTGCCACCCGAGTCTTTCGACCCGCCACCGCGCGTCGATTCGGCCATCGTGCGCATGGAGCCGCTGCCGCTGGACACCAGCGTGGACGCCGCCAAACTGAGCACGCTGGTCGCCATCGCCTTTTCACAGCGCCGCAAGATCCTGCGCGGCACGCTGGGGCGCTGGATGGAACAGCAGGGCATCGACCTGCCCTTCGACCTGACGCGCCGGGCCGAACAAGTCCCCGTGGCTGAGTATTTGGCGCTGGCTGCAAAGCAGCCACCTACCTGACCAAGCAACTTGCGCGGATCCGGCTCTGCCGGTCCGCTGCAAGGCATCCCCCTCGGGGGGTAGCGAGCGCGAGTGAGCTTGGGGGCTCTATTACGCCGCGTTCAACCACGCAGCGGTATCGAACGCGCTGCTCATCATCGGCATGTTCATCCCGAAATTGGGATTCGTTCCGTTCTTAGGCACAACTTTGGCAGCCGGTTTGGCTGGAGTCGTCGGGGCCACCTCAGTAGCCCGCTCCCATGACCCTGTTTCTTGGGAGCGGGCTACTGAAAAGAATAGAAACATCGGAACGGTATTCGCCGTTCACCCCAATATTCTGCGGCGTCGCGGAAGACCTCGAGCAACTGCTCGCGGGCCTCACGGTCGAACCGGGCGTTATCGGGCAATTGCTCCAGAACGACCACAAAACCCGGTTGCTGGCCGGACTTGTGGACCAGATCGGTCATGCAATCGAACAGCGCGTCGAGGTTCTTGCCGAAATGGGCGGGAAACAAGAACGACTGTGCGATGCCCTCCAGCACATCCGGCTTGGACTGTGCAGAGGACAGATTGGCATACAGGAAATGCTGCCCGGCGGCTTGCGCCGCCGACATCAGGTCCTCGACGCGATACGCTCGGATGGCTTGTACGAGATTCGTGCGGATGGTCTGCAACTCCATGGTCGCGATCCTCCTTGCTGGGCGATGGAAAGATTCAGGAACGGTCAAACCGGCATTCATGGCGAGATACGGCGAAAACTCGCGTAGTGGTCGTCGGTGTAATAACAAACTTCTGGTTTCACAGGCGGCTCGCCACCGCAAACAAGGCGGCGAGCGCCCCGGTCACGCGACCCCGGTGTCTTGACCGTGTATTCCTGGTAATACCCTTTGGCCTTGCGCGGCAGCAGCCGTTCGCGGTTGCCGAACGAGATGCCGTCTTTGGGGTAAGGGAATGGTCCGCCCTTCAAGACCAGGCGATAGGTTTCCTGGGCCTGAATCGGCAAGTCAGCCAAACTGACCGCAGCCATCAATGGCGCGGGCGCAGGCTCACGGGCCAGAACCACGGGAGACAGCATCGAGCCAGCCGCCAAGCCAGCCATTGCCAAGATGGCTCGCCGAAGCGGTTTGCCTGCCGACCCCAACACGGTCCGAAACACGGGTTAACCCTTGAAAATCAAAGCAGAATGCTACCTGAACCCCCCTAAAAACTCAAGTCATTGCCCAAAAATGGGGCAGAACCGAGGGGTATTAGTGGGCGCTCACATGTTGGGTTGTGCGCTGGTGAGCGTCGGGACGCAGGTCCTGACGCACGTCCCGCCTCCCCTTGCAGGGCGCAGTGAGCGCGCGCGACGCGCTCACTCCTTCGGCTGGCGAGCGTCAGGACGCAGGTCCTGACGCACGTCCCGCCTCAGCATCGGCGACGGTCAGGGCGGTCATGTTGACGATGCGCCGCACGGTGGCCGAGGCGGTCAGCACATGCACCGGCTTGTCGGCACCCAGCAGCACCGGGCCGATGGCGATGCCGCCGCCGGCTGCCGTTTTCAGCAGGTTGTAGGCGATGTTGGCGGCGTCGATGTTGGGCAGCACCAGCAGATTGGCTTCGCCGTGCAGTGTGCTGTCGGGCATCACCTTCTTGCGCGCTTCGGCGTCCAGGGCGATGTCGCCGTGCATCTCGCCATCCACTTCCAGCCAGGGCGCCTGTTCGCGCAGCAAGGCCAGGGTGCGGCGCATCTTGATGGCGCTGGGGTGGTCGCTGGTGCCGAAATTGGAATGCGACAGCAGTGCGGCCTTGGGCGTGATGCCGAAGCGCATCATTTCTTCAGCCGCCATCACCGTGATCTCGCACAGTTCTTCGGCGGTGGGGTCGGCGTTGACGTGGGTGTCGACCAGGAAGACCTGGCGGCCCGGCAACATCAGCCCGTTCATGCAGGCGTAGATCTGCACGTTCTGCGCGGTGCTGGGGCTGCCGCCGTGGCGCTTGCCGATGACCTGGTCGATGTACTGCAGGTGGTTGGCCGTGGTGCCCCAGGTGCCGCACAACATGCCGTCGACTTCACCCTTGTGCAGCATCATCGCGCCGATCAGCGTCAGCCGGCGGCGCATCTCGATCTTGGCGACCTGGGCGGTCACGCCCTTGCGCTCGGTCATGCGGTGGTAGGTCTGCCAGAAGTCGCGGTAGCGGTGGTCGTCCTCGACGTTGACGACGTCGTAGTCCAGCCCTTCCTGCAGGCGCAGGCCGAACTTCTCGATGCGCGCCGCGATCACCGCCGGGCGGCCGATCAGCGTGGGCCGCGCCAGGCCTTCGTCGACCACGATCTGCACCGCGCGCAGCACCCGCTCTTCCTCACCTTCGGCGTAGGCCACGCGCTTGTTCACGGCGGCCTTGGCCTGCGTGAAGATGGGCTTCATGGTCGTGCCCGAGGCGTAGACGAAGGTCTTCAGTTTCTCGCGGTAGGCGTCCAGGTCCTTGATGGGCCGCTGGGCCACGCCGGATTCCTGCGCAGCCTTCGCCACCGCCGGCGCGATCATCATCATCAGGCGCGGGTCGAAGGGCTTGGGAATCAGGTAGGCCGCGCCGAAGGACAGGTTGGCACCGACATAGGCGGCGGCGACGACTTCACTTTGCTCGGCCTGCGCCAGTTCGGCAATGGCGTGCACGGCGGCGATTTCCATCGCGTCGGTCACCGTGGTGGCACCACAGTCCAGCGCGCCGCGGAAGATGTAGGGGAAGCACAGGACGTTGTTGACCTGGTTCGGATAGTCGGTGCGGCCGGTGGCAATGATGGCGTCGGGGCGCACCGCCAGCGCGGCTTCGGGTGCGATCTCGGGCGTGGGGTTGGCCAGCGCGAAGATCAGCGGGCTGGCGGCCATCGTGGCCACCATCTCGGGCTTGAGCACACCGCCGGCCGACAAGCCCAGGAACACATCGGCACCTTTGATGACTTCGGCCAGTTTGCGCAGGGAGGTCTTCTGCGAAAAGCCGATCTTGTCGGCATCCATCAACTCGACACGGCCTTCGTAGACCACCCCGGCCAGGTCGGTGACCCAGATGTTTTCGCGCTTCAGGCCCAGCTTCATCAGCAGGCCCAGGCAGGCCAGCGCCGCAGCGCCCGCGCCCGAGGTGACGAGCTTGACCTCGCTGATCGGCTTGCCGGTGACTTTCAGGCCGTTGAGCAGCGCCGCGCCGACCACGATGGCGGTGCCGTGCTGGTCGTCGTGGAAGACGGGAATCTTCATGCGTTCGCGCAACTTGCGCTCGACGTAGAAGCAGTCGGGGGCCTTGATGTCTTCAAGGTTGATGCCGCCGAAAGTGGGCTCCAGCGCGGCGATCACATCGACCAGCTTGTCCAGGTCGGTCTCGTTGATTTCGATGTCGAAGACGTCGATGCCGGCGAACTTCTTGAACAGCACGGCCTTGCCCTCCATCACCGGCTTGGCGGCCAGCGGGCCGATGTTGCCCAGGCCCAGCACGGCCGTGCCGTTGGTGATGACGCCAACCAGGTTGCCGCGCGCGGTGTAGCGAAAGGCATTCGCCGGGTCTTCGACGATGGCTTCACACGCATACGCCACGCCGGGGCTGTAGGCCAGCGCCAGGTCGCGCTGGTTGATCAGCTGCTTGGTGGCGGTGACCTGCAGCTTGCCGGGAACCGGAAACTCGTGGTACTCCAGAGCGGCTTGCTGGAGCTCGGCGGCCTTCTGCCGGGCCAGTTGCCGGGCCTGTTCATGGGCCTGTTCGGTGACCGCTGGGTTGGCCATTTGCTCGGCCGTTTGGATGGCCGTTTGGATGGCCGTTTGGGTGGCCGTCGTCAGGGCTTCGTTGTTGTCAGGGGTCGCCATCGCTCTCGTCTCCTCAGGGGTTCCAGACTGTGCCGCTGCGGTCACGTCTGAACGGGCGCGGATTGTAGGTTGCGGGCACGAGCGCCGAGGTCTGGCGAGACGATGCGCGAAACTGTGGTTCTGCCATGCCCATGACAACGCCCATCACGCCGCCCATCACGCCGCCCATCACCCCGTCTGTCAGGCCGTCCGTCACGCCCGCCATCAAGCCCCCAGCGCCGCCCCGGCGCTGGCGTCGCGCCCTGCTGTGGGGTGCGCTGTTGGCCTTGCTGGGCGTGGCGCAGACGCTGCTGGTGGCGCTGACGGTGGGCTACGAGTCGGTGCGTGCGCAGGAAGAGGTGGATGCGGTGGCGACGGAGGCCACCGCCGACATCCGCCATGAACTGCTGGGCAGCGTGCAGACGCTGCAGGCCCTGGCCTGGAGCCAGACGCAGCAGCCCGACTGGCGCCCCGGTGCGCAGGCCCTGCTGAAGAGCCTGCCATCGCTCAAGCGCGTGGAATGGCGCGACCTGAACCTGCGGGTCACCGACGCCGTGGACACGCCCTTCTTGCCGCAGCTGTTCAGCCAGATGCCGCGCAGCGCGCTGGGGGTCGATGCCGAGGTGGCCTGCAACGCCGCGCGGCGCGCCGCGGCCCCGATGTTCTCGCGCAGCTATTTCGTGCCGCAGGCCGGGGCGCTGGGGCTGGAGGTCATCGACCTGTGCGTGCCCGACCAGCGCGCCGGGCGCGAGGCCGGCTTCCTGGTCGGCACCTTTGCGCTGACACCGATCCTGGAAGTCGCGCTGCCCACGCGCCAGGCGCGCCGCTATGAGTTCTCTTTCGTCGAAGCCGACGGCACGCGGCTGGCCCGCGCTGGCGTGCGGCGCGGCGCGGGTGTGTACCTGGCCGAACGCGTGGTGGACCTGCCCGGCGCCACCCTGCAGGTGCGCGCCGACAGCGGCGCGGGGCGGCCCAGCCTGATTCCGAATCTGGCCACCGCGCTGGTGCTCGGCTTGTCGATCGCACTCTTCGGCGTGGTGCTGCTGCTGGCCCGCGACGTGCGCCGTCGCGCCCAGGCCGAACGCGCGCTGGCCGAGGCGCTGGCCTTTCGCAAGGCGATGGAAGATTCGCTGTCCACCGGGCTGCGCGCGCGCGACATGCAGGGCGTGATCAGCTACGTCAACCCGGCCTTCTGCGCCATGGTGGGCTTTTCGGCCGACGAACTGCTGCCCACGCCCGCCGTCAAGGGCACGCCAGCCGCTGCGCAGCCGCCGCAGGCTTCGCTGTACGCGCCGCCCTATTGGCCGCCCGAGTACGCGGCCCTGTACCAGCAACGCCAGCAACAACGGCTGGAGGGTTCGGGGCGCAACCCGGCCGAGCTGCGCGAGGGCTTCGAGACCGTGTTCATGCGGCAGAACGGCGAACGCTTCCCGGTGATGATTTACGAAGCCCCGCTGGTCGATGGCCGGGGCCTGCAGACGGGCTGGATGAGCGCGGTGCTGGACTTGAGCGCGCAGCGCCGCGTCGAAGACCTGTCGCGCCAGCAGCAAGAGCGTTTGCAGGCCACGGCGCGGCTGGCCACGGTGGGCGAAATGGCCTCGCTGCTGAGCCACGAACTGAACCAGCCGCTGGCGGCCATCGCCAGCTACGCCAGCGGTTCGCTGAACCTGATCAACGACCCGGCCGCCGACACACCCGGCCTGCTGAAGCAGGCGCTGGAACGCATCGCCGAGCAGGCCGAGCGCGCCGGCCGCGTGATCAAGAGCGTGCACGACTTCGTGCGCCGCCGCGAGCAACTCCACGAAACGCTGGGTGCCGATGTGTTGCTCGAAGCGGTGCTGCCGCTGGTGCGCATGCATTCGCGCAAGAGCGGCACGCGCATCGAGCTGGACTTGCCCGCGCCGGCCTCTGCACCGGCGCCCGGTGCCCCGGCCCCGACCGGCCGCGCGCCGCGGGTGCGCTGCGACCGCACGATGGTCGAGCAGGTGCTGCTGAACCTGGCGCGCAACGGCATCCAGGCCATGGAAGGGGCCACCCTGCCGGCCGACCGGGTGCTGACCTTGCGCGTGCGCGCGGTGCCAGCGGGCCGCGTCACGTTCAGCGTCATCGACCGCGGGCCGGGTATCGCTGCCGACGTGGCGGCACGTCTGTTCACGCCCTTTTTCACCACCCGCGCCGAAGGCATGGGCCTGGGCCTGAGCCTGTGCCGCACGGTCATCGAACAGCATGGCGGCACGCTGGACTTCAGCCCCGGCCCCGACGGCGTGGGCACCGAATTCCGCTTCACACTGGCTTTGTCCACGGCCACCCCGCCGGCCATCCCGCCGGCAACCAGCGCTGCCGAAAGCGGCGAAACTGGCAACCCCGTGTCGGCCCGCTGAAGCAGTCCACCGCAGCCCCCACCGTGTCACTCCCCCTCGATCCCGCTCTCGGCATTCCGGTCGTCTACCTGGTTGACGATGAAGACGTCGTGCGCGACGCCCTGGCCTGGCTGCTGCGCTCGCGCCGCTTGTTGTCGCAGGGCTATGCCAGCGCCGAAGCGTTTGAAGCCTGGTTGGCCGAACAGCAGGCGCCCCACCGCGCGCCCTGGCCCCAGTCGCCGTCTTGCCTGGTGCTGGATGTGCGCATGCCCGGTACCAGCGGCCTGGTGCTGTTCGAACGGCTGGCCGAACGCGGCCTGCTGGCGCTGCTGCCGGTGATCTTCCTGACGGGCCACGGCGACGTGCCCACGGCCGTGGCGGCGGTGAAGCGTGGGGCCTTCGATTTCGTCGAGAAGCCATTTTCGAACAACGCCCTGGTGGACCGCGTGGAACTGGCGCTGCAGGCCAGCGCGCAAGCCCTGCTGGAGCGCAAGGCACTGGGCGTCACCAGCCAGGCGCTGGCCGAACTGACCGACCGCGAACGCGATGTGTTGCGGCTGGTGATCGACGGCCGGCCGAACAAGCTGATCGCTGACGACTTGGGCATCAGCGTGCGCACGGTAGAGGTGCACCGGGCGCGCGTGTTCGAGAAGATGAACGTGAAGTCGGCTGTGGAACTGGCGAATCTGTTGCGCGACGGCGGCTTGGGCGGGCCGGACTGATGGCCGGCGAATTCGATCTGATCGCGCGCCATTTCACGCGCCCGGTGCGCCGCGCCGCCCTGGGTGACACACCGAATGCCCAGCGCGTGGCGCTGGGCGTGGGCGACGACTGCGCGCTGCTGCAGCCCACGCCGGGCATGCAGCTGGCCGTGTCCAGCGACATGCTGGTCGAAGGCCGGCACTTCCTGTCCACGGTGGCCCCCGAACGCCTGGGTCACAAGGCCCTGGCGGTGAACCTCAGCGACCTGGCGGCCTGCGGCGCCGAGCCGCTGGCCTGCACGCTGGCGCTGGCGCTGCCGCGCGCCGACGAGGCCTTCGTGGCCGGCTTCGCCGCCGGCCTGTTCGCGCTGGCTGACGCCCACGGCATCGAACTGGTCGGCGGCGACACCACCGCCGGGCCGCTGAACATCTGCATCACCGTCATCGGCCAGGTGCCGCCGGGGCAGGCGTTGCTGCGCAGCGGCGCGCGGGCTGGCGACGACCTGTGGGTCAGCGGCACGCTGGGCGACGCCCGGCTGGCGCTGGAAGTTTTTCGCGGCCGGGTTGCGATGGCGGCGCTGGGCGGTGCCGCCTTCGAAACCGTGCGCCGCGCGATGGAACAGCCGCAGCCGCGCGTGGCCCTGGGTCTGGCGCTGCGCGGCATCGCCAGCAGCGCCATCGACCTCAGCGACGGCTTGGCGGGCGACATCGGCCACATCCTGCAGCGCTCGGGTGTCGGCGCCACGGTCAACGTGGATGCGCTGCCGCGCAGCGCCATCCTGGCGACGCAGACGGTCGCGCTGCAGCACGAATGCCTGGTGGCCGGGGGCGATGACTACGAGCTGCTGTTCACCGCGCCGCGCGAACGCCGCGACGCCGTGCTGGCCGCCGGCCGCGCGGCGGGCGTGGGCCTGAGCCGCTGCGGCACCATCGAAGCCCAAGCCGGCTTGCGGGTGGTGGACGGCAACGGCCAGGCGCTGCCCCGCGCTTTCACAGGCTACGACCACTTCGCCTGATGGACACCGCCCCCGCCCCCCAGCCCGCAAGCCCAGGTCGCACAGGTCGCCCGGTGCGCCCCACCACCGCCTTCATGCTGCGCCACCCCGCGCACTGCATCGCCCTGGGCTTCGGCAGCGGCCTGTCGCCCAAAGCGCCGGGCACGGTGGGCACCTTGTGGGGCTGGGTCTCGTTCCTGGTGCTCAGCCGCTGGCTCGACGCGGCGCAGATCGGCTGGCTGATCGCGGCATCGCTGCCCATCGGCTGGTGGGCCTGCACCGCCACCGCGCGCCATATGGCCGTGGCCGACCCGGGTTCCATCGTCTGGGACGAAATCGTCGCCATCTGGATCATCTTGTGGCTGGTCATGCCGGCTGGCTTGTGGATGCAGGTGCTGGCCTTCGGCCTGTTCCGCTATTTCGACGCCGCCAAGCCCGGCCCGGTCGGCTGGGCCGACCGGCTTTGCAAGTTGCAGCCCGGCCAAGCCATCGGCTGGTGGCAGGGCTTTGGCATCGTGTTCGACGACCTGGTGGCGGCCGGCTGCACGCTGCTGGTGCTGGCAGTGGGGGTGCGTTTGTGGAACTGATGGACTTCGAACCCACCGTGCTGCAACTGGCCGACGCGCTGCGCGCCCGCAGCTGGCGCATGGCCACCGCCGAAAGCTGCACCGGTGGCCTGATTGCGGCCGCCTGCACCGCCGTGGCCGGTTCCAGCGACTGGTTCGAGCGCGGCTTCGTGACCTACAGCAACGAAGCCAAACAAGCGCTGCTGGGCGTGCCCGAGGCGCTGCTGCTGGCCCACGGCGCGGTCAGCCGCGAGGTGGCGCTGGCGATGGCGCAAGGCGCCCTGCAGCACGCGCCCGTGCAACTGGCGGTGGCGGTTACCGGCATCGCCGGGCCGGGTGGCGCGGTGCCGGGCAAACCGGTCGGCACGGTGTGGCTGGCCTGGGCCACGGCGGCCGGCGTGCAGGCCGAATTGCTGCAGCTGCCGGGCGACCGCAGCGCGGTGCGCGCGGCCACGGTGGCGGCCGCGCTGCAGCGTTTGATGGCGGCCGCTGCGTGACAGCGCCCGCATCGCGGCGACAGCATGACGGCTGCGGCATGACGGCTGCGGCATGAGGGCCGGCGCGTGAAGGTGCTGCTGTGCGGTGATCTCGACGCCGCCGAGCAAACGCAGTGGCAAGCTGCACTGGCGGCCGCGATGCCCGAAGCGCAGTGGCTGGACTTGCGCGCGGCACGCCTTGAGCCCAGCGCCGTGCAAGCCGCCGTCGTCGCCAACCCCGCGCCCGGCAGCCTGCAG
Organism: Betaproteobacteria bacterium; assembly: GCA_031383435.1. Lineage (GTDB taxonomy): Bacteria > Pseudomonadota > Gammaproteobacteria > Burkholderiales > Burkholderiaceae_C > Rubrivivax. The sequence continues at coordinate 6,136 of JANMZP010000196.1, read as the reverse complement.
GGTTGGCCGAATCTGCGGCTGGTTCAAAGCCTGTGGGCCGGCGTGGACCGCCTGCTGGCCGACACCACGCTGCCAGCCGATGTGCCGCTGGCGCGCATGGTCGACCCAGCCATGAATGCCGCCATGGCCGAGACCGCGCTGTGGGCCGTGCTGTCGCTGCACCGCGGCTTCTACATCTACGCGCAGCAGCAGCACGCCGGCCGCTGGCAGGTGCAGCCGCAGCGCCGCGCCGAGGAAGTGCGCGTGCTGCTGCTGGGCAGCGGCGAGATGGGCCGCGCGGCGGCACGGCGGATCGCCGAAGGGGGCTACGCGGTGCGCAGCTGGCGGCGCGACGGCGCGCCGCTGCTGCGCGCTGTGGCCGAAACCGACATCGCGATCAACCTGCTGCCGCTGACGCCCGAGACGCGCGGTCTGCTGGACGCCCGCTTCTTCGCCGCCCTGCCCGCGCAGGCCGCCGTGGTGAACCTGGCGCGCGGCGCGCATGTCGTTGATGCCGACCTGCTGGCCGCGCTGGCCAGCGGCCACCTGCGCCACGCCGTGCTGGACGTTTTTCACCAGGAACCGCTGCCAGCCGCGCACCCCTACTGGCAGCACCCGCAGGTGACGGTGCTGCCCCACGCCGCCGCGCAGACCGACCCGCGCAGCGCCGCTGCCGTGGCCGTGCGCAACCTGCGCGCGGCGCGCGATGGCAGCGCCTTGCAGCACCTGGTGGACCGCCAGCGCGGTTACTGAAGCGGCCGGCCGGTCAGGCCGTCAGTGCCATCCGCACCCGGCTTCTGGCACCACCCAGCTGACTGGCTTGCAGGATGCTCAGCGCCAACTGGCGCAGCGCCGGCCACGGCTCATGCGGCCATTCGGGGTGCTTCAGCCCTTTGACGATGCCGTCGCAGAGGCTGGCCGCTTCCACCAGGTGGGCCAACTGGTGGTCGGCCAGCGCAGGCAGCACGCGTTCGAACAGCTTTTCCTTCAAGCCCCACACATTGGCCGCCTTCAGCGCCATCGGCAGGGGTTTGCCGTCGTCCAGCTCGGCGCGGGCACGGGCCAGCGCGCGCAGGTCTTGCGCCAGCGTCCAGTGCACCAGCACGGCGGCTTCGCCTTCGGCCTGCAGGCCGTCCAACATGCGCAGGGTGCGCGCCACCTGGCCGGTCCACAGCGCCTCGGCGAGCTTGCCGATGTCATAGCGGGCCACGTTCAAGACCGCCGCTTCAATTTGCTCAAAACCCAGCTCGCCGGCCGGGTGCAGCAGCGCCAGCTTCTGCAATTCCTGGTGCGCGGCGAGCAGGTTGCCCTCGACGCGGTCGGCGAAGAAAGCCAGCGTGCGCACGCCTTCGTCACCGGCCTTGACCTTCTGGCCCTGGCGCGCCAGGCGCTGCGCCAACCAGGCCGGCAGCAGCTTTCTGTCCAGCGTTTCCACGCGCACCGTGACGCCACTGCGGTCCAGCGCGGCGAACCAGCCGGCTTTCTGCTGCTGGAAGTCGAGCTTGGGCAGTTGCACCAGCGTCAGCACCTCGCCCTGCAGGCGGTCACAGACCTCGGCACAGTAGCGCTGCAAGGCCTCGGCACCGTCTTTGCCAGGCTTGCCCGACGGGATGCGGATCTCGATGACCTGGCGCTCGGCAAACAGGCTCATCGCCTGCGCCGCACCCAGCACGCCGCTCCAGTCGAAATGGGCACCACTGACGGTGAACACCTTGCGCTCGCTGTAGCCCGCCGCCCGCGCTGCGCTGCGGACGGCATCGGCCGCCTCCTGGGCCAGCAGCGGCTCGTCGCCGTGCACGGTGTACAGCGCCTTCAGGCCACGGCCGAGCTGGGTTTCAAGCTGATCAGGGCGAACCTGCATGGGCCTAGACCTGGACGGCGGCCAGGCGGCGCAAAACCTGCGCCACCACGTCGGCCGTCATTTCGCGGTACAGCTCGGCCTCTTCGTTTTCCTTGGCCAGGGCCTGCACCTCGGTGTAGCTGAGGTCGCGCGTCAGCAGCAGTTCGACTCGCGGGATCAGTTCGCGGCCCGACGGCGTGGTGGCGCGGAAATTGAACTTCAGCCGCAGATGGAATTCACGCACCTGCGCCGCGGCGGTGGACGCCACCACGCTCTTTTCGCGCGTGTCGTCCAGCGCCTGCAGCACCACGTCGGCCTTGTCGGGCGTGGGCAGTTCACGCACCTGCTGCACCAGCTGCCGGCGCAGCGCTTCAGCCAGCGGCGAGCGCGGCGCAAAACCGACCAAGGCAATGCTGCTGAACGACAGCCGCGCCGCGCCGCGCGGCTTGAAGCCACAGCCGGCCAGGCCGCCAAACGCCGCGGCCAGCAGGGCCAGCGCGCTGCGCCGGTGAACGGCAGCAGACACGGCACCAGAGGCAGCACCAGAGGCAACGCTAGACAACGACATTCACCAGGCGGCCCGGCACCACCACCACCTTCCTGGCCGGCTTGCCTTCGGCGTAGCGCAGGAATTCGGGCGAGGCCAAAGCCGCCGCTTCGATGGCCGTGCGGTCGGCGCTGGCCGGCACGCGGATGCTGCCGCGCAGCTTGCCGCCGACTTGCAGCACCAGCTCGATCTCGTCCTGCACCAGGGCGTCTTCGTCGACCTGCGGCCAGGGTGCGCGGGCGATGTCGCCCAACGCCACGTCGTAGCGCAGTTCCACCCACAAGGCGTGGCCGATGTGCGGCGCGGCCGGGTACAGCGTGCGCAGCAGAATGCCGAAGGCTTCCTTCAGCGCGGCGTTGTCGCCCGCACTGCTGTTCGACCCGTCCGTTGAACCGTCCGTTGAACCATCACCCAGCTTGGCGTCGTCGATGGCGTTGAGCATCTTCATCGCGCCCGACACGACGGTGTTGTATTGCAGGCGGTCGTAGTCGTGGGTCACGGCGCGCAGCAGCAGGTGCATCTCGCGGCGCAGCGCGGCACCGGCCGGGCTGATGCCGTGATAGCCGGGGCCGGCCACGCCCCTGCGGGCGGCCAGCTTCAGGCCGCTGGACCACACCCGGCGCAGGAAGCGGAAGGAGCCTTCGGCACCGCTGTCGGACCACGAGGCGCTCTGGTCGGGCGGGCCGGCGAACAGGGTGAACACGCGCGCGGTGTCGGCACCGAACCTGGCGATGATGTCGCGCGGCTCGACGACGTTGTTCTTGCTCTTGGACATCTTCTCGATGCCGCCCAGGCTGACCGGCAGGCCGTCGGCCTTGGCCGTGGCACGCACCGGCTGGCCGCGGTCGTCGAACTGCACGTCGACTTCACTCGGATAGAACCAGCGCCGTTTTCCAGCAAATGGGCCGGATTCTTCTTCGCGGAAGTAGCTTTCGTTCAGCAGCATGCCCTGCGTGAACAGCTTGGTGAAAGGCTCGCTGAACGTGACCAGGCCGAGGTCGCGCATGGCCTAGGTCCAGAACCGCGCATACAGCAAATGCAGCACCGCGTGTTCGATGCCGCCGATGTACTGGTCCATCGGCATCCAGTGCTCGTTGCGCGCGTCCACCATGGCGTCGTCGCTGCCGGGGCAGGTGTAGCGCATGTAGTACCAGGCGCTGTCGACGAAGGTGTCCATGGTGTCGGTTTCGCGGCGCGCCGGCTTGCCGCATTGCGGGCAGCCGACGTTCAGGAAAGCCGCGCAGTGGTTCAGCGGGTTGCCGCTGCCATCGGGCACCAGGTCTTCGGGCAGCAGGACGGGCAGGTCTTGCTCGGGAACAGGAACCGAACCACAGGCATCGCAATGGATGATGGGGATGGGCGTGCCCCAGTAGCGCTGGCGGCTGATGCCCCAGTCGCGCAAGCGCCAGGTGGTTTTCTTGTCGCCCAGGCCCTGGGCCGACAGGGCCGCAGCGATGGCGTCCACCGCCAGCTTGTAGGGCAGGCCGCTGTAGTTGCCGCTGTTGATGGTGACGCCGTTCGACTTGTCGCCGTACCACGCTTGCCAGTGGTCGTAGCTGAAATGCTCACCGTCCACCTGCACCACCTGCAGCATGTCGATGCCGTACTTCTTGGCAAACGCAAAGTCGCGTTCGTCGTGCGCCGGCACGCCCATCACGGCGCCGTCGCCATAGCCCATCAGCACGTAGTTGCCGACCCACACCGGCACGTCGGTACCGGTCAGCGGGTGCGTCACGTTCAGACCCAGCGGGCGGCCTTCCTTTTCGCGCAAGGCCAACTCGGCCTCGGTGGTGCCGCCCTTTTTGCACTCGGCGATGAAAGCGGCCAGCTCGGCATTGCCCAGCGCGGCCAGCGTGGCCAGCGGGTGTTCAGGGGCCACGGCGCAAAAAGTGACGCCCTTGATGGTGTCGACGCGGGTGGTGAAGACGTAGAGCTTGCCGTCCTGCACCAGTTGGCCGTCGCTGCCCTGGATGCGGTGCGGGAAGGCGAAACGCACGCCTTCGCTTTTGCCGATCCAGTGTTCCTGCATCAGCCGCACGCGCTCGGGCCAGCCTTCCAGGTAGTGGGGCGTGGTGGCGTCGGTCACGCCGGCCAGCAATTCGTCGGCGTACTGCGTGATGGCCAGGTAGTAGCCCGGGATTTCGCGTTTTTCGACGATGGCGCCGCTGCGCCAGCCGCGTCCGTCCACCACCTGCTCATTGGCCAGCACGGTCTGGTCGATGGGGTCCCAGTTGACGACCTGGGTCTTCTTGTAGGCGATGCCTTTTTCCAGCATCTTCAGGAAGAACCACTGGTTCCACTTGTAGTAGCTGGGGTCGCAGGTGGCCAGTTCGCGGCTCCAGTCGAAGGCCAGGCCCAGCGGCTGCATCTGCGCCTTCATGTCGGCGATGTTGGCGCGGGTCCATTGCGCCGGTGGCACGTTGTTGTCCATGGCGGCGTTTTCCGCCGGCAGGCCGAAGGCATCCCAGCCCATCGGCATCAACACGTTCATGCCCTTCATGCGCAGGTAGCGCGCCATCATGTCGTTGATGGTGTAGTTGCGCACATGGCCCATGTGCAGTTTGCCGCTGGGGTAGGGCAGCATGCTGCAGGCGTAGAACTTCGGCCGGCTGCTGTCTTCGGTGACGCGGTAGGCGTCGGTCGCGGCCCAGTGCGCCTGGGCGGCGGCTTCGACCTCGGCGGGCATGTACTTTTCGTTCATGCCGCAATTGTAGGGACGGGCGTGACGCCGCCGCAGACGCCGCCGCAGCCGCGGCCGTGGTCAGGCCGGTTCGGGCACCGGCGCGGCGAGCAGCGGTTCGACGTCGTGCGCGGGCATCGGCCGGGCCAGCAGGTAGCCCTGACCGACGTGCACGCCCAGCTGCTTCAACGCGGCCAACTGGGCCGGCGTCTCGATGCCCTCGGCCACCACCTTTTTGCCCAGCGAATTGGCCAGGTTCATGATGGCGCGGATGATCTCGATGGCCTGCGACTTGCTGCCGATGCCCATCACGAACGAGCGGTCGATCTTCAGGCTGTCGATCGGCAGCGTGCTCAGGTAGGCCAGCGACGAGTAGCCGGTGCCGAAGTCGTCGATGCTGAAGCGCACGCCCAGCAGGCGCAGGGCGTTCAGGGTGTCCAGCGCCGTGCTCAGGCTGCCCATCAGGGTCGTCTCGGTGATCTCCAGCGTCAGGCTCGACGGCGGCAACGCATGGCGTTCGATGGCGGAGCGCACGTGCGGCACGAGTTCCGGGTCGGCCAGGTCGCGGCCCGAGATGTTGACGTGCATCGTCAGGTGCTGCTGGCCGGCGTTTTCGCCCCGCCACTGCGCCAGTTGCGCGGCGGCCTGATCGATCATCCAGCGCGTCAGCGCGCCGATATGGCCGCATTCCTCGGCCAGCGCGATGAACACCGCCGGGCTGATCGGGCCGCGCTCGGGATGCACCCAGCGTGACAGCGCCTCGAAACCGCTGAGGCGGTAAGGCGCCAGGTCGAACAGCGGCTGATAGGCCACCGACAACGAACCCTCGCCAATGGCGCGCCGCAGATCCCCTTCCAGCGCCGTGCGCTCGGCCACCCGCTCGCGCATGCTGATGTCGAAAGGCATCACCCGGCTGCGCCCGTCGGCCTTGGCGGCGTACATCGCCAGGTCGGCGTCGCGCAGCACCTCGTCGGCGCTGCGGTAGTCCATGTCGCCGAAGGTGATGCCGATGCTGGCGCTGGGAATCACCTCGGTGCCGTTGATGCGCATCGGCTCGGCCAGCACCAGCAGCAGCCGCTCGGCCAGCGCC
>JANMZP010000182.1:0-1744 GCA_031383435.1 Betaproteobacteria bacterium | reverse complement strand
TGAACGCCTTGCTTGACGGCGTGACGCTGGGCCAGATTTTCCGAGGGGTCTGGCTGTTCGTGCTGGTGCTGGTGGTGGCGCTGGGCGTGGTGCTGGAGCTGCCGGCGCTGGCGCTGTGGTTGCCTAGCTTCATGAAGTAGCGGGGCTACACCCAGTTGGCGGTCAGCAAGCCCGGCACGCGCTCGAACTCACGCAGATTGTTGCTGACCAGCACCAAGCCGTCGCAGCGGGCCTGGGCGGCGATGTGCAGGTCATTGACCCCGATGGTCTGACCGGCCTTTTCCAGCGCAGCGCGGATGCTGCCGTAGTGGTGGGCAGCACGCTCGCCGTAGTCCAGCACCGACAAGCGGCTGCGGAAGTCTTGTACTACCGCCAGGTTGCGCGGCGGGTCGCTGCTTTTCTCCGCACCGTGCACCAGCTCGGCCAGGGTGATGGCCGATATCGCCATCTGGCCTTGATGCTGGTTGAAGCGGGCCAGCGCCGACGGCGGCCGGCGCTTGATCACATAGATCACGATATGGGTGTCGAGCAGCAGCTTCAACATCGGTGATCCGCGTCAAAGCGCTTCGCGGTCGGGCTGGGCTTGTGCTGCCCGGTCGGCCATGAAGTCGTCGGTGACCCCGGCGTTGGCTTGCTCAGGGTGGAAAAAGCTGTCCCAGCTTTGTTCAACCGGGGAGATCACCCGGTCGGCACCGACCACCCGCACTTGCACCTTTTTCACGCTGTCTGGAAAACGCGCATCGGCGGGCAGGCGCACGGCCTGGCTGCGGTTGTTGGTGAAGACCGTGGTGCTGGACATGGCGTTGATCCTCAGGCGCGATATACATCGAGTATATCGCGCCTGAGAATCAGCGTGATATCGATGTCGCTATCGCTGGTTTGCGCCGCTGCCACCTCTTCCAAACCCGCCAGCCCAGCAGCAGCAGCACGATGGCCGCATAGATCGACCATTCTCCAAAGTCGTTCTTGCCGGCCCGCATCCAAAAAAAGTGCAGCAGCCCCAGCAGCACGATGGCGTAAACCAGCTTGTGCAGGGCCTTCCAGCGCTGGGCACCCAAGGCCTTGATGGCGCGGTTGAAGGACGTGGCGGCCAGCGGCGTCATCAGCAGCATGGCCAGCGTGCCCACCAATATGAAGGGGCGCTTGGGGATGTCCTTGATGATGTCGGCCAGGTCCAGCCCCATGTCCAGCCAGGCGTAGCACAGGAAATGCGTGACGCCGTAGAACCAGGCAAACAGGCCGGTCATGCGGCGCAGCCGGGCCAAGGCGTGCCAGCCCGTCCATTCGCGCAGCGGGGTGATGGCCAGCGTGATGCACAGAAAACGCAGCACCCAATCACCGGTGCCGCGGATCAGCGCTTCGGCCGGGTTGGCGCCCAGGGTGTTGGCCAACGCGCCCCACAGCAGGTGGCCAAAGGGCACGAGGGCCAGCACAAACAGCGCCGGCTTAGCCGCAGGGTGCAGCAGCAGTTTGTTCATCGTGTTTGAGCCGCGTGCGCCGGGTGCGGCGCAGCCGCTCTCAAGAAACAGAACTGAAGGCGGCCGTTTTCATGCGGCTGCCCCCACGGGGTTGAGCTGGAAGCCCAGGGCTGCGGCACGGCGCTTGAGCGCGGCGACGCTGCGTTCGCGCTGCTGGGCTTCGCAGCGCTGCTGGCCCTGGTCGGCGAAGGCCTCGCCACGGGTGAGCATGAAGTACACCATCCGCGCTAGCTAGTGGGCGGTGGCGGTGGCGGTGGCGGTATTGG
>JANMZP010000176.1:0-6406 GCA_031383435.1 Betaproteobacteria bacterium | reverse complement strand
CGCAGGGCGCGCCGCACTTCAGCGGTTCCGCATCAGCGTGCTCTTGCCGAACAGGCTTTCGATCAGGTCCACCGCCAGCTCGGCGGTCCGGTTGCGGATGTCCAGCGCCGGGTTCAGCTCCATCACGTCCAGGCTGGCCAGCCGGCCGGTGTCGGCAATCATCTCCATGCACAGCTGGGCTTCGCGGTAGGTCGGGCCGCCGGGTACCGTGGTGCCCACGCCGGGGGCGATTTCGGCGTCGAGGAAATCGACGTCGAAGCTGACGTGCAGGTGGGTGTTGTCGTCCAGCGTGGCCAGCGCCAGTTCCATCGTGTGGCGCATGCCCATCTCGTCGATGTAGCGCATGTCGAAGACGTCCAGGCCGGCCTGGTGGACGAAACGTTTTTCGCCGGCGTCGACACTGCGGATGCCGATCTGCCGCAGCCATTTCGGGTTGATGGCCGGCACCGTGTCGCCAATCTCGACCAGCGCCTGCGGCCCGTGCCCGCACAGGCAGGCCACCGGCATGCCGTGGATGTTGCCGCTGGGCGTGAGCACGCTGGTGTTGAAGTCGGCATGGGCGTCCAGCCACAGCACGCGCAGCTTCTTGCCGGTTTCGCGGCAGTGGCGCGCCACCGCGCTGATGCTGCCGATGCCCAGGCAGTGGTCGCCACCCAGCAGGATGGGCAGGTGGCCGGCGGCCAACTCGGCGTGCATGGCCTCGTGCACGGCGCGGTTCCAGGCCACGACTTCATCGAGGTGCCGGTAGCCATCCACCGGCGGCAGCCAGGGGTTGGCCGGTCCGCTGACGTTGCCGCGGTCGTTGACCGTCAGCCCATGACCTTCCAGCGCGGCGCGCAGGCCGGCCACGCGCAAGGCTTCCGGGCCCATGCTCGCACCGCGGGCACCGGCACCGATGTCGGTGGGCGCGCCGATCAGGCTGATGGCTTGCTTCATGGGCACCTCAAACGTCTTCGGCGTGACGGCCGGTCTCGTGCGCGGGTTGGTCGAAACCGTAGTGCGTGGCCAGGATGTCCCAGGCTTCTTCAGCGGTTTCGACAAAGCGGAAGAGGCCCAGATCGGCCGCGCTGACCATGCCGGTTTCGACCAGGTAGTCGAAGTCGATCAGGCGTGTCCAGAAGGCGCGGCCGAACAGCAGGATGGGGCGCCGGCGGCTCTTGCCGGTCTGGATCAGCGTCATCGTCTCGAACAACTCGTCCAGCGTGCCGAAGCCGCCGGGGAAGCACACCAGCGCGATGCTGCGCATCAGGAAGTGCATCTTGCGCAGCGCGAAGTAGTGGAACTGAAAGCACAGCTCGGGCGTGATGTAGGCGTTGGGCTGTTGCTCGTGCGGCAGCACGATGTTCAGGCCGATGCTCTTGCCGCCCACGTCATGCGCGCCGCGGTTGCCGGCTTCCATGATGCCGGGGCCGCCGCCGGTGACCACGTACAGCGGCGTGGCATGCGCGCGTGATCGCTCAGTGGCCAGCGCCGCGAAGCGCCGCGCTTCGCCGTAGTAATGGCTCATCCCGGCCAGGCCTTCGGCGCGCTTCAGCGCCATCGCGTCACCGCTGGCGCGCGCCGTTGCGATGGCAGCGGCGGCTTCATCCGGTGCCTTCACGCGGGCGCTGCCGAAGATGACGATGGTCGACTCGATACCGAGTTCTTGCTGGATCAGTTCGGGCTTGAGCAATTCCAGTTGCATGCGCACCGGGCGCAGTTCGTCGCGCAGCAGAAAGTCGGTGTCGGTGAAGGCCAGCCGGTAGGCGCTTTCCGGGCCGTCGTACAGCGGCGTTCGCGGCTGCGCGCTGGCTTCTTCTTCGGCGCTGGGGAAGTTGCGGGCGGTGAGTTCGGGTTTCGAGGCGTTCATGCGGGCGAGCTTAATGCCGTTCCGTGACCCCGCTGGGGCCGGCTCAGCGCCCCGGCACGCCGGTCTGTGCAGGGCGCGTGGCACACACCGCGCAGTGCGGCTGGCGCGCCATGCTGATGCTGTCCCAGCGCAGGCTGCGGGCGTCCAGCATCAGCAGGCGGCCGGCCAGCGGCTCACCGGTGCCGATGATGAGTTTCAGCGCCTCGGCGGCCTGCACGCTGCCCACGATGCCGACCAGCGGCGCGAACACGCCCAGGGTGTTGCAGGACACATCTTCGTGACCGGCGTCGGGCGGGAACAAACAGGCGTAGCAGGGTGCCGTGGCGCTGCGCGTGTCGTAGACGGCCATCTGCGCGTCCCAGCCGATGGCCGCGCCCGAGACCAGCGGCTTGGCGTGGCGCACGCAGGCGGCGTTGACGGCGTGCCGTGTCGCGAAGTTGTCGCAACAGTCCAGCACCACGTCGGCGGTCGGAACCAGGTCATCCAGCAGCGCCGCGTCGGCCCGCCGCACCAGCGCGCGAACCGTGACGTCGGGGTTGATGGCGGCCACCGTGGCGCGTGCCGATTCGGCCTTGGGCAGACCGATGCGCGACTGGTTGTGGGCAATCTGCCGCTGCAGGTTGGTCAGGTCCACGGTGTCGTCGTCGACCACCGTGATGCGGCCCACGCCGGCACTGCCCAGGACCATCAGCGCCGGTGAGCCCAGGCCGCCGGCGCCGATGACCAGCACGTGCGCGGCCAGCAGGCGGCGTTGGCCTTCGATGCCGATGTCGTCCAGCATCAGGTGGCGGGCGTAGCGCAGCAGTTGCTGGTCGTTCATCGTGCAGGGCCGGGTGTTGAGGGGGGGGGCCGCTGAAACAGCGAAGCCCGCCGAGGCGGGCTTCGCAGACTGCGGGGAACTCGAGCTTACTTCGCTGTCGCTGTCGCTGCCGGTGCCTCGGCGCGCTGTTCGCCCGCTGCCGTCTTGCTGGCCATCACCGGCAGGCCACGCAACTGGTTCACGGCCTGTTGCAGCGGGAAGTCCTCGGCGGTACCGAACTCCGGCAGCGGCTTGGCCGGTTCCTTGGTCTTCGCCAGCTGCTCTTCCAGCTTCTTGCGGGCTTCCTCGCGGGCCTTTTCGCGGACCTTTTCAGAATCCGAATCCTTCTTCTCATCGGCACCCGTCAGGTGCTTGTCGAGGTCGGCTTCGCGCATGCGCAGGGCGGCGTAGACATTGCCTTCGGCGGTTTCGTCCAGCCAGACATCGGGCACGATGCCCTTGGCCTGGATGCTGCGGCCGCCGGGCGTGAAGTAGCGCGCGGTGGTGATCTTCAGCGCGGTGTTGCCGGGCAGCGGGCGCACCGTCTGCACCGAGCCCTTGCCGAAGGTTTGCGCGCCCATCACGGTGGCGCGCTTGTGGTCTTGCAGCGCGCCGGCCACGATCTCGCTGGCCGAGGCCGAGCCTTCGTTGACCAGCACCACCAGCGGCACCGTCTTCAGCGCGGCCGGCAGCTTGCGCAGCGGGTCGGTGCCGGCGCGGCGGGCATAGAACTCGGGGTTGGCGCGGAAGGTGGCGCGCGACTCGGGCAACTGGCCGTTGGTCGACACCACCACCACGTCGGCCGGCAGGAAGGCCGCCGACAGCGCCACCGCGCCGTCCAGCAAACCGCCCGGGTCGTTGCGCAGGTCGAGCACCAGGCCCTTCAAGTTCGGATCCTGCTTGTACAGCTCTTCCACCTTGCGCACGAAGTCGTCGACCGTGCGTTCCTGGAACTGGCTGACGCGGATCCAGCCGTAGCCGGGCGCGGCCATGTTGGCGCGCACGCTTTGCATGCGGATTTCCTCGCGCACGATGTTCACCGGGAAGCTGCGGCTCTCGGACTTGCGGAACACCGTCAGCACGACCTTGGTGTTCGGCTCGCCGCGCATCTTTTTGACCGCCTGGTCGACGGTCAGGCCCTTCACGGGCGTGTCGTCGATGCGGGTGATCAGGTCGCCCGGCTTCAGGCCGGCGCGGAAGGCGGGGCTGCCTTCGATGGGCGAGACGACCTTGACCAGGCCTTCTTCCATGCCCATCTCGATGCCGATGCCGATGAACTTGCCACCGGTGGCTTCGCTGAATTCCTTGTAGCTTTTCTTGTCGAAGTACTGGCTGTGCGGGTCCAGGCCGGCGACCATGCCGGCGATGGCGTCGCCGATCAGTTTCTTCTCGTCGACCGGCTCGACGTACTCGGCCTTGACACGGTCGAAAACGGCCGCCAACTGCTGCACTTCTTCCAGCGGCAGGGGGGCTATCGAACTGCGCGCGACGGCCTGCAACTGCATCGTCGTCAACGCACCGGCCACGGCCCCGAGGGCCAAAAAGCCGGCAACCTTCATTTTGGAACCCATGACCAGCTCGCTTTCGGGGGTTAGCACACGCTAGCGTCCAGTATAGGTCTGGGCCATCCGTCACAGTGCGTCGCGGGGGTTAAGTTGCACCTGGGTTGCGGGGCTCTGGGCGTGCATTTGTGCCGGCCCGGCGCGACTGGGGCCTGTGGTCCCTCCGACAGGAATCGCACTTACCTATGAAAAGACAGTGAAAAGATGGAAGTTGCCCCCAAAGCTGCCCCCGGACCCAATCTGTCTGTCTAGCGCCACTTGTCGAAGTCGGCCCTGAGCGATGGATGTCGCGCGATCATTCGATCCAGGAAGACAGACAGCGCGGCGTCCCGTTGTTCTTCACAGTCCAGGATGGCCGACATCAGTCGCTTGTAGGTTCTGGTGTGCATGCCCTTGGGCTTGCCGAAGTTCGGTGCCAGCCGGTTTTCGAGCTTGCTTTGCCGCCTCCAGGCCCGGCCCACGATGTCATCAGACTGGGAACTGTAGGCAAGCCGTTGACAGCCCCGGCATGCGAACCGGCCAGCACGCAGAAACAGGACAGCTACACGCTCGCCGCGCACCGGACAGCGGAACCAAGGCCGCAGGCCGCCGAAGTTGCAAGCTGACTTCTCGATGCTGATGGACTGCGCGCACGGGCTGCCGTCGATGGTGTACCGCAGCGTGAACAACGCGTTCACCGTCTCGTAGCTGACGGAGCCTCGGCGTTCACCCGTTTCTTTGTTTGTCCAAGCCCATGAACCTTGGCTTCCGGATCGAAGCGCGCCGCTCCGCTGCAAGCGCCCGACATCCAGCCGAAGACAGTGCTCAACCTTGCCCAGCCAACCAGGACGGCCAGCGCCGCATCGAGTGCCACCAGTTCCCATTTCTGAACCTCCACAGATTACGAAATCATCAGCAAGAAACAGCGCCCAACAGCGCCTCCTACAGGGCTTCGCCGGTGCCGTTGCGCCTGAGTGCCGCCAGCAATGACGGGCTGATGCCGTTGGTGCTGGCCCCCGCTGTCCCGTTGGCATCGGGAGATGGTGTTTCTAGATAGTCACCGTTGGATGGTGCAGGGCCGGGCTTCAAATGCAGCACTACAGCACCGTGAGACGGTGCAGGTTTCGCCGCTCCTCCACCGTGGGCCGGTGCTACAAGCGCAGCCGTCGCACCGTTGGACGGTGCAAGCGTTGCGCCGGTTGCGCTTCCCTTTTGCGCGCGTCGCGCCGCAGCCAACGAACTTCGTGCCGCCGTCGCCTTCGCCGTTCTGGCCTTGCCCGATGCCGCCGCCTGCGGGCTGCGGTACGCGCCGCGTGCTAACAGCTTGGGGTTGATGTCCAAGCCGTCGTTGATGTCCAGGTCGGCCCAGGTCACCGCAAACCAGGTTGCCGTGTTGGGGAAGCCGCCTTTGCGAACCTCCACCAACAGGCCGCAGTCGATCAACTGCCGCACCGCCGCCAGCACGGTGTTGTTGCTCTTCCAGCCCAAGGGCTCCAGGTGCTTCGCGCAGGCCACCAGCTTGCCGTTGTTGTGGCCGCTGTACTGCCGGAAGATGTCCAGCAACAAAGAGCGCGCGGTGTGGCTGGCCGCGCGGTAGCCAGGGCTGTCCATCACGATGTGCGGCAGCGCCAGAAACTTCGCGCCATCTCGCTTGTTGCCGTTGCCCTTGAACTTGGTGCGGCTCATCTTCAGGGTTCCGATGCGAACCGGCACAGGAAGCGATACAGACCCCACAGGTCGGCCATCGACAGCGCGGCAAGGTCAGGGCCAAAGCCCAGCCCCTGCGCCCCTGCAATGCGCTCCTGAAGCCGTTGGAGCCAGTCGGCGGGCATCATGCTTGCGCCCCCGCTTCCTTCATCAGCACGTACAGCGCGACGTTGTGCAACTTGCCGTTGTCAGTCTCGCGATGAACCCGAAAGGTCTGGATGTCAAAGCCCCTGCGCCGCAATTCCAAGATGCGTGCCGCCGGTGCCAGAATGTCGCCGTCGCGCCGCAGTTCGATGGTGGTCTTGCCGCCGGGGCGCAGCATCTCCAATGCGCGCCGCCGCTGCGCCGCCGCATCGTTTCCTTCGTCGCTGCGTATTTCAGCCCATCGTGGACGCCATTTCAGGCTGATCGTGGACGGGATTTCAGCGTGATCGTGGACGGCGTTTCAGTCTGATCGTGGACGCTGTTTCAGCGTGATCGTGGACGGGTGGGGGTGGCGCGCAAGTGAAT
>JANMZP010000163.1:0-21527 GCA_031383435.1 Betaproteobacteria bacterium | reverse complement strand
CAACACCATCGGGCAGGCCCTGCTGGCCAAGCGCATGGGCAAGCCGCGCGTCATCGCCGAAACCGGCGCCGGCCAGCACGGCGTGGCCACCGCCACCATCTGCGCCCGCTACGGCATGGAATGCGTGGTCTACATGGGCAGCGAAGACGTCAAGCGGCAAAGTCCGAACGTCTACCGCATGCACCTGCTGGGCGCGCGTGTGGTGCCCGTCGAGAGCGGCAGCAAGACGCTGAAAGACGCGCTGAACGAGGCGCTGCGCGACTGGGTCACCAACGTCGAAAACACCTTCTACATCATCGGCACGGTAGCCGGCCCGCACCCCTATCCGATGATGGTGCGCGACTTCCAGCGCGTCATCGGCGACGAATGCCTGGTGCAGATGCCCGAGCAGATCGCCTACTGTGGTGGCCCTGCGGGCCAGCAACCCGACGCCGTCATCGCCTGCGTGGGCGGCGGCAGCAACGCGATGGGCATGTTCTACCCCTACATCCCGCATGAAGGCACGCGCCTGATCGGCGTCGAAGCGGCCGGGCTGGGCCTGGACAGCGGCAAGCACTCGGCGTCGCTGTCGGCCGGCAGCCCCGGCGTGTTGCACGGCAACCGCACCTATTTGCTGCAGGACGCCAACGGCCAGATCACCGAAACCCACAGCATCAGCGCCGGTCTGGACTACCCCGGCGTGGGCCCCGAGCACGCCTACCTGAAGGACATCGGCCGCGCCGAATACGTCGCCATCCAGGACGACGAAGCGCTGGCGGCCTTCCACCGCCTGTGCCGCACCGAAGGCATCATCCCGGCGCTGGAAAGCAGCCATGCGGTGGCTTATGCGATGAAGCTGGCGGCCCAGATGCGGCCCGACCAGCACCTGCTGGTGAACCTGAGCGGGCGCGGCGACAAGGACATCGGCACCGTCGCCGACCTGTCGGGTGCCGACTTCTATTGCCGGCCTTCGTGCCGCGGCCAGAGCGTGAAAGGGGGGTTGTCATGAGCCGCATCCAGGCCACGCTGGCCGTGCTGAAGGCGCAGGGCCGCAAGGCGCTGATTCCCTACGTCACCGCCGGCGATCCTTACGTCGATGCCACGCCGCAGATCATGCAGGCGCTGGCCGATGGCGGTGCTGACATCATCGAACTGGGTGTGCCCTTTTCCGACCCGATGGCCGACGGCCCCGTCATTCAGAAAGCCAGCGAACGCGCGCTGGCGCGCGGCATCGGCGCGGTGCAGGTGCTGGACATGGTGCGTGCCTTCCGCAAGGCCAACAACAGCACGCCGGTGGTGCTGATGGGCTACGCCAACCCGCTGGAACGCTACGACCAGGTTCATGGCGACGGTTCATTCATCGCCGACGCCAAAGCCGCCGGCGTGGACGGCCTGCTGGTGGTGGACTACCCGCCCGAAGAGTGCGAGGCCTTCGCCGCGCGCCTGAAGGCCGTGGACATGGACCTGATCTTCCTGCTGGCCCCGACCAGCACGGTGCAGCGCATGAAGGACGTGGGTCGCATCGCCAGCGGCTACGTCTACTACGTGTCGCTGAAGGGTGTGACGGGTTCGGGCGCGCTGGACACAGCCGCGGTGGCGGCGATGTTGCCGCGCATCCGTGAGCACGTCAGCGTGCCGGTGGGCGTGGGCTTCGGCATCCGCAACGCGGCCACGGCGCGTGCGGTGGCCGCGGTGGCCGACGCGGTGGTGATCGGCTCCCGGCTGATCCAGATTCTGGAAACCGAAGCACTTCAAAGTGGCGACAATGCGGCCGCTGCGGAGAACATCCAACGCGCCGCCGGCGCGGCCCGGGCCTTCATGGCCGAGATCCGCACCGCACTGGACGCGTAAGCGGCCACCGCAGGAACCGCACGTTTGAGGAGCACCGCATGAGTTGGTTGGAAAAACTGCTGCCGCCGAAGATCCAACAAACCGACCCGGCCGAACGCCGGGCCGTGCCCGAAGGCCTGTGGATCAAATGCCCGTCTTGCGAGACGGTGCTCTACAAGACCGACCTGGAGCAGAACCTCAACGTCTGCCCCAAGTGCGACCACCACCACCGTATCAATGCCCGCGCCCGCCTCGACGCCTTCCTCGACCCGGAAGGCCGTTGGGAAATCGGCCAGGAAGTGATGCCGGTCGACCCGCTGAAATTCAAGGACAGCAAGAAGTACCCGCAGCGCCTGAAAGCCGCGCTGGAAGCCACCGGCGAAACCGACGCGCTGGTGGTGGTGGGGGGCGCGGTGATGAGCGTGCCGGTGGTCGCCGCCTGCTTCGAATTCGACTTCATGGGCGGTTCGATGGGCAGCGTGGTGGGCGAGCGTTTCGTGCGCGGCGTCGAAGCGGCTGTCGAGCAGAAAGTGCCTTTCGTCAGTTTCACCGCCACCGGGGGTGCGCGCATGCAGGAAGGTCTGCTGAGCCTGCTGCAGATGGCCAAGACGAATGCCGCGTTGACCCGCCTGGCCAAGGCCCGCTTGCCCTTCATCAGCGTGTTGACCGACCCGACCATGGGCGGCGTATCGGCCAGCTTCGCCTTCCTGGGCGACGTGGTCATTGCTGAGCCCAAGGCGCTGATCGGTTTCGCCGGCCCGCGCGTCATCGAAAACACCGTGCGCGAGAAATTGCCCGAAGGTTTCCAGCGCAGTGAATTCCTCATCGGTACTGGCGCGCTGGACATGATCTGCGACCGCCGCCAGCTGCGGCCCAACATCGCGCGCCTGTTGGCGATGCTGCAGCGCCAAAGCGCTGATGCTGTAGCTTGAGCACGCCGTCGTCGCTGGCGGAATGGCTGGCGCATTGCGCGGCCATGCACCCGAAGACGATGGACCTGTCGCTGGAGCGCACGGCCGAGGTCAGGCGCCGGCTGGGCATCCATTTCGATGTGCCGGTCATCGTCGTGGCCGGCACCAACGGCAAGGGCAGCACCTGCGCCATGCTGGAGTCCATCGCGCGCCATGCCGGCTACCGCGTGGGCCTGTACCAGAAGCCCGAACTGGTGCACTTCACCGAGCGCTGCCGCGTCAACGGCGAGTCGGTGACGGCCGAAGCACTGGCGGTGCAGTTCGCGGCGGTTGAAGGCGCGCGCGGCGAGATCACGTTGACGCAGTTCGAATTCAGCACGCTGGCCATCGCGCGCCTGCTGTCGATGACCGAGCTGGACCTGGTGATCCTGGAAGTCGGCCTGGGCGGCCGCTACGACAGCGTGAATGCCTTCGACAGTGACTGTGCCGTCATCACCAGCATCGACCTGGACCACATGGAATACCTCGGGCCCGACCGCGAAAGCATTGGCCTGGAGAAGGCGCAGATCATGCGGCCGGGCAAGCCGGTCATCGTCAGCGACCCGGTGCCGCCGAAGAGCGTGGTCGCGCACGCCGAAGCCATCGGTGCCGACCTGTGGCTGGTCGGTCGCGACTTCAGACACTCGGGCGACCGCCAGCAGTGGGCCTGGAGCGCGAGCAAGGAAAAAGGCGGCCGGCGCTACCACGGCATGTCCTACCCGGCGCTGCGTGGTGCCAACCAGTTGCTCAACGCGGCCGGTGCCATCGCCGCGCTGATCGCCATCCGCGACCGCCTGCCGATCAACGCCCAGGCCGTGCGCACCGGACTGGCGCTGGTGGAATTGCCGGGGCGCTTCCAGATCGTGCCCGGCCAGCCGGCGCTGGTGCTGGACGTGGCCCACAACCCGCAGGCCGTGGCGGCACTGGCCTTGAACCTGGACGCAATGGGCTTCTTCCCGCGCACCCATGCCGTGTTCGGCGTGATGGCCGACAAGGACATCGCCGGCCTGCTGGCCAAGATTGCTCCGCTGGTCGACGTGTGGCACTGCTGCGATCTGCCCAACCCGCGTGCCGCCACCGCCGAGGCTTTGGCCGGCCTGGTGCGCGCGGCCTGCGGTGTGCGTGACGTGGCCATCCACCACCACGCCAGCCCGGCCGAGGCCCTGCGTGCAGCGGCAGCCGCTGCGGACCCCGCCGATAGAATCGTTGTCTTCGGGTCTTTCTACACCGTGGGCGGCGTGCTCCAGGAAGGCCTGCCCCGACTGTCGGCTGCCCACGTCAGCTGAACCGCCTGCTGCATGCGCATCCCTTTCCTGCGATCCAAGACCCCTGCGGCCTCGGCCGAGCGCACCCGGCCCCCGGTGATGGGCGACGACCCCACCGAGGTGCAAGCCGCCCGCACGCAGGCCCGCCGCCGCCTGGTTGGGGCCGTGGTGCTGCTGTTGATCGGCGTGGTCGGCTTCCCGGTCCTGTTCGAAACGCAGCCACGCCCCTTGCCCATCGACACGCCCATTGAAGCGCCCCGGCGCGACAGCGTGGCCAGCGGTTTGACCGGCAAGGACGTGGCACCCACCCCGTCGCAGCCGCCGCCGGTGCTGCCGGCCGATGCGGGCGTGGAGACGACGCCATCGCCAGCCCCCGCATCTGCGCCGCCGGTGGCAGCGAAGGCCTCATCGCCCGCATCCACACCGGTGCCCGCAACTGCGCCCACACCCGCCGCGGCGAAGGCCTCGGTGCCGTCGTCCAGGCCCATTCCGCCGCCCGCCGCGAAGCCGGTCGCGGTGCCGGCCGTGGTGCCCGAACGGCCGGCTTCGGCAACGCCATCGGAAGCCGGCCGCTTCGTCATCCAGGCCGGTGCCTACAGCGAAGCCGGCAAGCTGCGCGAGGCGCGCACCAAGCTGGAGAAGCTGGGCCTGAAGACCTACACCCAGGTGGTCGAGTCCAACCTGGGCACCCGCACCCGCGTGCGCGTGGGCCCCTATGCCACGCGCGCCGAGGCCGAAGCCGTGGCGGCCAAGGTCAAAGGCAGCGGCCTGCCGGCGGCCATCCTGGCGCTGTGATGGGCGCTGCCAAGGGTGCTGTGGTGGGCGCTGTGGTGGGTGACGTGATGCGCTTTTCAGTGGCTGCGTGCTGAAGGGCCGACCTTGAACGACCTGCTGCCCGCGCTGTCCTGGACCGACTGGGCGCTACTGGCCGTGCTGGCGGCTTCGGTGCTGGTCGGCCTGTTTCGCGGCCTGGTCTTCGAATGCCTGTCGCTGGCCGGCTGGGTGGTGGCCTGGTTTGCAGCGCAGTGGGCGGCCCCACAACTGGCGCCCGGCCTGCCGGTGGGCTCGCCCGGCTCGTCACTGAACCTGGCCGCGGCGCTCAGCCTGTGCTTCATCGCCGCCCTGGTGGTCTGGGGCCTGGCGGCGAAGCTGATCCGCATGCTGATCCACGCCACGCCGCTGTCGCTGCCCGACCGTTTGCTGGGCGCCGCCTTCGGCGTGCTGCGTGGCGTGGTGCTCTTGCTGGCGGTGTCGTCGGTGGTGGCTTTGACGCCGGCCGCACAATCGGCTTCCTGGCGCAACGCGCAAGGTGCGCGCTGGTTGAACAGCGCCCTGCTCGCCCTGAAACCCCTGCTGCCCGACGCCGTGGCGCGTGCTCTGCGCGCCTGATTTCCCTGCTTCAGAACTGCCTTCCTCAGGACACTCCACCCATGTGCGGCATCGTCGGCGCGATCTCCCAAGCGCCAGTCAACCAACTGCTCTACGACGCGCTGCTGCTCTTGCAGCACCGCGGCCAGGATGCCGCCGGCATCGTCACCATGCAGGGCACCAAGTGCTTCATGCACAAGGCTCGCGGCATGGTGCGCGACGTCTTCCGCACGCGCAACATGCGCACGCTGATCGGCAACGTCGGCCTGGGCCAGACGCGCTACCCCACCGCCGGCAACGCCTACAGCGAAGAAGAGGCACAGCCCTTCTACGTCAACGCGCCCTACGGCATCGTGCTGGTCCACAACGGCAACCTGACCAACGCGCAGGCGCTGAAGGCCGAGCTCTTCGCCATCGACCGCCGCCACATCAACACCGAGAGCGACACCGAGGTGCTGATCAACGTGCTGGCGCACGAATTGGAAATGGCCGGCCGTGATTTGCCCTTGACGCCCGAGCAGGTCTTCAAGGCGGTCGGCGCGGTGCAGCGGCGCATCCGCGGTTCGTATGCGGTGATCGCGCTGATTGCCGGCCACGGCCTGCTGGCGTTCCGCGACCCCTTCGGCATCCGCCCGCTGTGCTTCGGTCAGACCGAAACCGAGCACGGGCGCGACGTGATGGTGGCCAGTGAATCGGTGGCGCTGGAAGGCACCGGCCACAAGCTGACGCGGGACGTGGCGCCGGGCGAGGCCATCTTCATCGACCAGACCGGCACCATTCACGCCCGCCAGTGCGCCGAGCACCCGCAACTGCACCCCTGCATGTTCGAGTTCGTCTACCTGGCGCGACCCGACTCGGTGCTGGACGGCATTTCCGTCTACCACGCGCGTTTGAACCTGGGCGAAACGCTGGCCCAGCGTGTGATTTCGACGCTGCCGCCGAGCGACATCGACGTGGTCATCCCCATTCCTGAATCGAGTCGGCCCAGCGCCATGCAACTGGCCCACCGCCTGGGCAAGCCCTACCGCGAAGGCTTCGTCAAGAACCGCTACGTCGGCCGCACCTTCATCATGCCGGGGCACGAGGTGCGCAAGAAAAGCGTGCGCCAGAAGCTCAACGCCATCGGCATGGAATTCAAGGGCCGCAATGTGCTGCTGGTGGACGACAGCATCGTGCGCGGCACGACCAGCAAAGAGATCGTGCAGATGGCCCGCGAAGCCGGCGCGCGCAAGGTCTACATGGCCAGCGCGGCACCGCCGGTGCGCTTCCCCAACGTCTACGGCATCGACATGCCGACCAAGGACGAACTGGTGGCACACAACCGCAGCATCGAAGAAATCCGCGCCTTCATCGGCGCCGACCAATTGATCTACCAGGACGTCGACGCAATGAAGCGCGTGGTGGCCGCGCTGAACCCGAAGATCGTCGGTTTCGAGGCCAGCTGCTTCGACGGCCACTACATCACCGGCGACGTGTCGGCCGAAGATTTCGCAACCATGCAAGCGCAGCGCCGCCTGCAGTTCGACACCACCGAAGAAGCCGCCGAAGCCGGTTCGCGGCTGGCCTTGCAAGGTGCGCAGGAGCGCTGATGAGCCTGCCCAAGACCCAACTGCCGGCCGGCGTCGGCCTGGACACGCTGGCCGTGCGTGTAGGCCTGCCGCCTTCGCAATACGGCGAGAACTCCGAGGCCCTGTACCTGACCAGTTCCTTCGTGCACCCCGACGCCGCCACCGCCGCGCGGCGTTTCGCGAACGAGGAAGAGGCCTTCGTCTACAGCCGCTTCAGCAACCCCACGGTGACGATGATGGAGCGCCGGCTGGCGGCGCTGGAAGGCACCGAGGCCTGCATCGGCAGCAGCAGCGGCATGTCGGCCATCACGATGATCATCCTGGGCCTGCTCAAGGGCGGCGACCACGTGGTGTGTTCGCAAAGCACCTTCGGCTCGACCATCAAGCTGTTCCAGGACTTCGCCAAGTACGGCGTGGCCACCACTTTCGTGTCGCAGACCGACGTGGTCGCCTGGCAGGCTGCGGTGCAGCCCAACACCCGGCTGCTGTTTGCCGAAAGCCCGACCAATCCGCTGACCGAGGTTTGCGACATCCGTGCGCTGGCCGACATCGCGCACGCTGCCGGCGCTTTGCTCGCGGTGGACAACTGCTTCTGCAGCCCCGCGCTGCAGCGGCCGGCCGAGATGGGCGCCGATCTGGTCATGCACAGCGGCACCAAGTACCTGGACGGGCAGGGCCGGGTGATCGCCGGCGCACTCTGCGGCTCCGAAGAACTCATCACCGGCAAGTTCCTGCCGGTGATGCGCAGCGCCGGCCTGAGCCTGTCGCCCTTCAACGCCTGGGTCGTGCTGAAGGGCCTGGAAACGCTGACCATCCGCATGGAAGCGCAAAGCGCCCGTGCGCTGCAACTGGCGCAGTGGCTGGAAGCGCAGCCCGCCGTCGAGCGCGTCTACTACCCGGGCCTGGCTTCGCACCCGCAGCACGAACTGGCGATGCGCCAGCAGCGCGGCCTGGGCGGGGCGGTGCTGTCCTTCGTCACCAAGGGCGGCCGCGACGGTGCCTGGGCGGTGTCGGACGCCACCCGCATCTGCTCGGTCACTTCCAACCTGGGCGACACCAAGACCACCATCACCCACCCGTCCACCACCTCGCACGGCCGCTTGTCGGAAGACCAGCGCCAGGCCGCCGGCATCACGCAAGGCCTGCTGCGCGTGGCCGTGGGCCTGGAAGATGTGCGAGACATCCAGAACGACTTGCACGCCGGGTTGGTCCAGCTCGCATGACGCAAAAAGTCCGCACCCGCATCGCTCCGTCGCCCACCGGTTTCCTGCACCTGGGCACGGCCCGCACGGCGCTGTATTCCTGGGCCTACGCGCGCCACTACGGCGGTGAATTCGTGCTGCGCATCGAAGACACCGACGTGGCACGCTCCACGCAAGACTCGGTAGAGCAGATCCTGGCTTCGATGCAATGGCTGGGCCTGAACCATGACGAAGGCCCGGTCTACCAGATGCAGCGCCTGGCGCGCTACCAGGCGGTGGTCGAACAGATGCTCGCGGCCGGAACCGCCTACCGCTGCTACGCGTCGCCTGAAGAGTTGGACGCGATGCGCGAAGCCCAACGCGCACGCGGCGAAAAGACGCTGTACGACCGCCGCTGGCGGCCCGAGCCCGGCAAGGTGCTGCCGCCGGTTCCCGAGGCCGTGAAGCCCGTGGTGCGCTTCGCCAATCCGGTGTCGGGTGTGGTCAGCTGGAACGACCTGGTGAAGGGCGCTATCAGCATCAGCAACACCGAGATCGACGACCTCATCATCCTGCGCCCCGACGGCGTGCCGACCTACAACTTCGCCGTGGTGGTCGACGACAGCGACATGGCCATCAGCCACGTCTTTCGCGGTGACGAGCACATCAACAACACGCCGTGGCAGATCAACATCTTCCGCGCGCTGAACGCGCCGCTGCCGCAGTTCGGGCACTGCCCGATCATCCTGGGCGACGACGGGCAGAAGCTGTCCAAGCGCCGGGGTGCGGTCAGCGTCACGGCCTACGAAGACGCCGGCTACCTGCCCGAGGCGATGCTGAATTACCTGGCCCGCCTGGGCTGGAGCCACGGTGACGAAGAGCTCTTCAGCCGCGAGCAGATGGTGCAGTGGTTCGACGGCAGCCACCTGGCCAAGAGCCCCGCGCAATGGGACCCGGCCAAGCTGTCCTGGGTCAACGCGCACTACATCAAGCTGGCCGACGACGCCCGCCTGGCGGGCCTGATGCAGCGGCAACTGGCGACGCGCGGTGTGGTCACCGAAGACCTGGCCCTGCTGACGCGCGCAGCGGCCTTGTTCAAGGACCGCTGCACCACGGTGGTCGAGTTGACCGATTGGACCGAGATGCTTTTCGTGCCGGTGCAGCCGCGCGACGAAGACCTGGCGGCTCACGTCACCGAGACGGTGTTGCCCGCGCTGCGCAGCCTGCGCGACAAGCTGGCCGAAGTGAGCTGGGACAAGGCCGCCATTGCCGCGGCGGTGAAAGAGACCCTGGCTGCGCACCAGCTGAAGATGCCGCAATTGGCGCCGGCCCTGCGCGTGCTGGTCTGCGGTCGTGTGCAGACGCCGTCCATCGACGCGGTGCTGGCGCTCTTTCCTAGGGAAAACGTGCTGGCCTGCTTGCGTCATCTCTAAGAAGTGGTCTATACTGATAGGCTCGTTTGAACAGCGCTGGAATGAATGCCAAGCCAGGGAACATTCGAAGAAATTCGGACGGGCCCAGGCAGCAGCAAACAGACCAACAGGTACCCGATGGGGGTATAGCTCAGCTGGGAGAGCGCTTGCATGGCATGCAAGAGGTCATCGGTTCGATCCCGTTTACCTCCACCAAATACCGCAAGCGTTGTTCAAGGGAAGTGGTTTCAGTAATTTCAGTAATTTCAGTAATTTCAGTAGTGCTTTCGAAAGTCACAGTCCCCTTCGTCTAGAGGCCTAGGACACCACCCTTTCACGGTGATTACAGGGGTTCGAATCCCCTAGGGGACGCCAACTTGGGTTGGCATCGCGTGAGTCGAATGCAAGACAAGTTGGGTGGCACTTGCGGCGCGAGCCGGAACGTCACCACCGCTGCGGAGTGGTAGTTCAGTTGGTTAGAATACCGGCCTGTCACGCCGGGGGTCGCGGGTTCGAGTCCCGTCCACTCCGCCATAAGAATCAACGACTTACGCCACCTTGCGAGGTGGCGTTTTCGTTTCAGATTCCAAACTTTGGAATAAGAAGTCATTCAGTCGGGCAGACACGACGCGTCGTGCCTGCCCGGAAGCGCTACTTTTTCTTCGCGGGCACCGAGGGCGTGCTCACTTTCCGATGTTCGATCGTGGTCGTCTTCGGGTGGGCCTTGGCGTACTCCGGGCTGACGATTCGGCCGTTGGCGGCATTGCGGGGCATGGTGATGGTCTTGGTGGCCATGGTTGCCTTTCTAGGGCTGGAGGTCGATTGAAGGCCCTCCGCGCAGGCGCGCGGAGGGGAGTCTTTCAACTAGGGTTTAACGACTGGGAAGCGAACGCCAGTGGCGGCATACGTCTTCGCGCCGGCCATGCCGGTATCGGACGTACTGCCTCACAGGCACTGCTTTGCGGCGTGCTGAAGTTGTCATGTTGACACTCCTTTTTAGGGGGCTTCGAACGCAATATCGAACCCGTGCACGCCCGCAGTGGTAAGCTGCGGCCGCTACTTTGCCGGTAGGCACGGTGACAGAGGGGTGCGTTCACTTCCATGTCGTTGTGTGTGTTCTGGAAGGTCCTGACGTGTTCCACCACTTCAGGACCTTTGTCTTTTCCGAGGCTCATTTCCGCTTCCTAAATCTTTGGGCAGCAGCGGCCTCTGAGACGCCGAAGACCTGAACGATTTCGGCGACGCTTTGGCACGTCAGCATGCGTGCCCGTTCGATGAGGAACTCGCTTGCGAACTCGTCGGACTGCCATTCGGCGTCTCGATAGACAGGCACCTCTTCGGTTCGGCGGCGAGCGAACTTTGCGGCCCCCTGATGCAAGAACAAGTGCCCGAGCTCATGGGCCCCGGTGAACCGGTCTCGACCGACGCCACGGCACATTCCGTCGTAGACGTCTGCACGCAGCTTTATGAGTAGGTCGTCGGGGTAGGTCTGGCCATGGTCGCCGCCCATTTCCACCTCGTCGCAGACCTCCATTCGGAAGCCCGGCATCACTTTAGGCAAGATTTCGTAGATGCGGTCGATGCGGACATAGTCGCCGCCGCCAGCGAGGCGATTGAGCACCTGGCGGGCGACGCAGGCCTCCTTGAAGATGTTGTCGCTGGACCGAGGCGGTACAACGAGGCCGAATGGTCGTTTCATAGCTTTCCTTCCTTGTTGTTAAACACTGCAATCAGATCTTCAAAGTCCGCTTCACTGAGCGTCTCGAACTTGCGTGCAAAGGCCGTGGCGAACTCTTGAGCCCTGGGGGCTTGGTTGCTGGCCAGAGAAATCCTGACTTCGCGTTTGGTCTGCTCGATCAAAGACTGATAGGCGTCTCTGTTGTTGCGAACCTCCGGGTACTTCTCAGTCAGTTGCTGGAGCAGTTGGTCGTTGGCTGCCTTCTTGCCTGTCTCGACGGAAGACAGGTAGCTGGACGAAACGCCGATGGTCTGGGCCATCTCAAAAAGCGTGATGCCAAGATCCAACCGAAGCTTTCGCAGTTCCTTTCCGAGGTTGGTGATCATTTGGGACTCCTTCGGGTGTTGCGAACGTGTGTCTTTTTAGGATTAGGAAATTACTTCCTGCCAGGCGCAAATAATTTCTCCGCGCCTGAATGAAAATTTACCACAGCGGTGGATGAGTTGGCAAGCCCTTCTTTCGACGACGTCACGCATGTGAAGTCGAAGGCTTGATTGAAGCTCCAACCACCTTGTGCTCAGCCGCGCGGCGGCCGCTGTGTTATCCCGCCGGTTTTGCGACTCGAACGCGCCGACGGTCATACACCTGCCTGACCATCCGCTCGCTACTGTGCAGGGTGGCGTCTACGGTGTCGGGATCGCCCCTGGCCAGCTTGTCGCTCACACCCATCGGCCGGCAGTCCTGGAGGCTGAAAGGCCGGAACGCGACTTTCCGCTTCGCAGCCTCTGCCACGCACTCGGTCATCAGTACCGACAACGTCTTCTTCCAGCCGCCCTTCGTGTAACGCTGCCCGCTCAGATTGCCGAACACGTACCAGCTGCCGGCCAGCTTGTTGCGCTTGATGGCCAGGGCCTCGTCGACCGTGGCGCGCAGGTCAGGGCTCCACTCGATCAGGCCCAGCTTCTCGGCCTGGCCAGCCTGCCGCTTGGCGCCGCGCCAAGAGATGCCGTCCTCGCCGATCTGGTCGCGCGTAAACGCCCGCACCTCGACCGAACGGCGCAGGCACAGCCAGGCCGTCTTCAGGGCCAGCGCGACGATGTACTGCGGCCCGCCCATGCGTCTGCCAACCTCTAGCGCCAAGTCAAGTTCCGACGTGGCCACCAGGCGGTCGGTCTTGTTGGTGACCAGCTTCTCGACGCCTGAGAACGCGTTCGCCTTGACGGCCCGTACGCGCACGCCCCATTCGAGGATGGTGCGCATCAGCGCGATTTCCTTGTTGCCCTTCTCGGGCCGTGGGCGCGGCTTGCCGTTCTTGTCCTTGGCCAGCAAGCAGGCGTCGAGGTACTCGTAGGCGTCGGCCTTCTCAAGCTGCGCGACCAGGATGTGGCCCATCGCCAGCTTGAGCATCTTGACCTCGCGCTCGTTCTCGGTGAGCGTGCTGTCGGCCCGCTTCCCAGCTGTGCCGGCCGGTAGCGCCTTCTGTCGCTTCACCCAGGCGTCGATCAGCGCCGTGACGGTGCCTTCCGCCGGGGCGCCTGCGCCCAACCGATTGGCCTTGTCGATGGCCTCGCGCCGCAGCTCGGCGATCTTGGCCTTGTCGTCGGCCGCGCACTGCAGCCGGAACGTCCACTTGCCGCCGTCGCCTTTGTGACCGATGGAATAGACGCGAACACCCTTGCGCTCATAGACGCGGAACGGCAGGCCGTCGGGGGTGTCTCTGCGCTTGATCATTGCGGGTTGAGCATGAAGTCGAGTCGTAGCCTGGAGCGCTGCTGCGGCGCCGCAGCGGTCTGTTGGCCGCTCATCCGGGCCGCATAGTAGGCGCGGTCGACTTTGGGCACGTCGCCACGGCGCGCGGGCGCCTCGTGGGCCCAGCCGCGCGCAAGTAGCCAGGCGCACATGCGCTTGGGCTGCTTGGTGCCGGTGAGCTGGGTCAACTCGTCGGCGGTGAGTACGATGGACTGGTTCACGCCGCTTTCCGATCTGGTGTCGCCTGCGCCGCGCACAGCGCGTCGACGCAGGCCTCACTCCACTGCGCAGCAGCCACTGCCGTGTCGCGGTCGGTGATCTCGGCCAGATCTTCCATCCACGCGGCCGCCAGCCTGGCCAGGCCGTCTTCAGCCTGGCTGGTGAACTCGACGCGGCCGGTGGCGCCGTATCGCTCGACCATGCGCTCGACCAGCTCGAGGTACGCCAGCATCTCTTCGTGGCCACTGCCCAGCAGCTCTGCCGTGCGTGACCAGGTGAAGGCGTCGCGCACCATGTCCCACAGCGTGTCGACCGTGGCCACGCCCTGCTGCACGTCGGCCAGCTTCTGGTACAGGATCAGCCCCGTGGCAAGGCGCTGATCGCGCGTCAGCTTCGGCCGCAGCCAGCGGGGGAGTGCCGGCGCCTGCAGGGTTCGCCGTTCGATGCGTCCGCTCACAGCAGCCGGCCCTGTGGCTGCTGCGCCTCGTGCGACACGATCCAGGCCTGAACGCCTTGTGCTGCCTGCAGGTAGTCGCGTGAAGGCGTCTTGGTGATCTCCTGGCCAGGCACGTAGGCGGCCTGGATGCGGTCGCGCAGGTGCTGGGGCAGCTGGTACCAGTGGGCCTTGCAGCCCCACAACTTGGGCGGCACGACCTTGGGGCAGCCGGGCCAGTGGCAGGTGTGCGTGGTCATCAGGCGGCCGCCTCGTCGAAGAGCCCGGCCGTCTGCGCCGCACCGCCGGCGGAGCCGGCATCAACCATCGCTTTTTCGGTCTTGCCTTCGACCTTGAAATCGTCCAGCGTCTTGCCATCGCGCAGCGCCACGGTCAACCAGGCGGGCTTCAGCCCGCGACCGCTCCAGGTCGAGCCAGTCGCTGCGCAGCGGTAGGCGACGACACGGGCATGGGTCTTGACCTTGGCCGGCGCAGCCTTCGCCTTTTTCGCGCCTGCGCCAGCGGCGGAAGGGGTAGAAGTGGCCTGGGCCGGTGGCGCCGGTGGCGGCACGGCCGCTTGCATCACGGCCTTGACGTCGATGCAGTAGTGGTCGGCCAGGGCCAGCAGCGGCCTGGGCTTGGTCTGGCCAGCTCTCCACTGTGATACCCGCACGTCGTCGACGATGGCGCAGTCCAGCAGCAGCGTTGTCAGCTCGGCCGGGGTCATCGTGTCCACGCGCTGCTTCAGCGTGTCTGCATCCCTCACACCCCACAGCGCGGCCAGCGTCGGCTTGTCTTCATATCCCACGCCGCTCAGCGCGGCCGCGGCGACCAGGCGCAGATCGAAAGCGTCACGTTGTCGGTCTGCAGCAACCTGGCGCACGCGGTGCAGCAGGGCCATGTGCTGGTCGGTTTCCGAGCGCGCCTGAGCCTCGCGCTTGGCATCTTCCTGGCGGCGTGACTGCTCTGCTGCCTGGTGATCTGGCGCCTTGGCCTTGACTTCCTTCTTCAGTAGACCGGCGCCCACCAAGTCTTCACGGCGGTACGCCTTCACCAGACTGCCGTCGCGCGGGTTCTGGATCACCACCGGTTGCGGCACGGCCACGCCGTTGATGACGCCCGACGCCGGCAGCTTCAGCGCCTTGGCGGCCTTGATGGGCACGAAGTCGGACTTGACTTCACCGGTCGCGCCGACGGCATTGCGCGCCCTGTTGCCGTCCACCACAACCACGACTGTCTTGCGCAACTTGTCGGCCTCTCGCTTCAGGTGCGCGGTCTTCTTGGCGGCCCAGCAGTCGGGGTCAGTGCAGCTGTCTGCACCACCGACGGCGCGGTACTCATGCTTGGCACGTTTGTCGCTGGCCAAGTCGGCATATTCCGGCGCGTTGCCTGCGCGCTTGGGGCAATCACCGCAGGCGCCTGTGCCGGCCAGCAGCGTGGCGTCCTCGGTCGGGAAGATGGCCGTCTTCAGCTGCAGCGTGAACTCTTCGGCCAGCAAGTCACGGATGCGGCGGTAGCTCTCCTGGCCACCGTCCTTGATCGACTGGTTGCGCGCAGCGATCTTCTGCAGGGCCTTCTCTTGCAGCTTGTCGGTGCGCAGCCGGGCCAACAGCAAGGCCACCTCAGCGCCAATCTCGCCCGAGTTCAAGGCGATGCGCAAGGGCCCGGCCAGGTCGAGCAGCTTCATGCGGCCGTAGACGTAGCTGCGGCTCTTGCCGATGCGTTCGGCGATCTGGTCAGCGGTGGCATCACCGGCGTCGACCTGGGCCTGGAAGCCGGCGCCTTCGTCCAGCGCCGACATGTTCTCGCGCTGCACGTTCTCGACCATCTGCGCGCTGCGGACCTCGGCGTCTGACATCGCGCGCACCGTGCACGGCGCCGTGGCCAGGCCGGCCAGTTCGGCCGCGCGACGGCGCCGGTGGCCATAGACGATCTCGTAGCCAGCGGCTGCGTCGGGGTCGTTGCCGAACAGCGGGCCGATGCGCGGGCGCACCAGCAGCGCCTGGTGGATGCGACCCTCAGCCTTGATGGCGGCGGCTAGGCCCTCGAGGCCGGTGTAGGTGGTGCGCGGCTGGAAGGGGCTGTCGTGCAGGTCTTCCAGCGCGACTTGGATGATGGTGTGTTCGGTCATGGTGGGTTCCTTCAAGCGTCGCGTTCGGTTTGCTCTATGGCGCGGCGCAGGTAGATGGCGAGGTCCAAGGCTTCTTCGTAGGCGTGCTGCAGCCATTGCTGCAGCGCCAGTGGGTTGGCTTCAACGGTGACGCCGTACTTGCGCAGGCCCAGCGCCTGGCGCGCGGCGATGTCGCTGCACACGCGCGCTTCGGTGCCGGTGGCGCGCGGCGGCGCGGGGTCGTCCAGCGGCAGGGGGCGCAGCACCGCCGGGATGGCAATGTCGGACAGGCCGCCGGGCTCGGTGATGTAGTGGCGCGGTGCGGGTGCGGCCATGGTCAGTCCGTCATCAGGATGCAGACCAGGTGGCGGTGCTCGGCGTGGCGGCGCACCAGGCCGGCGGTTTCGCCGTAGCTGATGGCTTCGGCGGCCATGTCGATCATCTCGCTGGCGTGTTCGCGCGGGTCCAGCATGGGGCGCGTGTCGTACCAGCGGCCGGGCTCGGCCAGGTGCACGCGCACGCCCTCGCATTCGATGGTCTCAACCACGGCGCGGTTGCCGATGGCCAGGCCTCTGCGCAGCAGCTGCACATCGGCGGGTGTGATGGGGTGGCTTGTCATGCGGGCCTCAGTCGTCAAGGTCGTTGGCGGCGGCTTTGCGCGCATCGAAGCGGGCAGCCGTGCGTTTGGGCGCCAGGTGCGCTTGCTTGCGCGTGGGCGGTTCGGTGGGTGTGGGTGGCACCGGGGGTGCGTGCTGCGGTGTGGGCGGCACGTAGCGCGGCTCGGTGGCCGTACCGCCACGGCTGAAACTGCGGGCCAGGCCGCGAATGCAGCCTGCGCGCGCTGGGTCGCGCATGGTTTCTTCCAGCGTGGCTGGCCAGCCAGGGCGCGCCAGGTGACGGCGGGCCATTTCCAGCTGCTCGGTGGTCAGCTCGGTTTCGCCACGCTTCATGCGGCCGCCCATATGGTTGGGGTGATGCGGCGAGCCGGTGCTTCCAGCCGGGCCCACTGCATGTGCAGCGCGTCGCGGCCGCAGCCGCCGCCCTGGGCGTAGCGTGCGGTTTCGCAGGGCACCAGGCGCAGCGCACCGGCCACCTGCTGGCAGGCGCAGTGCAAGCCGTCGTCCAGCGGCCGGCTGTGGTCGCACAGCTGGCAGGCGCGCAGGCCGTGCACCTGCGGCAAGGCGCGCCGTGCGGGCGTCTGTACGGCCGTCACGCTGCCACCGCCGTGTCCATCGGCACCACGCGCACCACGCTGCCCAGGCCACCGAATTCGTGCGCTTCCTGGGCGTGGTCGCAGCTGCTGCCGCCGGTGCGTTGCCAGTTGGCGCTGGTGCCGTCGGGGCACACCACGCTGACCTGGAAGCGTGGTGCCGTCAGGCATGCCAGCCGGCGCGACGGCGCGAAGTGCGCGGCCAGGCGCGCTTCGAAGGCGGCGTCGGCGGCGGTCACTTGCACAGCTCCGGGTGCGCTTTGCAGTCCACCGGTTGCGTGGTGGCGGGGGTGTCGTCGTCACTGCCGCCGCAGCCAGCCAAAGAAAACAGCACGGCAGACAAGAGCACAGCCCAGCAGCCACCGACCAGCATGCCCCAGCGCATGCCGGCGGTGAATTCGGCCCGCTGGCGGCGGGCGCGGGTGATGAGGGCGCAGCGGCGCGCGTTCATGCTGCGGCTTGTGCGGCAGCTGCGGCCACAGCGCGGTCTGCATGGCGCTGGGCGGTGGCCGCCACGGCCACGGTGTCGGCCAGCGCCACGGGCGCGTCCACTTCCAGCAGCAGGTGGCCGTGGCGCAGCAAGGCGACGGGGTAGGGGCCCTTGGTGCGGCTGACTTCAACGAAGCCCAGGCCAGCAAGGGCGGCCAGCCAGCGGCCAGGCACGCGGTCATCGAACAGGCTGCCATTGCGCAGGCGCAGCACCTTCGTACGGCGGCCGCCGGTGTGCAGGTGGCTGAGGCGGCAGCTGTTTGGGTAGATCGTCAAGCCCTGCGCAGCCAGCGCGGGGACGAAGGCGTCCAGCTTGGCGAACAACGGGCCCATGGCCTGCAGTTCGGCCAGGCGCCGGCGGTGGTCGGTGTTCGCCTGCTCTTCAGCCTGGGCCTGCAGGCTGGTTGGAGCTCTGGATATGGGCATGCTGTCTTTCCAGCTCCCCGCCCGGATGGGCTTGTCGGGGGGAGTGCTCGAATACTACAACTGTTGTTTTCCTGAAGTCAACAACTGTTGTGTATCTCCTGCCAAATGCAAACCCAGGACGTAAAAAAGCCCGCTCAGGGCGGGCTGGTGCGTAGCTGGGTGGGGGCGGGCTAGATCTGCAGCGTCAGATCACTGTGCTCAAGCATGGCTGGTTTGACATGCTGACCCAGCGAGCACAGGAAGAGTTGGGCACCCTCACGGCGGGCGAACTTCATGGCGGGAACGAAATCGCTGTCACCAGAGACGAGCACGATCACCTGCGCCAGCTTTTTCAGTGTGAGTGCCGCGATGTCCATGCCAATGCGCATGTCCACGCCCTTCTGGGTGATCTGCGGCCTAAGGTCATCTGCTTTGATCTCGACCGAGGCGCCGCCGGCCTTGTCAAGCTTGCGGGCGCTGACCTCCCAGCCCTGGAATGAAAGTTCACCGAGGCGCAGCGCCATGAAGGGTTGCTGTGCAAGTTGTTCGAACAGGTTGCGAGACCTGGCTGCCACTGGCGAGTTACCGAACTCAATGACGCCGCCTTCAAGTGGCCTCACATGCGCCGTTTCCAGCGGAACAGAGTCGTAGTAGTAGACCCTGTGTAACCGCATGCCTGCAAGGGCTTCGCAGGCGCACAGCTTCTGGACCAGCTCACCGAACTGCGCTGCAGTTGCGGGCGCCTTGGCGGTGCCGATCTTGCGCTTGGCAAAGCCGCCGTCGATGAGGATCGCGTAGTTCAGCATCGCCAAAAAAATTGGCCGCCAGACAGGTCGGGTGTCGAAGCACCCTGTTATATGTCACCTGTAAGGCAGCCGTCTCTTCTATTGAAAGAGGCTCGGAGTGTGCCACATTGCCGCACCGCAACATGCGCAGGGTTAACACTGCCTTTGTGCCGCAGTTCATGCGGCCCAAGGCCGCGTCGTGCTGGGCGTCAGTCGCCGATGTGCAGGCGTTCACCCAGGTAGTACAGGCCCCAAAAGGTGATCAGCAGCAGCTGGGCCAGAAACATCACGAACACGCCGGCCAAGCCTAGGCGCAAGATTGACTTAGCGGCCATGGGCAGGCTGGCTGACACCGGGTCGACGAAGGTAACGGTGGCGATGGCCGTCATCGTGAGCAGCAGGCTCAGCGCGGTGAGATAGGAAAACATCATGCACAGGAAGCGCCGGCGCGTGAGCGGCACCTCTTCAGCGTGGCCGTTGAACAAAAGCTTGGCGGTGGGGGGCACGCCGGGCATCAATTTGTCCAGCGTGCCGTTGGCGAAGGTGGCCACGGCGGCAAGCGCGGCCAGGTAGAAGCCGGGCATGTTCTGCACAAAGCCCAGAACCTTGTCCAGTACGCCGTCTTTGTGCAGCAGGTTCACTTCGGGCCAGTGCATGCACACTGCGGCGAAACACACCGCCATGGCGAAGGGAGCGCCCCAATTGAACAGCCGCAGGGTGCCACTGGGGTGGCGCACGGCAAGGTAGTTGAACGGGCGAAGCAGCATGGCAGACATGGCGTGTGCAGCCTAGAGCAGTTCGCGCATCTTGTCTATGACGGTCATACTGACCTTTGAATACTTCGATGAAATATCAGTTTCGAACCGTATCACATCCTTCTTCGTGAAAGCCCGCTCCAAATCTGAAGTATCGAATAGTTCAGATTCTTTTTTGCCGTTTGGGGTTTCCTTGAAAATTATTCTTGCTTTGTCGTAGCGGTCGCCGT
The DNA here is from genome assembly GCA_031383435.1 of Betaproteobacteria bacterium. Classification (GTDB taxonomy): domain Bacteria; phylum Pseudomonadota; class Gammaproteobacteria; order Burkholderiales; family Burkholderiaceae_C; genus Rubrivivax. The sequence continues at coordinate 1,911 of JANMZP010000163.1, read as the reverse complement.
TGGGCTTTTTGAACAGGTTGCCCAAGCGGCCCAGCGTCATGGCGCCGTGGATGTTGACGGCTTTGACCTTCAAGACGTCTGCGACGACCACGAAGCCGGGGTCTTGGTCCCAGGCGGCGCGGCTTTCGGAAATGAGCTCCATGCCTTCGAGCTTGCCGCTGCGCAGGATGGTGGCCAGTTCACGACTTTGGTGGCCGGCGGCGGTAATGCCAATTCGAACCGCAACCGTCTTGCCCGCAACGCCGTCGGGGTGCGTTGCGCGCATTAATGGCTTATGGGCTGGCAGGCGGCTGCCCAGTTTCACCAGGCCAGCCAACAAGGTGGCAACTTTGGCTGGCGACACGCCGGCGCCTGCAGTCAGCAGCATCAGCGCTGGAGCGTTGGGCGCGGCGTTGGCTGCGGGCGCCTGAATCAAGAGGTGTGCCGACTTGTCGACTGCTTCTTCATCTGCCTTGCCGGCCATGCGGGCTGCACCCGTTTGCAGGTGCTTGAAAGCTGGGTCTGCAATGGCCGGGTCTGCGCAGCTGATGACCAGGTAGTGTTCGGTGCCGTCAGCGCTGCTGCGCCAGTCGTCAAGCGCGATCAGGCGGCTGCCGGACCGGCGGGTGTGCGCAGCACCCACCAGCGCTGCATACCCTTCATAGGCCATTTGCAACCAGCGGGTTGTGGGTATCTGACCGGGTATTTGCGGCAGGCCGTGCAGGGTGGTTTTTGCAATGAGGTCGTAAAACTGAACGACACGTTGACGGCGATCAAGCAAGGCGTTTTCCTTTGCGGTTAGTTTGTAGTGCCTTGGATACCCGAATTCATCCAGTGAATTCGGGCCCCTCCCTTAACTTACAAGATTCAATACTCAATAGGCTGGCCCCGGTATAGGGGATGTCCAAATTTCCCACTCCCCCCGAATGCATGCCACCGAATGGGTGCCACCTTTCGGTGGCGTTGTGGTGCGGGGTACCTGCAAGTGCTTGCAGTTACGCGCCAGCCTACGGGGCGGGAAGGTGTAGATGGTGGCTACGTTCACGCCGCGCCCTGCTGTTTCCCAGGCGGTGCGCTCAGCAGCGTCAGCAGTTCGGCCTGGTGGCGTTCAGCGCCCTTGCGCAGCGCCAGTTTGGCCAGTGTGTCGGCGGCATCCTGCCGCACGTCGTCGGGCATCTCTCGCGCCAGCTCGATGCCTAAGAGCTCGAGCGCGTCGGCCAATGTCGGGGTGTCTTTTGGCGGCGCGGTAGTGATTGGCTGTGCCATGGCAGCCGCGCCCGTCATCAACTGCTCCACGGTCATTTCGAAAGCTGTAGCGATGCCCATCGTGTGCGCCGAACTCTTTGAGTCGCGCTTTTCAAGCTGATCAAGGGCCTGTTGTGTCAGGCCGGGAACCAGATTGGCGACCTGGGTTTGTGTCCAGCCTCGACGCTTTCGTTCGGCTTCAATCCGTTTGCCTAGGTTCATGGCTGGAGTGTCACAACATCCGTTGTTGACATCAAACAACAATGGTTGCATTCAAAACTACAATTGTTGTATGCTGGTGTCATGAGCTCACTCCAGCAGGCTATCGACCACGTAGGCAGTCAGACCGCGCTCGCTCGCGCCACTGGCGTTGTTCAACAGCAAGTGTGGAATTGGCTGAATCGGGATAAGGGGCGAACCCCACCCGACCGCTGCCCCGCCATCGAGCGCGCCACCGAAGGCCGCGTGACCTGCGAGGAACTGCGCCCCGACGTGCGCTGGCAGCGCGTGCCCGACCCGGCCTGGCCGCACGCCAGTGGCCGGCCTTGCATCGACGTGGCGGCGCCGGTGTTGACAAGCCTTCCCGAAACCCTGGAGACCAGCCATGTCAACGCCTAAGCCTTTCAGCCCTGAAGACATTCCCGCGCTGCTGCGCGACCCGCGTCGCCACATGTGCAATAGCGCATC
>JANMZP010000130.1:0-4620 GCA_031383435.1 Betaproteobacteria bacterium | reverse complement strand
GAGCTGCCGAAGGACAAGGAAATGGTCATGCCGGGCGACAACGTCAGCATCACCGTGAAGCTGATCAACCCGATCGCGATGGAAGAAGGCCTGCGCTTCGCCATCCGTGAAGGTGGCCGCACCGTCGGTGCCGGCGTCGTTGCCAAGATCATCGAGTAAGGAACTGCTTTCCGCAGGGGCGTAGCTCAATTGGCAGAGCGCTGGTCTCCAAAACCAGAGGTTGGGGGTTCGATTCCCTCCGCCCCTGCCACCCGGTGCAACCGGTGGCTCTGAAAAACAGCCCGCAGGCTGCCTAACAGGCCCTGCGGGTTTCGCCCCTGATGAAGCCCATCGGTGCCCGCTTGAAAAACCGCTGAGTCGCGGCCATCTCCTCGAGACCCATGTCCACCCAACCCCAAATCGAAACCGTCTCCACAGGCGCGGACAAGGCCAAGCTGGCCGGCTCTGTTGTGCTGTTGCTGGCTTCGATCGTCGCCTTCTACTACCTCGGCAAGCAGGACCTGTGGCTGCGCGTGCTGGCGCTGCTGGCCTTGTTGGCGGCTGCGGTGGCGCTGTTCTTCACGTCGGAATCGGGCAAGCAGCTCGTGGCCTTCGGCCGCGATTCGGTGCGCGAGACCAAGAAAGTTGTCTGGCCTGAGCGCAAGGAAGCGCTGCAGATGACGGGTTACGTCTTCGCCTTCGTGGTGTTGATGGCGCTGTACATGTGGATCACCGACAAGACGCTGGAATGGGTGCTGTACGACCTGATCCTGGGTCTGCGCCGCTGACGCCCCGAGTCATGAACGCTGTACGCTGAAGGATCAAGCATGACCGAGCCGCAAGTCGCCCCGACTGAATCCGCACCCGCCACTGTGCCGGTTGTTCCCAGCACCAAGCGCTGGTACATCGTCCACGCCTATTCGGGCATGGAGAAAGCGGTCGAACGCAACTTGCGCGAGCGCATCGACCGCGCTGGCATGCAAGACAAGTTCGGCCGCATCCTGGTGCCGACCGAAGAAGTCGTGGAACTGAAGAACGGCAAGAAAAGCGTCACCGAACGCCGCATCTTCCCGGGCTATGTGCTGGTCGAGATGGACATGGCCGACGACACCTGGCACCTGGTGAAGCACACCAGCAAGGTCACCGGCTTCATCGGCGGCGCGCGCAACCGCCCGGCGCCGATCTCGGAAGCCGAAGTGGCCAAGATCGTCAACCAGATGCAAGAGGGTGTGGACAAGCCGCGGCCCAAGGTTGAATGGATCGTTGGCGAACTGGTCCGCGTCAAGGAAGGCCCGTTCACCGACTTCAACGGTGCCGTCGAAGAAGTCAATTACGAGAAGAGCAAGGTCAAGGTTTCGGTCACGATCTTTGGCCGCGCCACGGGCGTCGAACTCGATTTCGCGCAAGTGGAAAAAGTCTGACCGCTCACTGAATTTCCCGGGCGCGCTGCCACTGACCCCGGCGCGCCGTCACTTCATCAGGGTCGATAGACGAGGAGCTGGTTTGTTCTTTCTGAACGCCGGCGTTTGAACTCGAGGAGCGCCACATGGCAAAGAAAATCGTCGGCTTCATCAAGCTGCAAGTACCGGCCGGCAAGGCCAACCCGTCGCCCCCGATCGGCCCGGCCCTGGGCCAGCGCGGCCTGAACATCATGGAGTTCTGCAAGGCGTTCAACGCCCAGACCCAGCAAGGCTTCGAGATCGGCATGAAGCTGCCGGTGGTGATCACCGCTTTCGCTGACAAGAGCTTCACCTTCATCATCAAGTCGCCGCCCGCGACCGCCTTGCTGAAGAAAGCCGCCGGCATCACGGTGGGTTCGGCCAAGGCCCACCTGGACAAGGTCGGCAAAGTGAGCCGCGCCCAGCTGGAAGAGATCGCCAAGATCAAGATGAAGGACCTGAACGCCGCCGACCTGGACGGTGCCGTGAAGATCATCGCGGGCTCGGCCCGTTCGATGGGCCTGACCGTCGAAGGAGTTTGAGATGACCACGCTCACCAAAAAAACCAAGTCCTTCAAGGGCAAGATCGACTCGACCAAGCTGTACCCGCTGGCCGAAGCACTGGTCATGGTCAAGGAATGCGCCACCGCCAAGTTCGATGAATCCATCGACGTGGCCGTGCAACTGGGCATCGACGCCAAGAAGTCCGACCAGGTGGTGCGCGGCGCTGTCGTGATGCCTGCCGGCACCGGCAAGACCAAGCGGGTGGCCGTGTTCGCCCAAGGCGCCAAGGCGGAAGAAGCCAAGGCTGCCGGCGCCGACATCGTCGGCATGGACGACCTGGCCGCCGAGATCAAGGCCGGCAAGATGGACTTCGACGTGGTCATCGCCAGCCCTGACACGATGCGTATCGTCGGTACCCTGGGCCAGATCCTGGGCCCGCGCGGGCTGATGCCGAACCCGAAGGTGGGCACGGTGACGCCGGACGTAGCGCAAGCCGTCCGCAACGCCAAGGCCGGTCAGGTGCAGTTCCGCGTCGACAAGGCCGGCATCATCCACGGCACCATCGGTCGCCGTTCGTTTGAAGACGGTAAGCTGGTCGACAACCTGCGCGCGCTGATCGAGGCCTTGAACAAGTCCAAGCCGGCCAGCAGCAAGGGCATCTACCTGCGCAAGATCGCGGTGTCTTCGACGATGGGTGTGGGTGTCCGCGTGGACACGCAAACGATCACAGCCACGACGGCTGCCTGATCAAGAGATACAAAGAGTTTGGTGGGCTGACGGTGGCGTCCGCAAGGACAAGACCGGCAGGCCATCCTAGACCGCTGGTGGGGTTCACAAGAACCCCTTAATCGCCAGCGCAGATGGCGGTCCCGCTGCAAAAGATTCCTGAGAAGGGTTCTGGCAACAGCAGGCTGCTGAAACCGGTGTGCCGCGCCGCAAGGCAAGGCACGATTTGTGTGAGGAGCAGACCTTGAGTCTCAATCGCAACGAGAAGGCAACCGTGGTCACGGATGTGTCGGCACAAGCCGCACGTTCACAGACCTTGGCGTTGGCCGAGTACCGTGGCCTCACCGTGGAAAACCTGAACAAGCTGCGCGTCGAAGCGCGAGCCAAGGGTGTTTATCTTCACGTGCTGAAGAACACCCTGGCCCGTCGCGCCGTCGCCGGCACGCCGTTCGAGGTCGCCCAAGGTGCCATGGTCGGTCCGCTGATTTACGGTTTTTCCGAGGATGCCGTGGCTGCGGCGAAAGTCATCACTGACTTCGCCAAGACCAACGACAAGCTCGTCATCAAGGGTGGCGCCTACGCCGGCAAGGCACTCACGGTCGACGGCGTCAAAGCCCTGGCCGCGATCCCGAGCCGCGAAGTGCTGCTGTCCCAGTTGGCTGGCCTGCTGATGTCGCCGATCCAGCGCGTCGCTGGCGTGCTGGCTGCACTGGCTGAAAAGCGCACCGTTCCCGCCGAGGCTGCAGTTGCGGCTGAAGCCCCGGTTGAAGCGCCTGCCGCAGCCTGACGACGCCCTGCATCCCGATTCTTAGAACCCATTCAAAATTAGGTAATCCAAATGTCATTCGATAAAGACGCATTTCTGACCGCGATGGACAGCATGTCCGTGATGGAACTCAATGACTTGGTCAAAGCCATTGAAGTCAAGTTCGGCGTGTCCGCCGCTTCGATGGCCGCCCCGGCCGCTGGTGGCGGTGGCGCTGCCGCTGCTGTGGTCGAGGAACAGACCGAATTCAATGTGATCCTGCTCGAGGCCGGCGCCCAGAAGGTGCAGGTCATCAAGGCCGTGCGTGAACTGACGGGCCTGGGCCTGAAGGAAGCAAAGGACCTGGTCGACGGCGCTCCGAAGGCTGTCAAGGAAGCCATTCCCAAGGCCGATGCCGAAGCCGCCCTGAAGAAGCTGGTCGACGCTGGCGCCAAGGCCGAAGTCAAGTAAGGCGGTTGTCCCTGAGCGCGCAAGCGTTCGGGGGCACTTCTGAGGGCAGCGTGCTGTTCTGAGAAGTGTTCTCTGATCCGACTGCAGAGAACAGGTTTGGTCGGGCTCCGGTGCAATGCCGGGGTTGTCCGCCAGCGACGGGTAGTGGCCCGTCACCAAGCCTCGAGCGCAATGCTTGAGACGGCGAGGGTTTCCCGAGCCGGCTCGATCCCCAAGGGGGGGACGAGCCGCAGGCTCTAGGGGCCCAAACCAACCAGTCGCCGATTGATCCGTGTCCAGGCCAGGCGCGGGTTATCGACAGGAGAGTTCAATGGCGCAAGCAACCCCCTACACGTACACCGAGCGCAAGCGTATCCGCAAGAGCTTCGGCAAACGTGAGAGCGTTCTCAAGGTCCCGTATCTGCTGACCATGCAGCGGGAGTCCTACGTCGCATTCCTCCAGAAGGACGTCCCACCCGCCAAGCGCAAGCCCGAAGGTTTGCAGGCGGCTTTCCTCTCCGCGTTCCCGATCACGTCGCACAACGGCTTCGTGGAGATGAAGTTCACCGAATACAACATCGCCAAGCCGCCGTTCGACGTGCGCGAATGCCAGCAACGCGGTTTGACCTTTGCAGCGGCCGTTCGCGCCAAGCTGCAAATGATCATTTACGACCGTGAGTCGCACCCGCAAAAGCTGGTGAAAGAGATCAAGGAGCAAGAGGTCTACATGGGCGAAGTGCCCCTGATGACCGACTACGGCTCTTTCGTCGTCAACGG
>JANMZP010000125.1:0-12862 GCA_031383435.1 Betaproteobacteria bacterium | reverse complement strand
CCCCCCCCCCCCGCCCCCCCGCCCGCCGCGGGCCCCGGGCGGCGCGCGGGGCCCCCCCGCCCCCCCCCCCCCCCGCCCCCGCGGGCCCGCCCCCCCCCCCCCCCCCCCCCCCCCCCACGACCCGCACCGCGTGCTGCAGCGCGGGTATGCCTGGGTTGAATCGGCCGATGGCCGGCCGGTGATCTCGGCATTGGCCTTGCAGCCTGGGCAGGCCGTGCGCGCGGTGTGGGCCGACGGCCGCGCCGAGGCGGTCATCGCTTCGGTGGAGCCCCTGCCGCCGGCTGCGTGAAGCGGCCTGCCTACAATCCGTGTAACTGCCGATCACGCCCCTGATACCGCCCCAAACACCAACGAGGACCTGCACCATGGAACACACCCTGCCAGCCCTGCCGTACGCCATCGACGCCCTCGCGCCGCACTACTGCCGCGAGACGCTCGAGTACCACCACGGCAAGCACCACAACGCCTACGTCGTGAACCTCAACAACCTGCAAAAGGGCACCGAATTCGAACCCCTGGGCCTCGAAGAGATCGTCAAGAAGGCCAGCCCCGGCGGCATCTACAACAACGCCGCGCAGATCTGGAACCACACCTTCTTCTGGCACTGCATGAAGCCCGAGGGCGGTGGTGAACCCGCCGGCGCGCTGGCGGAGGCGATCACTGCCAAGTGGGGCAGCTACGCCGCCTTCAAGGAAGCCTTCGTCAAGTCGGCCGTGGGCAATTTCGGTTCCGGCTGGACCTGGTTGGTGAAGAAGGCCGACGGCAGCGTCGACATCGTCAACATGGGTGCCGCCGGCACCCCGCTGACCACCGCCGACAAGGCCCTGCTGACGGTGGACGTGTGGGAACACGCCTACTACATCGACTACCGCAACATGCGTCCGAAGTTCGTCGAGACCTACCTCGACAAGCTGGTGAACTGGAGCTTCGTCGAAGCGAACTTCGCCTGAAGCGGCGAGCCTTCGGGCTTGCCGATGAAAACGGCCCCGGCGTGTTGCGCGCCGGGGCCGTTTTTGTTCTGTCGTCTGACCACCGCGCTATTTGCCGAACGGGCCGCCTCGGAGTTTCAGTCCGGCCTTGAAACCGCGCTTCGCGAACCAGCCCAGCGGCACTTCCAGCGCATAGCGCACCGGCTTGGCAGAGCAGTGCGACTCGTCGGAACGCGGTGCCATGTCGGCGATGTTGACGATGGTGCCGTCTTCTGCAACGAAGGCAATCGTCAGCGGGATCAGCGTGTTGCGCATCCAGAAGCAGCGCACGCCTGCGTCGTCGTTGACGAAGAGCATGCCGTCGTTGGCACCCATGCCACGGCGGAACATCATGCCGGTGGCCTGCTGTTCGGGCGACACCGCCAGTTCGGCGTGGATGACGTGCATGCCGGCGGTCAGCTCCGCAACGGGCAGTTTGGCTTGCGGGCCTTGTTGTGCAAAGGCGGGCCGGGCGCAGGCACCGATGGCCACCAGCAGAGAAATGCAGAGCGTCGCGGGTTTGATGCGTGTCATGGGCAGTCGGTGTGATTGAGCGTAGATTAACCCGACTCTTCCAGCCGCCACCCATGCCGCCTGCTCACACGGCTGTCGCCGATGCCCCGCTTGCCGTGCTCGACGACCCCATCGAGCAGGGCCGTTTCACGCGCTGGATTTCAGGCGCGCAGGGCGAACGCCTTGCCGAGTCTTCGCTGCAGTTGGGTGGCCTGCACTGTGCAGCCTGCTCGGGCCTGATTGAGCAAGCGCTGCAGCGGGTGGACGGCGTGCGCAGCGCGCACGTCAGCGCCGCCGCCGAACGCGCCACCGTGTGCTGGGACCCCGCGCGCACCGGCCCTGCGGCCCTGATCGAAGCCGTGCGCGCCGCCGGTTACGACGCCGTGCCGGATGCGGCCGCGCCGGCCCGCGAACTGCGCCGCAAGGCCCACCGCCAGGCGCTGTGGCGGCTGTTCGTGGCCGCCTTCTGCGCCATGCAGGTGATGATGATGGCCACGCCCAGCTACGTGGCCGGCCCGGGTGAATTGGCGCCCGATCTGCGCCAGCTGCTGAACTGGGGCAGCTGGTTGTTGACCCTGCCGGTGTTGCTGTTCGCCTCGGGCCCTTTCTTCCGCGGTGCCTGGCTGGTGTTGCGCCAGGGTCGCATCGGCATGGACGTGCCGGTAGCGCTGGGCATCGCGATTACCTTCGTGGCCAGCACGGCCGCGACCTTCGACCCGCAAGGCGCTTTCGGGTCCGAGGTGTATTTCGATTCACTGACCATGTTCGTCAGCTTTCTGCTTGGTGCGCGCTACCTGGAATTGCGCGCGCGGCACGGTGCGGCGGCGGCACTGGAAAGCGCGCTGGCCTGTCTGCCTGAAGTGGCCTGGCGCCTGCTGCCCGACGGCAGCACCGAGGCCGTCAGCGTGCACCGCCTGCGGCCGGGCGACGGCCTGCGCGTGCCGGTTGGCCAGGCCTTCCCGGCCGACGGCGTGCTGGAGCAGGGCAGCACCCTGGCCGATGAATCGCTGCTGAGCGGCGAATCGGCAGCGGTGGCGAAAGCGCTGGGCGACGCGCTGGTGGCCGGCAGCATCAACCGCGGTTCACCGGTGCAGATGCGCGTCGAACGGGTGGGTGCCGACACCCGGCTGGAGGCCGTCGTGTCGATGATGCGCAGCGCGATGGGCCAGCGCCCGGCGGCCGCCCGCCTGGCCGACCGCTGGGCGGCACCTTTCCTGTGGACCGTGCTGCTGCTGGCCGCGGGTTCGGCTGCCGTCTGGAGCGTGATCGACCCGTCGCGTGCGCTGTGGGTGGCGGTGGCGATACTCATCGTCACCTGCCCCTGCGCCTTGTCGCTGGCCGCCCCGGCGGCGCTGGTGGCCGGCGCGCGCGGCCTGGCGCGGCGCGGCGTGTTGCTGCAACGGCTGGACGCCTTGGAAGCACTGGCCGGTGTCGAACAGTTCTTCTTCGACAAGACCGGCACGCTGACCGAAGACCGGCCGCAGTGGACCGCGCTGCAGTTGACGCCGGCGGGCGAGGCCTTTTTCGGTGCATCCGAGTCCGCGGCGCTGCAGGCGGCGGCCCGGTTGGCCGCCTGGTCCACGCACCCCCTGTCGGCGGCCATCGTCGAAGCCTGTCAACAGCTTGTGCCGTCTGCGGCGGCACCGCGTTTCACCGACATCGAAGAAGTGCCGGGGCAGGGTTTGCAGGCGCGCGACGCGCAAGGTCGCCGCTGGCGTCTGGGGTCTGCGGCGTGGACGGGGGCCCCTTTCGCAGCGCCGGTGTGGCTGGCTTGCGAGGCTCAGCCACTGGCCGGGCTGCAATTCGAAGAGCGGCTGCGGCCTGACGCCGCGCAAGCCCTGCAGGCATTGCAGGCCGACGGCGTGCGGGTGACCATCCTGACCGGCGACACGCCCGAACGCGCGCAGGCGCTGGCCGCGCGCATCGGCATGGCCGACGTGGTGGCCGGTGCCACGCCCGAGGCCAAACTGCAGACCCTGGCCGCAGCGCAAGCCGCCGGCCGCCGTGTGGCGATGGTGGGTGACGGCATCAATGACGCGCCGGTGCTGGCCCGTGCCGATGTGTCACTGGCGATGGGGCAGGGCGCGCTGGTTTCGCGCAGCCAGGCCGATGCGGTGATCACGTCCAACCGCCTGGGCGACGTGGTGCGGGCCCGCGCATCGGCCTGCCGCACGGTGCGCATCATCCGGCAGAACCTGGGCTGGGCAGCGGCCTACAACGCCGTCAGCATCCCGCTGGCCGTCATCGGCTGGCTGCCGCCGTGGGCGGCTGGCCTGGGCATGGCCAGCAGTTCGCTGCTGGTGGTGCTGAATGCGCTGCGCGCCGCGCGCTGAGCACCGGACAAGCCACGTTCAACGCACAGACCGCCGCATGGAAAGCCTCTACCTTTTGATTCCGGTTTCTGCGCTGTTGGTGCTGGGCATTCTGGGCATTTTTGGCTGGGCCTTGAACGGTGGGCAGTTCGAGGACCTGGAAGGCGAAGGTGAGCGGATCCTGACAGACGAGGTGCCCGAGGTTGACGTCCGTCAAGGCGATGTCAGGCCGCCACCTCAACAATGAAGGGATTGAATCCCGTATCAGAGTGAGGAGCTAGGCAATGGCACAAACAGCCGCGTTGGCGGTTCCCCGGGACGGCGTTTACAGCGACCAGGTCATCCGACTGTTCTCGCTGGCCGCCGTCGTCTACGGCGTGGTGGGCATGTTGGTCGGCGTCATCATCGCCGCCCAATTGGCCTGGCCCGAACTCAACTTCGGCATTCCATACCTCAGTTACGGCCGCTTGCGTCCGCTGCACACCAACGCGGTGATCTTTGCCTTCGGCGGCTGCACGCTCTTCGCCACCTCGTACCACGTGGTGCAGCGAACCTGCCAGACGCGGCTGTTCGCGCCGGCCCTGGCCATGTTCACTTTCCTGGGCTGGAACCTGGTGATCATCCTGGCCGTTATCACGCTGCCGCTGGGCATGACGCAGGGCAAGGAATACGCCGAACTGGAATGGCCGATCGACATCCTGATCGCCGTGGTCTGGGTCAGTTATGCCGTGGTCTTCTTCGGCACCATCGGCATCCGCAAGGTGCGCCACATCTATGTGGCCAACTGGTTCTTCGGTGCCTTCATCCTTGCCGTGGCGCTGCTGCACATCGTCAACAGCGCGGCCATTCCGGTCAGCATGACGAAGAGCTACTCGGCCTACGCCGGTGTGCAAGACGCCATGGTGCAGTGGTGGTACGGCCACAACGCGGTGGGCTTCTTCCTGACCGCCGGCTTCCTGGGGATCATGTATTACTTCATCCCCAAGCAGGCCGGCCGGCCGGTGTACAGCTACCGCCTGAGCATCGTGCACTTCTGGGCGCTGATCTTCACCTACATGTGGGCCGGCCCGCACCACCTGCACTACACCGCGCTGCCCGACTGGGCGCAAAGCGTGGGCATGGTCTTCAGCCTGGTGCTGCTGGCACCCAGCTGGGGCGGCATGATCAACGGCATCATGACGCTCAGCGGTGCCTGGCACAAGCTGCGTGACGACCCCATCCTGAAGTTCCTGATCGTGAGCCTGTCCTTCTACGGCATGTCCACGTTCGAGGGCCCGATGATGTCGATCAAGACCGTCAACGCGCTGAGCCACTACACCGACTGGACCGTCGGCCACGTGCACAGCGGTGCCTTGGGTTGGGTCGGGCTGATCAGCATGGGCGCGCTGTACTACCTGATCCCGCGCCTCTTCGGCCGCACCGAGATGTACAGCGTCAAGGCCATCGAAACGCACTTCTGGATCGCCACCGTGGGCATCGTGCTCTACATCGCCGCGATGTGGATTGCCGGTGTGATGCAGGGCCTGATGTGGCGTGCGGTCAACCCCGACGGCACGCTGGTCTACACCTTCGTGGAAAGCGTCAAGGCAACCTATCCGTACTACGTGGTGCGACTGGTGGGCGGCCTGCTGTACCTGAGTGGCATGGTGATCATGCTGTGGAACACGGTGATGACCGCGATGGGTGGCAAGGCCGTCGAGACGCGCATTCCGGCGCTCGCCGGCAGCCCCGCGCACGCCTGATCCTGACCCCACAAGGAACAAGAAAATGGCAAACGCAAAATCCGAGGCGAACACACCGCTGGGTGGTCACGAGAAGATCGAGACCAACAATTTCCTGATGATCGTGTTGATCTTGCTGACCATCGCGGTCGGCGGCATGGTCGAGATCATTCCGCTGTTCTTCCAGCGTTCCACGACGCAGCCGGCCGAAGGCTTGAAACCGTACACGGCGCTGCAATTGGCCGGCCGCGATGTGTACCTGCGCGAGGGTTGCTACAACTGCCATTCGCAAATGATTCGCCCGTTTCGCGCCGAGGCGCTGCGCTACGGCCCGATGTCCACCGCCGGGGAATTCGTCTACGACCACCCCTTCCAATGGGGCAGCAAGCGCACCGGGCCTGACCTGCATCGCGTGGGCGGCAAGTACAGCGATGAGTGGCACCGCATCCACCTGAACAACCCGCGCGACCTGGTGCCGGAGTCGAACATGCCGGCCTACCCGTGGTTGCTGACCGGCAGCATCGCACCCGAGAGCATGGCCCCGCGCCTGAAGGCGCTGCGTGTGGTGGGCGTGCCGTACACCGACGACGACATCGCCAAGGCCGGCGACGAGGTCAAGGGCCGCACCGAAATGGACGCGCTGATTGCCTACCTGCAGGTGCTGGGCACCGCGCGCAAAGAGAAATGAACGGAGGCTGCCATGGACATCAATGACCTGCGCATCGCAGTGACGGTGATCAGCCTGCTGCTGTTCGTCGCGCTGGTGGCCTACACCTGGAGCCGCCGCCGCACCGCCGAATACGCGTCGGCCGCCTTGCTGCCGTTTGCCGAAGAAGGAAAGCTCACCGGCAATGGCAATGGCAATGGCAATGGCAACGACAGCGGCAGCGGCAGCGGCAGCGGCAACACGATTGAGAACCGAGGAGACAAGCCGTGAGTGATTTCGTCAACAGTGGCTGGGCCTTGTTCGTAGCGGGCACCACGATCGCCGGTTTGTTGCTGTGCCTGGTGCTGCTGGCGATTGCCAGCCGCCGCGAAGTGATGTCCAACGACAACACCACCGGCCACGTCTGGGATGAGGATCTGGTGGAACTGAACAACCCGCTGCCGCGCTGGTGGATGTGGCTGTTCGTCATCACCGTGGTCTTCGCGGCCGTGTACCTGGCGTTCTATCCGGGCCTGGGCTCGAACAAGGGCTCGCTGGGCTGGACCAGCGTCGGGCAGTTCGAGGCCGAGCAGGACAAGGCCCGCGCAGCCATGGCACCGGTCTACGCCAAATTCACGGCGATGAAAGCCGAGCAACTGGCGCAGGACACCACGGCCATGGGCATCGGCGGACGGCTTTTCCTGAATAACTGCGCGCAGTGCCACGGCTCGGATGGCCGCGGCAGCAAGGGCTTTCCGAACCTCACCGACAACGACTGGCTCGGTGCCGGCACCCCGGACTACATCGAGAAGACGATCGCCGAAGGCCGCCAGGGCATGATGCCGCCGATGGCCGCTGCCGTGGGCAGCAGTGACGATGTGAAGCATGTGGCCAACTACGTGCTGAGCCTGTCAGGCAGCGCGCACAACAGCGTGGCGGCGCAACTGGGCAAGGACAAGTTTGCGGTCTGCGCGGCTTGCCACGGTGCCGACGGCAAAGGCAATGCGGCACTGGGCGCGCCCAACCTCAGCGACAGGATCTGGCTGCATGGTTGGGGCGAGGCTGCCGTGGTGGCCATGGTCACCCACGGCAAGACGAACGTCATGCCAGCGCAAGCCCGGCTGCTCACGCCGGACCAGATCCATGTGTTGGCCGCTTATGTCTGGAACCTGTCGCAAACCACCAAAGTGGCCGGCCAGTGAGGGTGGCGCGCTGCAGTCATTGGGCGCGCCATGACTGAGCCCAGCGCAGCCTCGTCTGCGGCGGTCATGGCGGCCGACGAAGCCACCCGCGTGGCGGTGGTTTCGCTGTACCAGAAGCAACCCAAGATTTACGCGCGCTGTCACCGGCTGGTTCGCGGCTTGGCGATGGACACTGGTGTGGACCACCCAACTGGTCTTCTACGGACTGCCCTGGCTGGACTGGAACGGCCGCCAGGCCGTCTTGTTCGACCTGGGCACCCGGCGCTTCTACATCTTCGGCCTGGTGCTCTACCCGCAGGACTTCATCTACCTGACGGGCCTGCTCATCGTCTCGGCCTGCGCGCTGTTTCTGTTCACCACGGTGGCCGGTTGCCTGTGGTGCGGCTATGCCTGCCCGCAGACGGTCTACACCGAAATTTTCATGTGGGTTGAACGCCATCTCGAAGGCGACCGCATGAAACGCATGAAGCTGGACGCGGTGCCCTGGGGCGTCGAGAAGCTGCTGCGCAAGGGTGGCAAGCAGGTGGCGTGGATCGCCATCGGTTTGTGGACCGGCTTCAGCTTTGTCGGCTACTTCACGCCCATCAAGTCGCTGGGCGCTTCGGTGGCGGTGCTGGGCCTGGGGCCTTGGGAAACCTTCTGGGAGTTGTTCTACGGCTTTGCCACCTACCAATGCCGGTCTGCAATGGCGTGATGGACAAGATGCAGTACCCGCGCGGCCTGATCCGCTATGACACGCAGAACGGCCTGCAAGGGCAGCTGACGCGCAGCGAAGTGGTGCGGCGTGTGCTGCGCCCGCGCGTGCTCGGCTATGGCGCGGTGCTGCTGCTGATCTGCGCGGCGCTGGCCACCAGTTTGTGGCTGCGCTCACCGTTCCGGGTGGACGTGGTGCGCGCCCACGGTGCGCTGGCGCGCACCGTGGGCGACGGCTGGATCGAGAACATCTACCGCCTGCAGATCATGAACACCACCGAAGACGTGCAGCACTACCGCATACGCGCCACGGGCCTGTCCGACCTGACCGCCACGGTGCAGGCCGACATCCGCGTCGAACCGGCCCAGGCGGCGTGGGTGCCGCTGGCGCTGGGCGTGCCGCCGCAGGTGGCCGAACGTACCGGCGCGGGGGCCCACAAGATCGAGTTCACCATCGAGCGCGTCGAAGGCCAGCCGGGCACAGCGACGCACAGCGAGACCGAGAAATCGACCTTCATGGTGCCGCGCTGAGCGCAGCCGCACCCGTCACCACCGAACCGCCTTGGAGACCGCAATGAACCGCGAGCCCGCAAACCCAAGTTCACCCGTCAAACCCGAAACCACAGCCAGCGCCGAGGCAACGGTCAATTCGCCGCCTTGGTGGCGTTTGCCCATTGTCTGGATGGTTATCGGCGGCCCGGCCATCGTGGTGGTGGCCAGCTTCGCGACGCTGGCCCTGGCCATCCTCAACCCCGACCCGGTGCTGGAAGCGCCGCCCGCCCAGGTGGCGGGTGAAGTGCCCGCCATGCAAGCCCGCAACCATGCGGCCTCGCCGCGCCGCTGAGGTGCAGGATCAGCAAGTGCTACCGCTGCCGCCGCCGCTGCCGTTGACCAGCGCCTGCAGCGCTTCCGGGTTGAGCACGCGGATTTGCCGCTGCTTGACTTCCAGCACGCGGTCGTCCTGGAACTTCGAGAAAGCCCGGCTGACCGTTTCCAGCTTCAGCCCCAGGTAGCTGCCGATTTCTTCGCGCGTCATGCGCAGCACCAGTGAACTGGCCGAGAAGCCGCGGGTGCGCAGGCGCTGCGTCAGGTTCAACAGGAAAGCCGCCAGACGCTCTTCAGCGCGCATGCTGCCCAGCAGCAGCATCACGCCATGGTCGCGCACGATCTCGCGGCTCATGATGCGGTGGAAGTGGCGCTGCAGGTCCGACAGTTCGCGCGACAGGTCTTCCAACTGGTGGTAACCGATGACGCAGACCTGCGAGTCCTCCAGCGCGATGGCGTCGCAGGTGTGGCGGTCGGTGCCGATGCCGTCCAGGCCGAGCAACTCGCCAGCCATGTGGAAGCCCGTGACCTGGTCTCGGCCATCTTCCGACGACACGCAGGTCTTGAAGAAGCCGGTGCGCACTGCGTACAGCGAGGTGAAGCCGCTGCCCACGCGAAACAGCGACTCGCCACGCGGCACCGTGCGGCGCGTGGCCACGATGGCGTCCAGGCGCTCCATCTGTGCTTCGGACATGCCAACCGGCAGGCACAACTCGCGCAGGTTGCAACTCGAACACGCCACCTTGAAGGGTTCGAGTCGAATCGCTGTCGCTGTCGCTGTCGCTGTCGCTGTCGCTGTTGGCGTCGGTACCGTTTGCATGGTCTGTGCGCTCACGCTTGTGGGCAAGTATCGCCCATGGTTTGCATGGCTTCCAGACCCGCAGCCAGGGTCAGTGGGCCTTGGTCGGCCAACGCCCTGGACGTTGAGGGAGATCAAGGCTCAGTCTCGGCAATTGGGCACAGTGCAGGCAAGAACTCGCTCGCTGCCACACCACCCGAAGCCCTGCTGTCCGGTGCGCTGCTGAGGCGGCTGGATGTGCCCGGCCCGCGCTGCACGTCCTATCCCACGGCCGACCGTTTCGTCGAAGCCTTCGGGTCCAACGCAGACCGGCAAGCGCTGCGCCAACGCGCCCAGGGTGCCGTGGTGGGGGGGCGCGCCGCCGATGTCCTTGTACGCGCACATCCCGTTTGGCGGGGCCCCGTGTTACTGCTGCGCCTGCAACAAGATCATCACCAGGCACCACAGCTGGGGCCGCGAATACCTGCAGTTGCTGGAGCAGGAAGTGGCGCTGCATGCGGCCGAGTTGGGCAAGGTGCAAACCATCAAGCAACTGCATCTGGGCGGCCGCTAACCCACCTTCCTGGACGACGCCGAGTGAGCCGAATCCACGGCCTGCCCAAACAGACGCCAGCATCGTTCAAGTGCACCATTGCCCAGGTCGCCGAATTGCGCCCGACCCGCATCGCGCTTTGCGCCTACGCCCACCTGCCACATCGCTTCAAGCCACAGCGCCGCATCGACGCCGATGCCTTGCCCTCGGCCGAACAGCGCATCAGGATGCTACAGCACGCAACCCGATTGCGACCTGATCAGCCCTGGGCGCGTCGGCGCGTCAGTGAGCGCTTTTCGCGCATCATCTGAGGGTGGACTTCGCTCTCATTGCCAGCGCTGCTTTGCTCGGTTTGGCCGGCTCACCCCATTGCGCCGCCATGTGCAGTGCACCCTGCGCGGCCGCCGTCGGCGCGGGTGGCAAAGGCAGCACCGCCGCTTTCCATGTGGCCCGCATCGCGGGCTACGCTGCGGGGGGTGCCGTGGCCGCGTCCAGCGTTGCAGCCCTGGCGAACTGGTCGCAACTGAGTCCGGCCCTGCGACCGCTGTGGACGCTGCTGAACGCCGCAGCACTGATGCTGGGCGCCTGGTTGCTGTGGCGTGGCCGGCAACCCCTGTGGCTGGCCCGACTGGGCCGCGTGCCGCCACCGCCCACGTCTGCCGCAGCGGGCTGGCAGACCATCCGCAGGCCCCTGCGCGCAGGCAGCGCCGGGGCGGCCTGGGTGGCCTGGCCTTGCGGTCTGTTGCAGTCAGCCCTGGTGGTGGCGGCCTTGTGCAGCAGCGCTGCCGGCGGGGCGGCCACGATGGCCGTCTTCGCCTTGGCGTCGGCACCGGGGCTCGTGGCCGGTCCATGGGCGCTGCGCACCTTGCTGGCGGGGCGAAGCGCTGCCGCGCGTGAGGCCTGGGCGGCCCGTGCTGCCGGCTTGCTGCTGCTGGGTGCCAGCGCCTGGGCACTCGGCCATCAACTTGGGCCCCAAGTGGCCGCTTTCTGCCGAACGCTGTAGACGGCACCGTGGCTGCCACTGTCCGTGTGATCTGGCCGCCACGCGGTTGGCCTGAGCGATTCGGTCGGCACAAAGAACAACGCCCGGCGCAAGGCCGGGCGTTGAAATCGAGGACACCGGGGACCGGCGTCCAAGCGAGCCGTGATTTACTTCTTGGCAGCGGAAGCAGCGGGCTTGGCGGCCGAAGCAGCAGCAGCCGGCTTCTCAGCCTTCTTCTCGTCTTTCTTGGCAGGCGCGTCAGCGGCGAATGCGGTAACGGCGAAAGCGGCGGTGATCACGGCGGCGAAAAGCTTGTTCATCTCGGGAACCTTTCTGAAGTTTCAATGGCCTCCCCCAACTGGGAGGCCTCACCGCAACGCGCCGGCCCGTCAGTCGGTTGACAGGGGGGGTGACTTAGAATTTGTGGCTGGCTGAAGCATCCGCCGTCGCGGCACCCGCTGCGCGCCTTGAGGAAACCCACCGACCATGTACCAACACATCAAAGTGCCCGAGTCCGGCCAGCAGATCACAGTCAACGCGGACTTCACACTCAATGTGCCCGACCAGCCGGTCATTCCCTATATCGAAGGCGATGGAACGGGTGTCGACATCACGCCGGTGATGTTGAAGGTGGTCAACGCAGCGGTGGCAAAAAGCTACGGCGGCAAACGCCAGATTCACTGGATGGAAGTCTTCGCCGGTGAAAAGTCGACCCGCCTCTACGGCCCTGACGTCTGGCTACCGGAGGAAACCCTGCACGCCGTGCGCGACTACGTGGTGTCGATCAAGGGCCCGCTGACCACGCCCGTGGGCGGCGGCATCCGCAGTCTGAACGTCGCGCTGCGCCAGGAACTCGACCTCTACGTCTGCTTGCGACCGATCCAGTACTTCACCGGCGTGCCCAGCCCCGTGAAGGAACCCGAAAAGACCAACATGGTTATCTTCCGCGAGAACTCGGAAGACATCTACGCGGGCATCGAATTCGAAGCCGAGTCCGACAAGGCCAAGCAACTCATCAAGTTCCTGCAAGACGAGATGGGGGTGAAGAAGATCCGTTTCCCGAACACCTCCGGCATCGGCGTCAAGCCGGTCAGCATCGAAGGCACCGAACGCCTCGTGCGCAAGGCTTTGCAGTACGCCATCGACAACGAGAAGCCCAGCCTGACCATCGTGCACAAGGGCAACATCATGAAATACACCGAGGGTGGTTTCCGCGACTGGGCCTACGCGCTGGCGCAACGAGAGTTCGGCGCGCAATTGATCGACGACGGCCCCTGGTGCAAGTTCAAGAACCCCAAGACGGGCAAGGACATCATCGTCAAGGACAGCATCGCCGACGCCTTCCTGCAGCAGATCTTGCTGCGCCCGGCCGAGTATTCGGTGGTCGCCACGCTCAACCTCAACGGTGACTACATCTCCGATGCGCTGGCCGCGCAGGTCGGCGGCATCGGCATCGCACCCGGTGCCAATTTGTCGGACACCGTGGCCTGTTTCGAAGCCACCCACGGCACCGCACCCAAGTACGCCGGCAAGGATTACGTGAACCCCGGCTCCGAAATTCTCTCGGCCGAGATGATGTTGCGCCACATGGGATGGAAAGAAGCGGCTGACTTGATCATCACCTCGCTCGAAAAATCCATTTTGAGCAAGAAGGTCACCTACGACTTCG
>JANMZP010000119.1:0-2088 GCA_031383435.1 Betaproteobacteria bacterium | reverse complement strand
CCAGGTTGAAGTACCCGGTGATGGTGCGGCTGTCGCCGTACTCGAAGGCGTGCATGACCAGGGTCTTGCTGATCTGGTCGACCAGGATGACCAGCAGCGCCAGCCCCAGCCACAGCGCCAGGCCGCCCCGACCGCTTGTGTTGCGCGCCACGATCAGGCCACCCGGCGGGTTTCACCCGCGCCGTACAGGTTGCTGCTGCAGCGGCCGCAGATCGTCGGGTGGGCGGCGTCGCTGCCCACGTCACTGCGGTAGTGCCAGCAGCGTTCGCACTTGCTGGCGGTACTGGCCTGCACCGTCGCGCTGAAGGCGTCGCCGGCCTGCAGTTCGACGGCCGAGGTGATCAGCACGAACTTCAGGTCGTCGCCCAAGGCGGCCAGCAGCGCGTGGTCTTCGGCCGTGACGGTCAAGGCCACGTTCGCCTGCAGCGAAGAACCGACGCCGCCCGCTGCGCGCAGCGCTTCGATGTCCTTGTTCACGCCGTCGCGCAGTTCGCGGATGCGCGTCCACTTCGCCAGCAGTGCTGCGTCGGGTGCATCGAAGGTCCAGAAGGACTGCGTGAAGACCGAATCGCCACCATCGAAAACCTGCCACGCTTCTTCGGCCGTGAAGCTGAGGAAGGGCGCCATCCAGCGCAACATGGCATGCGTGATCTGCCACAGCGCCGTTTGCGCGCTGCGCCGGGCATGCGAATTCGGCGCCGTCGCATAGAGGCGGTCTTTCAGCACGTCGAGGTAGAAAGAGCCCAGGTCTTCGGCGCAGAAGACCTGCAGCTTGGCCACCACCGGGTGGAATTCGTAGACCTCGAAATGGGCCAGGATTTCGCTCTGCAGCTGCGCTGCGCGCGACAAGGCCCAGCGGTCGATTTCCAGCATCTGCGTCAGCGGCACCGCGTGCTGCTTCGCGTCGAAGTCGCTGGTGTTGGCGAGCAGGAAGCGCAGCGTGTTGCGGATGCGCCGGTAGCTGTCCACCACGCGGGCCAGGATCTTGTCGTCGATGCTCAGGTCGCCCGAGTAGTCGGTGGCGGCGCACCACATGCGCACGATCTCGGCGCCCAGCTGCTGGGTGACCTTGCCCATCTCGATGACGTTGCCCACGCTCTTGCTCATCTTGCGGCCCGCGCCGTCCACCGCGAAGCCGTGGGTCAGCAGGCCGCGGTAGGGCGCACGGCCCTCCAGCGCGCAGCCGATCAGCAGCGATGAATGGAACCAGCCGCGGTGCTGGTCGTGGCCTTCCAGGTACAGATCGGCCTCGGGCCCGCTCTCGTGGTACCCGCGGTTGCCCGGTGGGCCCAGGTGCGAGCCGCGCAGCACGTGGCTGAAGGTCGAACCCGAATCGAACCAGACGTCGAGGATGTCGTTGCTCTTGGCGTAGTGCGCCGCGTCTTCACCCAGCCAATCCGCCGGGTCCAAACGGCTCCAGGCTTCGACGCCGCCTTCGCCCACCAGCACCGCCGCGCGTTCCATCAGGGCCAGCGTGTCGGGGTGCAGGTCGCCCGTCACCTTGTGCAGGAAGAAGGGCAGCGGCACGCCCCAGTTGCGCTGGCGGCTGATGCACCAGTCGGGCCGGCCGGCGATCATGTCGCGCAGCCGGGCCCGGCCGTTCTCGGGGTAGAAACCGGTCTGGGCTATGGCGGCCAGCGCGGTCTGCCGCAACGTGCCCGGTGCCTTGTCGACGGTGAACACGCCCGTGCCTTCGTCCATGCGCACGAACCACTGCGCCGCGGCGCGGTAGATCACCGGCGTCTTGTGGCGCCAGCAGTGCGGGTAGCTGTGCTGCAGGCCGGCGGTGTTGAACAGCCGGCCGGCGTCGGCCAGGGCCTGCACGATGACCGGGCCGGCCTTCCAGATGTTCAGCCCGCCGAACAAGGGCAGGGCGGCTTCATAGCGGCCGTCGCCTTGCACCGGGTTCAGGATCTCGTCGGTCTTCATGCCGTGCGCCACGCACGAGTTGAAGTCGTCCACGCCATAGGCCGGTGAACTGTGGACCAGGCCGGTGCCGTCGTCGGCGGTGGCGTAGTCGGCCAGGTAGATGGGCGACAGCCGGTCATAGCCGGCATCGACTGCGGCCAGCGGGTGGCGGAAGTTCAG
>JANMZP010000086.1:0-7470 GCA_031383435.1 Betaproteobacteria bacterium | reverse complement strand
CAACGTGGTGCGCTGCTTCGACGACGACAACGTCATCCACGTGGCCAACAAGATCGACCCCATCGCCGACATCGAGATCATCCAGACCGAGCTCTGCCTGGCTGACTTGAGCACCGTCGAAAAGAGCCTGCACCGCTATGTGAAGGCGGCGCGCAGCGGCAACGACAAGGAAGCCGCCGCGCTGGTGAAGGTGCTGGAAAAGTGCCAGGCCGCGCTGGACCAGGCACAGCCGGTGCGCGGCATCGCCTTCAGCAAGGAGGAACTCGTCATCCTGAAGCCGATGTGCCTGATCACCGCCAAGCCGGCGATGTTCGTGGGCAACGTCAGCGAGACCGGTTTCGAGAACAACCCCTACCTGGACCGCCTGCGCGAATACGCCGCGCAACAGAACGCGCCAGTGGTGGCCATCTGCGCCAAGACCGAGGCCGAACTGGCCGGCATGGAAGCCGGCGACAAGGCCCTGTTCCTGGCCGAAATGGGGCAGGACGAGCCGGGCCTGAACCGCTTGATCCGCGCTGCCTTCAAGCTGCTGGGTTTGCAGACCTACTTCACCGCCGGCGTGAAGGAAGTGCGCGCCTGGACCATCCACATCGGCAACACCGCGCCGCAGGCGGCGGGTGTCATTCACACCGACTTCGAGAAGGGCTTCATCCGCGCCCAGACCATTGCCTTCGACGACTTCATCGCCTTCAAGGGCGAACAGGGTGCCAAGGACCACGGCAAGATGCGCGCCGAAGGCAAGGAGTACGTCGTGAAAGACGGTGACGTGTTGAATTTCCTGTTCAACGTGTGACCCGCCCAGCCTTCCAGGGGGTGGCGGTGGCGCTGTGCAGCGCCCTGGCGTATGCCTTGGTGGGTTGGTTGTCGATCGCGCTCAGCGCGCCCTTGAATTACGCGCTGTCGCTGTACCCGCCGGCCGGCATTGCGCTGGTGGCGGCCCTGGTCTACGGCCGGGCGGCCTGGCCGGGCATCTGGCTGGGGTCGTGCGCGGTGAACCTGCTGCTGGCAGCGCAACAGGGGCCCCTGGCCGGCTTGCAGGTAGTGGCGCCGCCGCTGATTGCCGCCGGTGCCGTGCTGCAAGCGGCCGTGGGCGCTGCGCTGGTGCGGCGACATGTGAGCCTGCCTGTGGTGCTGAACGCGCCGCGCGACATCTGGCGCTTCGGTTTGCTGGCCGCGCCGTTGGCGTGTTGCATCAGCGCCAGCGTCGGTACCGCGGTGCTGCTGGCGACTGGCAGCCTGGCCCGCGAGGGCGCGCTGGCCAACGCGCTGACCTGGTGGGTGGGCGACACGCTGGGCGTGCTGATCGCCGCGCCGCTGGCGCTGACCTTCGTGGCCCGGCCCGCCGCCGACTGGCGGCCCCGCCGGCGCACCGTGGCCCTGCCGCTGCTGGTGGCCATGGCGCTGGTGGGCCTGGGCATCCACGAATTCGCGCGGCTCGGCGAGCAGCGCCTGCGCGCCACCTTCGAACGCGACGCCGACCGCCTGGCCAGCGAGGCGCAACTGCGCATGGCCGCACCGCTGCACGCGCTGCAGGCCCTGCACGGTGCCAGCCGGGGGCGCAACGGCCCGGACCGCGACACGCTGCACCAGGCCGCGCGCTGGTGGTTGGCCCAGCCCGTCGAACTGCAAGCCATGGGCTACAGCGCGCGGGTGGCGCTGGCCGATGTGGCGGCCTTCGAGTCGCGCGCCCACGCACAAGGTGATGCGGGCTATGGCGTCTTCGACCGCGACGACGGCGCGGCACGCCTGGCCGACGGCGAAGTCGTCGCGCTGCGCCACATCGAACCCCTGGAGGGCAACCAGGCGGCGCTGGGCGTGAATACGCTGTCGATCCTGGCGGCCCGCGCCGCCATCCTGGCCGCGCGCGACAGCGGCCAGCCGGCGGCCACTGCCGGTTTCACCCTGACCCAGTCGAGCGGCAGCGAAACCGGTCTGGTGATGTACCAGGCGCTGTACCGCGGCGAGCCGGGCAACACCGCCGAACGCCAGGCGCAGTTCCGCGGCGTGGTCTTCGTCACCACGCGGACCGAGCGGCTGCTGCAAGGCCTGGCCCGCCCGAACCAGCAGTACCTGCACTGGTGCCTGCTGGACACCCAGACGGGCGTGGCGCAGCCGCGTCTGGCGGGTGGCAGCGGCTGCGACCTGGCGCTGGCCCAGGCGGGTGACTCGGCCCGCGCCGCCGACCGCTTCGCTGCCAGCCGCCTGCTGGACCTGGGCGGACGCCCGGTCGAGTTGCGCATCAGCGCACCGCGCGCCGCCGTGCCGGGCCACCAGCGTGAAGCCGCCTGGCTGCTGTCGCTGGCCGGGCTGGCCGCGGCGGCCATGTTGGGCGCGCTGCTGCTGACGGTCACCGGCCACAGCCGGCGCACCGACGTGGCCGTGCAGGCCAGCACCGCCAGCCTGCGCCGCGAGATGCAGGACCGCGAGCACGCCGAATCGGCGCTGCGCGAAAGCGAAGCCCGCCTGCGCAGCATCCTGGACCACGTGCCGCTGGGCGTGATGTTCCTGGACCCGCAGGGCCGCATCATCGAAACCAACCCGGCGCTGCGCGAGATGCTGGGGCGCAGCGCGCGTCGGCTGCGGCGCATGTCGGTGTTGGAACTGGTGCGGCCCGACGAAGCCGAACGCCTGCTGGCCTGGCGGCGCGAGTTGATGCGCTGCACCGACGACACCCTGGTGCGGCGCTTGCGCCTGCGCGATGGTGAAGGCCGCGAGCGCGTGGTCAGCGCCACCGCCAGCGTGCTGCGCGGCCCCGAAGGCCGCGTGCTGCGCATGGTCTGCGCGCTGCAGGACATCACCGAAACGCTGCGCCTGGAAGTCTCGGAACAAGCCCGCCTGCGGGCCGAGACGGCCAACCACGCAAAGACCGAATTCGTCTCGCGCATGAGCCACGAACTGCGCACCCCGCTGAACGCCATGATCGGTTTTGCACAGTTGCTCGCAATGGACCGCGACCCGGCCCTGCCGCCGCGCCAGCTGGACTGGTCGCAACGCATCCAGCGCGCCGGCTGGCATCTGCTGGAGATGATCAATGAAACGCTCGAGCTGGCGCGCATCGAATCCGGCACCGTCGAACTGAACCTGGCGCCGGTGGCGCTGGAGCCGCTGCTGGTCAGTTGCCTGGAGTTGGTGGCGGCCGACGCCGCCGCCCTCGGCGTGACCGTGGCGCATGCCATCGAAGCCGATGCCCAGGGCGTGCTGGGCGACGCGCTGCGGCTCAAGCAGGTGCTGACCAATCTGCTGTCGAACGCCGTCAAATACAACCGCCAGGGGGGCGCGCTGGCCGTCACCGCGCGCCGCGTGCCGGCCCACGGCGCCGAGCCCGGCGACAGCGTGGAGCTGGCCATCAGCGACACCGGCCTGGGCCTGACACCCGAACAGCTGGCCGCGCTGTTCCAGCCTTACAACCGCCTGGGGCGCGAGGGCAGCGGCGTGCAAGGCACCGGCATCGGCTTGGTCATCAGCCGCAGCCTGACAGAACTGATGGGCGGTACCCTGGCGGCCAGCAGCGAGGCCGGTGTCGGCTCCATCTTCACCTTGCGCCTGCCCGCCGCCGACGGTGCCACGATCCCGGCCGCCCGCTACAGCGACACCCAGCCGGCACCCTACCGCGAACGCCGCGTGCACTACATCGAAGACAACGAAACCAACGTCGAGGTGATGCGCGGCATCTTCGCGCAACGCCCACAGGTGCTGCTGGAGGTGTCGATGCTGGGGCTGCCCGGGCTGGCCGCCATTCGCGCCACGCTGCCCGACCTGGTGCTGCTGGACATGCAACTGCCCGACACCAGCGGCATGGAGATCCTGCAGCAGATGAAAGCGGACGCCAAACTGCGCAGCATTCCGGTGGTGGTGGTGTCAGCCGATGCCACCAGCCTGCATATTGAAAAAGCGCTGCAGGCCGGCGCGCTGCACTACGTGACCAAACCGGTCGACTTGGCGCAATTCCTGGCGCTGGTGGACAGCGTGCTGGACGACCCGGGCGGGCTTTGAACGCCCGGGCCGGACTTCATTCCGGCGTGATGTTGTGCTGCCGGATGAAGGTGCCCCAGTCGGCCTGCTCGGCCTTCAGCGAAGCCGCAAACTGCTCGGGCGTGTCGTGCACCGGCAGCAGCGCCACCTGTTCCAGCCGCGCCACGGTGGCCGGGTTCTTCATCGCCTTGGCGATCTCGGCGGCGATGCGCTTGACCAGCGCGGGCGGCACCTTGGCCGGCAGCATCACCGAGAACGCCGTGAAGGCCTTGATGCCCGGGTAGCCGGCCTCAACGAAAGTGGGCACAGCGGGCAGCAGCGCGCTCTTGTCGGTGATGGACAGCGCCAGCAGCTTGCCGGTGTCGATGAAGGGCCGCACGCTGGCCAGGTCGGTCAGCATGAACTGCAGGCGGCCGGCCAGCAGGTCCTGGTAGGCCGGGGCCACGCCTTTGTAGGGCACGTGGCTGAAGCGCGCGCCCGTTGCTTCCTCCAACATCCGCACGCCGATGTACAGCGGGCTGCCCACGCCGGCCGTGCCATAGAACAGCGCTTGCGGTTCGCGCTTGCCGGCTTCGACCAGGTCGCGCATGGTCTTCAATTTCGCCCCCGGGTGGGCCACGATGACCATCGGCGCGATGACACCGCGCGTGACGGGCGCGAAGTCGCGCGCCACGTCGTAGGTCAGCGTCTTGTACAGCGCCGGGTTGATGCCCAGCGACGAGTTGCTGGCCACCAGCAGCGTGTAGCCGTCGGGTGCCGCACCGGCCACCGCCGTGGCCCCGATGGCGCCGCTGGCGCCGGGCTTGTTCTCGACGATGAAGGTCTGCTTCAGCTGCTCGGTCAAGGCCTGCGCCAACAGGCGGCCATAGGTGTCGGTGCCACCGCCGGCTGATGAAGGCACGACCACCGTGACGGGCCTGGCAGGCCAGTCGGCCTGGGCCAGCGCGGTCATCGGCAGGGCCGCAGCCACCAGCCACCAAGATGCTGCGCGGGCAGTCGTCCAATTCATTGCGAACTCCAGTCAAAAGGTGCGCGAGGGTAGTCGCTTCGCCCAGCCATCGACAAGTCGAGATACCCTGACGGCCCGCGCTTGCTGCCTGCTTTTGAAAACCCAAATGAGCCCATCTCCGATTGCTTCGATTGCGCCGATCACGCCCGCTGCGCTGATCCAGGACCTGGTCGATGCCAACCGCATCCTCTTCCACCAGCGCATCGTCGACGCCTTCGGCCACATCAGCGCGCGCCACCCCGAACGCGCCGACCGCTTTCTGATGGCCCGCAACGTGGCACCCGGCCAGGTGGTGGCCAGCGACGTCGTCGAATACGAAACCGCCACTGGCGAGGCGGTGGCCGCCGACCCGCCGCGCCTGTACCTGGAACGCTACATCCACAGCGAGATCTACCGCGCCCGGCCCGACGTGATGGCCGTGGTGCACAACCACTCGCCGGCGGTGCTGCCCTTTGCCATTGCCAAAGGCGCGCGCTTTCGGCCGGTGTGCCACATGTGCGGTTTTTTGGGTGCCGGCGGCGACGCGGGCGCGCCCTTGTTCGACGTGCGCGACAGCGCCGGCCTGGGCAGTGACCTGCTGATCCGCAACCGCGAACTGGGTGCGGCGCTGGCCACGTCGCTGGGCGCGGCGAACTTCGTGCTGATGCGCGGCCACGGCTGCACCGTGGTGGCCGCGTCGGTGCGCGTGGCCGTCTACCGCGCGGTGTATGCCGAAGTCAACGCGCAACTGCTGTTGCAAAGCCTGTCGCTGGGCGAGCCCGACTACCTCACAACGGCCGAAGCCGAGGCCGCGCGCAAGACCTGCGAAGGCCAGATCGACCGGCCGTGGAATCTGTGGAAACAACAAGCCGAAGGAGCCACGCCGTGACAACCCACACCCCCGCCACCACCGCTGGCGCAGCACCCATCGAATGGAACGACCGTCTGCTTTTGGGCTATGACGAGATGGACGCCGAGCACCGCGATTTCGTGGTCTGCGTGCAAGCCCTGCAACAAGCCGAACCGGCCCAGGTGGCCGAGCGCCTGCAAGCCTTCGCCGACCACGCCCGGCGCCATTTCGGCGCCGAGAACGCCTGGATGGTGGACACCGATTTCCCGGCCCGCGACTGCCACATCGACGAACACGCGGCGGTGCTCAAGTCGGTGGAAGAGGTGCAGGCACTGGTCGCCCTGGGCAACACCGCCATCGTGCGTTCACTGGCCGATGAGCTGGCACGCTGGTTCCCCGGCCACGCCGACTACCTGGACGCGGCGCTGGCGGCATGGATGGCCAAGCGGCGCTGGAACGCCAAGCCGGTGGTGCTGCGGCGAAACATCCTGGCATGACCCGGCGCAAACAACTTAGGGCGCTAAGTTTATAGTCGGCAGCCGACCGGTTGCGGTCGCTGGTCACCGAACAAAGCACCGAACAAAGCACAAAAGAAAGCCGCCCATGTCCAAGCTACAACTCTCCATCGCCCTGGGCGACTACGACCGCACGCGCGCCCTGCTGGACGGCAGCGTGCAGATCGACGGCGTCGACCCGGTGTGCATGACGCTGTCACCCGAAGAGATCTTTTTCCGCGCCTTTCGCGGGCTGGAATTCGACATCAGCGAGTTGTCGTTCAGCAGTTACCTGGTGAAGCATTCGCGCGGCGAATGCCCCTACATCGCCGTGCCGGTCTTCCTGTCGCGCGCCTTCCGCCACACCAGCATCTACGTGCGCAAAGACCGCATCAAGCGGCCTGAAGACTTGAAGGGCAAGCGCATCGGCCTGCCCGAATACCAGTTGACCGCGCACGTCTGGGCGCGCGCCGTGCTGGCAGACGATTTCGGCGTCAAACCGTCGGATGTGCAGTGGGTGCGCGGCGGCATCGACACACCCGGCCGGCCCGAGAAGATCAAGCTGCAACTGCCGCCCGATGTGCACCTGGAGAACGCACCCGAAGGTGTGACGATTTCCGAGATGCTGGACCGCGGCGCCATCGACGGCTTCATCGCCCCGCGCCCGCCCAGCGGCGCGGCCCTGAAGAACCCCAACGTGGGCTGGCTGTTCGACGACCCCACGGCCACCGCCAAGGACTACTACCGCCGCACTGGCGTGTTCCCCATCATGCATGTGGTGGGCATCCGAAAAGAGCTGGCCGCGCAGCACCCCTGGCTGCCCGGCGCGGTGCAAAAGGCCTTCACCCAGGCCAAGGCCGTGGCGCTGGACAAGCTGGCCGACACCTCAGCCACCAAGGTCACACTGCCCTTCGTGGAAGAGCAGTTGAAAGCCGCGCGCGACGCCATGGGCGAGGACTACTGGAGCTACGGCGTGGCCCCCAACATGCGCACACTGGAAACCTTCGTGCGCCACCACCACAGCCAGGGCCTGTCGGGTCGCCTGATGAGCGTGGACGAACTCTTCCACCCCAACACCTACGAGAGCTACAGCATTTGAACGCCGGCCTGGCGGATGCCGGCCTGACGGGGGTCAGCGTGCTCGGCGTCAGCGCCACGATGCTGGC